>JAFSOV010000001.1 GCA_017443235.1 Alphaproteobacteria bacterium
AATTTCATTTTTAGGGGCCCCCGGAATGCGAAGGGGAATTACCCAAAAAACCGGCGGATTTCCGCCGTCATCCCGACGAAAGTCGGGACCTCTTCAGTCTCGCCTGATAACAAAGAGATCCCGTGTCAAGCACGGGATGACGATAAAAAAAACAGGATGACGATAAAAAAACGGGCGCAATGTGCGCCAACTACCCCGTCCCGCTTTCGCTTTGCTACAGCGTGGTCTCCCCCCTTCTTGATAAGGAGGGGGCTAACCACTATCCACTATTTATTCGTCAATTGTAATTCTATGCGGCGGTTCTTTTGCATACTGTCTTGGTCTGTACCCAATTCAACCGGGTGCATATCGCCAAAGCCACTGGGGACCAAACGGCGTGGTGAAACGCCATCCGCGGCCAATTCGTTTGCAACGGCCGTCGCGCGCAATAATGATAATTGCATATTGTCGCGGTATGCACGGTTGCCGGGAACCACCGGGGTTTTGTCTGTGTGGCCGTCAACGCGGATAATCCAATTTACATCAGACGGAATCTTGGATTCAAAATCTTTGATAACGTTGGATATAAGGCGCAATTGGTTTTTACCTTCGGCCGACAATTTGTATGAACCGGTGGGGAATAAAATATCACTGGATACAATGAATCGGTCACCGTCTGCCTGGACCGTGGTGCGGTCGCCCAATGCCATTTTCACGGCGCGATAGAATTCCGATTGATATTGTTTCATTTCGTTCAATTCGGCAACCTTGTCCGCCAAGGCGCGATTCAAACGGTTGGACATTTCGACATATTTAACCTCTTGTTCACGCGCAGATTCTTCGGCCGCGTCCAATGCCGCATTTAATTTTTTCAATTCTTCTTGGTATTCGGCGGTCTTTGTTGCCATTTGTTCGGACATTTGCGCCTGAAGTTCACGGCGTTGCTGTTCCAATTCCGCCAATTGTTCTTTGGCAACCAATGCGGTGTTCAATTGTTCGCGCAGTTCAATAATTTGTGCCTTGGTTTCTTCGTCTTGGGTCTGCAACTTGGTCACCTGATCTTCATATGCCCGAACCAAATCGGTAATAGACAATTCTTGATTATCAAGATCCGTTTGTGCAGATTCCAGACGGGCGCGCGCCTGGACCAACAAACGCATAGCCTCCTGTTCATCGGCGGTCATTTGGCGGATTTTTTCACTTTGTTCCGCGTTGGTTTGTTTTAATTCTGCGATTGTTTTTACGCCGGTGCGTTTGTTAAACACACTGGTCGTGGTCCACAGGAATACAAACACAATCAGCAAAAATATCAATATGATAACCAGGTTCGAAAACAAATCCACGAACGCCGGCCAAGTATTGGTTTTATCGTTGTTAAATGTTCTGTTCAGCATTGTTCTCTCTCTTTACTTTTTTTTATTGTTGCGATGCGGTTTTGCGGTCGATACTGCGAACGGCGGTGCCGATTTTATCAAGCGTAGATTCTATTTTTGGCCAAGGACCCGCATCGCAATGCGATACGTTCGTGCGCGCCGCCAAGAAATCTTCCAATTTATGGAAAACCGCGCCTTGGGCCAATTGAACCTGAAGTGCCAAGAAACCGACAACCAAACTGCCCCCCAGGCCCAACAGCGAACTGGTGAACGCGGTGGCCATTCCGCCCAATGGCCGCGACAGGCCGGCCTGCATAGTTTCCAATACGGTTTCATCATTGAAATTCAAATTCCCAATCAATTCGGCAAAGCCGCCAATTGTTAAAATCAGTCCCCAAAATGTGCCCAACAATCCCAAAAACACCAACGTGTTCGTCACATAACGCAACGGTTCGCGGTCGTCTTCCATACGCACCAAAATCGTGTCCAAAATTCCGCGCAGGCCGCCTTCGGTCAATTTCTGGGGCCGTGTGCGCAACATTACTGCGACCGATCGCAACAACCGTGGTGGCATTTTCGCCCCGCGTGCGCCCCGCGTATATGCGTTCAACCACCGATATTCAGGCAAAAGTTGAAAAACCTTGATAAAACACAGAATTATACCGAACAGGGTGGTTCCAATAATGATTCCGTTCAGGTATATGTTCGCAATTGCAATCGCAAAAAATGTGCGATAAAACAATATGATGGCGCACAGTACGAATGCCGTGAAAAACGCCATACGATTAAGGTTTCTGTGAAAATTATTCATGGTACTTTCTCTCGTTACATTTGCATCATAGAAAAATTTTGGACATCGTGTCAACAGGGATTATTCTAAATAAATGGGAAAAATTATAAAACCACTTGATTTTTTGTAAAAAATTGTAATAATTGCGTCTGTTCCTGCTGTTGCTAATGGTGGTGACGGCTGATATAAACCAAAGGAAATAAAATGGCTTACTATGAAAGTGTCCTGGTTTTTCGCCAGGATTTGACCGAACCGCAGGTCAAAGAAAAAGCGGAAAAATATGCAGGTATTATCAAAGAATTAAAGGGCGATGTGAAATCTACCGAATTTTGGGGATTGAAGAACTTGGCCTATATAATTCGCAAAAATCGCAAGGCACACTATGTTATGATGAACATTGAATTGCCGGGAACTGCGGTTGCAGAATTGGAACGCCGTTGCCGTATTGATGAAGACGTTATTCGTTACCTGAACGTGCGCGTCGAAAAATTGGCAGATGGCCCGTCTATCATGATGAAAAAGAATACCGAGGAGGCAGAATAATGGCAGTTCGTGCAGCAATTTATCGTAAAAAATCTAACCCGTTAAAGGGCAAGGTTATTGATTACAAAGATGTTAAAATGTTGGGACACTATATTACCGAACGCGGTAAAATCGTCCCATCCCGTATCAGTGGCGTTTCCCAAAAAGATCAACGGTTGTTGACCCGCGCAATCAAACGCGCACGTCATTTGGGTCTGTTGCCGTTTGTGCGTAACAACATTGGTTAAACTATTTGGGATTTTCCCTAACTTTACAAATAAAGGACAGATAAAATGAAAGTTATTTTAACAGAAAAAATTACACGTTTGGGTAATATTGGCGATACGGTCGAGGTTAAAACAGGATTCGCACGTAATTTCTTGTTGCCGAATAACAAGGCGTTGCGTTGGTCACGTGAAAACGTTGCGCTGTTCGAGGCACAAAAGGCGGAATTGCAGGCCCGTCACGAAAACGCCAAGAAAGCCGCCGAAGCAAAAGTTGACGCGGTCAAGAACGCCAAGATGTATATGATTCGCCAGGCCGGTGATACAGGTCAATTGTATGGTTCTGTGTCCAGCCGCGATATCGCACGCACTTTGAAAGAAATTGCAAATGTTGATGTTTCTTCGGCCCAGGTTATGTTGGGTGCGCCGATTAAATCGGTTGGTGTGTTTGATACAAAAATCGCGCTGCATCCAGATGTTATCGTTCCAATCAAAGTCTATGTTGCGCGTACCAACGATGAAATCGAAGCACTGGTCGCGGGCAAGGTTTTGACATTTGGAACCAAAAAGGTTGAAGAAGAGGCCACAGAAGAAGCGCCGGCCGAAGAAAAACCGGCGGATGTGGCCGCGGCACCAGAGACCACAACGGAAGTTGCGGAATAATTTGTCGCAAAATATTCTTGTGTTTTTACCCCGGTCGATGCCGGGGTAATTTTTTGTTTGAAAAGTATATTGTTATTTGACTTTGGGTATGTTTTATGCCAAGATTTTTTACATGATTAGGAAAAGAGATAAACATTTGTTTGATAAAAAAACATTCCCATTCCCAATAGATTTGGTTTATCTGTGGATTGATGGGTCCAGTCGCGAATTTAATGAAATAAAAAATAAATATTTACGTGCTGCCGGGCGCAAAGAAAATAGGTTCACCGATGCCATCGGTGGTTCGATTTATCGTGATAATGATGAATTAAAATATTCTCTGCGGTCGGTGGAAAGGAATGCACCGTGGATAAATCATATCTATATTGTGACCGGTTTCGGCCAGGTTCCAAAATGGTTGGACACAAACAATCCACGCGTGACAATTGTTCCCCAAGAATCTATATTGCCACCGGACGCGTCGCCGATTTTTAATTCGTGTGCGATTGAGGCATCTTTGGCGAATATTCCGGGATTGGCGGAACATTTTATATTGGCGAATGATGATATGTTTTTCAATGCGCCGACACCGCCGGATTATTTCTTTGATTGTGCGGGGCGGGCCAAGTTCCGTTATAATTATCGTAAAAATGGGCATTTGGCGGGTAATACAAAAAGCATACATCAATTTCATTTAATAAATGCGGCACATGAAATAGAACGCGCCTTTGGGGTCAAGATGTATAATTACAAGGCGTCACACGGCATAGATCCATATATAAAATCGTCAATTGTGGCGTGTTTGGCAAATCCAATTTTGGCCCAATCTATTAATGAGACACGTTATCGTCGTTTTCGGGATGTGACGGATGTTCATCGCTTGGTATTTAATTTGTATGATGTTGTGCATGGTCGCGCGCGCTTGATACGGTGCCACGGCAGACACGTTGGGCATAATATCATATTGGATTTTATTTATAATTTGATTCATTATCGTTCTATACGTGATTCAGGATTTTATTGTGTGGATGCGGTGGAATCTGATTTGGCGCATATAAATGCCCGTGTTGTGTGTATAAACGACAGTGTGGATAACACGGACGAAATTCGGGAACACAATTGGTCTTTTTTTGAATCAAAATTCCCGGACAAAAGTGAATTCGAGAAAAAGGACAAGTAAAAATGAGCAAAAAAAAGACATTAATTTTTGATGCATCAGTTATTGCGGAAAATATTGACGGCAAGCGCAGTGGTCGTTCAGGAATTTACTTCACGGCGTATAATATATTGAAAAAATTGGTAGAATCGAACCAGTTTGATGTGTCCATCTATAGTGAGATGGGCAGTATCGATTTTGTAAATTTTATTAAGCAGGAATTTAATGGCAATGTGGACATTTATTTCAGTAATAAGTACGGATTGTTTTTATTGAAAATGGTGGAATTGGATAAAAAGTTGCGTGCCAAAAGACTTAATATTCTTAAATTACTTTTGAATGTTTTTGTGCGCAAACCGGTCAGGTTCTTGGGTAAAAAAAACGCAACACAGGTTTTTGATATCGCCTTTTCCCCCGTTCGCGTATTTTTTGAAACGATAGATGCGGACAAAAGTTACGTGTTGCTGCATGATACGATACCATTATTATTGCCGGAATATTTTCCGGCGATGGGTCAAAAGAAACATTGGTTTTATAAGTTGACCCAGTATATAAAGGCAAGGCCAAATTGTAAATATTTTGCCAATTCTGTGGCAACCAAAAATGATTTTGTGCGCCTGTTAAATATGAATCCTGATGATATTACGGTGACCCCGTTGGCGGCAAATGATAATTTTTACCACGTAACGGATGACAAAAAAATTGCCGCCGCGCGTGCAAAATATAATATTCCCACCGATAAAAAGTATGTGTTTTCATTGTGCACTTTGGAACCACGTAAAAATTTGATTCGTGCGGTAAAAACGTTTATTGAATTTATTAAACGGAATAATGTTGATGATATCGTTTTTGTCCTTGGGGGTGCACATTGGGATGAATTTATCGGGAAATTAGAAACGGAAATAGATGATTTGGGCAAATATAAAGATAAAATTATTCGTGCCGGATATATTGATGATGAAGATTTGGCGCCATTGTACAGCGGGGCAGAATTCTTTGTTTATACTTCGCAATACGAAGGTTTTGGTCTGCCGCCGTTGGAGGCAATGCAATGCGGGTGTCCGGTCATTACATCAAATAATTCGTCTTTGCCAGAGGTCGTAGGTGATGCCGGGGTTATGATAGATTGGGATAATGATGAACAACATATTGTGGCGTACGAAAATTATTATAATAACCCGAAATTGCGTGAAGATATGCGTGCACGTGGGTTGGCACGTGCAAAACAATTTTCTTGGGATAAAACCGTTGAAATTATGTTAAAGGAAATGGTTGAATAAAAAAACAATACCCATCGTTCTAATTACTGATAATAACTGTATGGTTACCGACCGCGGTGACCATATAATCCATTTTAAGAAATGCAAAATCACCGATTGAAATATTATAGAATGTCCGTTGTTTGTGGGGTAAAATCGACTTTTTATGACATCCGGTAAAAAAATGTTATTTTTGCTGGACCAAGATGGGCGGATTTGATAAATTTATGTTGTTGGGTATCCCTGTAATACGGGTTAAGAAAAAAACAAATAAAATAAAACAACCATAGATTAATTTAATCTTAGTATATTAAACATAAAAAAGGGTGATAGAATGAAAATATTTAGTAAAGAACGTTTTGCAAATGGACGCCGGCATATCTTGTTTTGCGGAATCAAGATTGCAAGTTATAGACGAAAAACGTCAAATCACCGTGCGTCACACGATTTGATGGATGATTATAAAAACATATTTGAAAAAAGCGGTTATCATGTTGCGCGCGAAAACGGCAAAATAAGAATATGGAATAATGTTATAACCATCGAGGGTGATGCAGATAATACTTTGTGGACCGCGGCATCGGTATTTTGTAATGATGAATATCATTTTGATATTAACGAAAAATACGTCATGTTTGATATAGGATTTAACCTTGGCATGACATCGTTGCATAAGGCCCAAGATAAAAATTGTGTCAAAATTTATGCGTTTGAACCATTTATGCCAACATTTCAATTGGCACAACGTAATATGGAACTGAACCAAGAATTATCTAAAAAAATTACAGCCTTTGATTACGGTTTGGGTGATAAAGACGAAGTAATTGATATAAATTATAATCCTGAACGTCCGGGGGCAATGAGTTCTGTAAAAAATCTGTTCAATAATTGTACAGATGTCGAGAAAATCCATATCAAAAAGACATCAAATGTTTTGGGGCCTTTGTTTGCAAAACATAAAGAAAAGATTTTTCTTAAAATAGATTGCGAAGGTGCAGAAAAACAGATATTACCAGATTTGGACGCGTCCGGGTTGATAAAAAGGGTGGATGTAATAGTTATGGAATGGCATTTTGAAGAACCGGGATGGGCGGTGGATTTGTTAACCCGCAATGGATTTGTGGTTTTCCGTCTTAGTGTTACGCCAAATGAACTTGGCATGATTCGGGCATACAGAAAATCCTAGTCTTTTTATAAATAAAAAATAATCTGGAGAATGAAATGAAAAAAGCGGTTTTATTGGTTTTCTTTAATCGTTTGGATAACTTAAAGAAAGTTTTTGAACAGGTACGACTTGCGCAACCGCCAAGACTTTATTTGGCATCTGATGGGCCACGTGAAAAAGTCAAGAATGAAAAAGAAAAAGTAGAGGAAATTCGCAAATGGGTGTTGAATCATATAGATTGGAAGTGTGATGTTAAAACAAGGTTCTTGGAAAAAAATTCTGGTGGCTGTGCTTATGGTGTTTCTGGGGCGGTGACATGGTTTTTTGAAAATGAACAAGATGGAATTATATTGGAAGATGATTGTGTCCCAAGCCAATCTTTTTTCCCATATTGCGAAGAATTGTTAGATAAATATAAAGATGACAAAAAAGTATGGCATATTACAGGGTATGGATATTATCAAGATCCAAACGCCCAAGAAACGTATTATTTTGCTAAAATTCAACATTGCTGGGGCTGGGCAAGTTGGGCCGACAGGTGGAAACACTTTTCTTTGGATTTAACAAATTATGACGAGAAAAATATTAAAAATTTTTCACGCCACCATGTTGTCCGAAAATTTATGAAGCGTTTGTTAAGGCGTCTGCGGAATTCAAATCCAAAAGAAACATGGGCATGGCCATGGAGTTTTTGGATTGTCGCGCATAATGGGTATTGCATCAATCCGTACAAAAATTTAATAACTAATATTGGGGTCGAAGGTGAACACTATGGTAAAAATGATAAAGACAGTTCAAACAGTTTGAATAAGAATGCATTTGAAATAGATACTATGGTGCATCCTAAGGCGGTATGCTATAATACAAAGGCAATAGATTATATTTATAAATATCATTATGGAATTGGTTTGCATTCATTTTTCGGTTGGGAACACAATGATAAGACCAGATATCAAGAAACAAGATTTAATATGTTCACTTTGCCGGTAATCAAAATCAAGAAATACGAAAATAGAACAAAATTTTATCTTTTTGGTATTAGATTAAAATAACATGAAATATAAAAACTGGGTTTTCACCCAGTTTTTATTGCGCGTATGTTTTTCGTTATATGGTATATATCAATTCGTTGCGGCCATGCCTTGAACGCACCATGCAGCGGCGGCGGTGTTTCCTGTGTATATTCCCATACTTGTTGCCGTTTTATCATCATCGACACCAAAATTGGTTCCGTCACTACCATAGGGTAAATTTGCAATAAGTGTGATAAATGCTGTATAATTTGCATCTGCCATTGGAACAGGAAAAGTAATGTTTTTGCGTGTTGCACCGGCGGATGATTCTGTTAGTCCGCCTTGTTCAACCCATCCAGATTTATATTTGCGGTACCATGTGTAATTGTTATTGGCGGTCGGCAATTGCGATTCAACAACATAATCGTATCCGTTCAGTGTTGTGATGGCGGATTCTAAATCGGCAATTGCATCGTTTATTTCGTCCAGGTCGTCCGTGGTTAAACAATCGGGCATTGTTTCGGTAATGCGTGTTATTTGTTCCAATAAATTCGCAACCGTTGGAATGTTTGCCAAACCAATTGCGTTTATCAATTTTATTTTTAATTCGCGCAGTGCCCCAATGCATTGATTAAATTCTTGGTTTAATTGGTATGATTGTGGTTGTTCGGTGGGCTGGTAATCAATGTGGCGTGTTAAATCTATTTCCCGATAGATAACAATTTCGGCGCCATTTGCCGGAGCGGTTAAAAATTCTATGCATCCGCCGGTGTATTCTGTGTCGGCATCGTTGGGTGTTTGCGTTGCGGTCAAAGTGTAATCGTCCGTTGTTTGTTCAACGTCATTTACCGTGACATGAATGTCATTCACGCCAAAAAATGGGAACGTAAAATAAAAAGTTTTTGTTGTTCCGTCCCCGGTCAGGTTTGTGTAGTATTCCATATTTTTATCCTTTTTTGATTTAATATATTAAATAAAAATGACCCGAACGGGGCACGTTCGGGCAAAATAAAATGGCGACACAATGTCGTCATCTGTGCGTGGTATTGTACCAAAAAACGGCAAAAAAGTCAATCGTTTTGGTGCATAAAAAATCCCCACCATTTGGCGGGGATCACCTAACAAGCAATAAAATTATTTATCCAACGCTTCGATGATTTGGTCATAGGGAATTGCACCCGGGAATGCCTTTTCACCGATAATCAGGTACGGTGTGCCGCTGATTTCGAATTGTTGCGCCAAATCGCGAACATTTTTCAATTCACGTGCAACAACCGGGCCACGCATATCGCGTTCCAATTGTTCGGCATCCAAACCAACCTCGGTTGCCAACGCCAGGACGTTCTTTTGGACCTTTTCACCCAATTTCGAACGATCTTTCATATCGTCTTGGGTGTAATATTCTTTTTCCATCAACTTTCTGTCCAAAGCCGCCGCTTTTTCGTTGCTTTGCAATTTTGCCGCGATAACCGCCTTGGCCGGGGCATCAGACAAATCGCCGTGGATTGAGAAGTTTTTCAACACAACGCGGACATCATCTCTGGATTCCATAACGCGCGCCAATTCGGCATGAACACGGCGGCAATATGGGCATGAATAGTCAGACCACAAGAATATTGTTTTTTTCGCATCTTCCGGGCCCCAAACAGGTGCATCCGCAATCATTTCGCCCATATTGGAACGAACATAAGAACGAATCGCCTTGTTCTTTTCGGCGTTTTGTTGTTCTTGCATCGCGGTGACCATTTCCTGCAATATCATAGGATTGGTATGCGTCAGGTAGATTGGTGTGTACAGGCGGCACACGCAACCCGCAATCAAAAAGATAGCAATCAATTTGATTAATTTTTTAACGATTATAGAAGCGGTTGTCGGTTTCTTGCCATCGTGTTTAACGAACATGCCGCCAAACAAGAAAAGCGCGATGCCAACAATCAGAACGATGATTGTCCAAAACATATTTTTTCTCCTTTTGTTGAACGACATTATCTTAGAAATTTTTTTTATGGAGTGCAACAAATAAATGAAATAAATTTTTAAATTTTTTTTAACATCAATCGAAATTGCGGCACGGGCGCGCCGACCGTGGTACAGATGTTTTCCAAAAATCGCAGGGTTGTATTTAACGTTACCGGTAATTTATACAATTTATTTATATATGGTTTGGCACATTCGTTGCATACCGCACGTCCGGTTTTAGGGGACAGGTAATTCAAATTTTCGGTTTTCCCGCAACCCGAACAGTGTGTTAAATCTAACGCATATCCCAATTCACTCAGCAGGTTTATTTCCCATTTTAAATATTCATCGGCCGGCGCATCGGACGCGGGCAGGGTATTCAGTAATTTGATTGTTTCATCATACAGGTGTTCATACGATTCGCGTTCGGGCAACATAGTTGTAATCAACCCGAACGCAGAATTCATAAACGGCAATAAATTTGCGTTCACCATAATCGGTGCGGCCAGGTTTTTTTCCGCATCCCAATGAAACACGCCCAGTGCATCATCCAAACGCGCGTTCCAAGACGCGGCGCCGATTTGACCCACCAGGGGGCGATTCGTACGCGCAACGACTGCGCCACGCATCATTCCCGACATAACGCCAAATTCGCGCGAAAATATTTGCGCAATTGCGTTTTTTTCATCAAACGGGCGCAGACTAATTAAAATTCCAACCGATTCCAGTTTCATAGTGGAGAGTATAAGACAGTGCCGTTGCCGGCGCAAGTGGTTAGTATAATATAATGTGGACATTTATTAAATTTTGTGATACAGTTTACTTGTCCGTGGGTGTTCCGCGGATGGGATTCAGAAAGCCCTTAGCAGCCGCAAAGATTGCGTTAAATCTCCAACCCTGGGTTGGAGTGTGTGAATATATTGAATAAGCACAGCAATGCTGCATTGTTTTCTGAACTCCAACCACTTGAAGCAAATTCCGGTGGTTTTTTAATTAAAAAACAAAAGGGAAAACAATGAAAAAAGATTTTAATGCGGCAACATTTGATTTGTTAAAAGAATTGGCACAAAATCCGGATAATCAAGTTAAATTTAATGCAAGCAAAGATGGTTCACAACGTGAATATGTTTTAATTTCACCAAAAACAGATGAAACAATCTTTACGATTGAATACAAAGAACCGCGATTGGGCAACGCCCCGTATATATGCCAACTAATTGCAAATGGATCACAGGTAAAATTACCACAAAAGAACATAGTCGAAATAATGAATATTTTGAAAGAAAGACACGTTGCAAAAAATAATACCGCCAAGTTTGTCAAAGAAAAAACAGAGCAGGCGGCTTTGTTGAACTGGCTGGAACGTTTTCAATCCAAAAAATAGAATTGTTTATGCAACCGGTTGGGCATCCGCCCAACCGGTAAAACGACTTATGTTAGGAGGGGCAAAAAATGAAAAAAGTTACGTTATTTTTCTTGCTGGGGTTGTGTTATGTTCAAAATGGGTTTGCGGGGTGTAATACGGATCATACATTGACTTTTAAGGGAAATCAAAAACCCGAGCATGATGAATTTTTATATTTGAATAAGACAAAGTATGATGAAACTGTCGAGGGTTATAAAAATACAAGAACCCAAAATTCTGGTTCAGGTAAAGCGTACGAATGTGACAGATATCATTCTTCTGGGTGTGAAATTGGGGATGTTGTTAATATGCCAAAGGGGCACGTATTCCAAGGTTCTGTGATTAACAAAGAACGAAAATATCAATGCCAGGCGGGAGTGTTTAACGATAAATGGGTTGCTGTAACCGAAGATTGTATGTGTTGTAATACCCTTCAATTTGGTAATATTCCAATTGGTGGTGTATACAGCAAAAATTTATCAAAAGCGGAATGTAGCGGATATGAAGTGTCGGATGCAACACACGGTAAATTGTTTCAATTAAGATGTTTACAAAACAGAAACCTTAAGTGTTATGCGGTTGAGTGTGATGCACCAAATATGGTACCAGATTCTAACGGTATTTGCGTGGCAAAACCAAATAAAAAAGATACATGTACCGCGACAATTAAGGGACAACGCATCATCGTGGATGTTGGGGCGGAATATTCGGTTGAACTGACTGCCGATGAATGTATAGCCGCGGTAAAATCTGTAAATGTCAACAGTGTGTATAATCCTGGACTGGATGTGAACGGATTATATCATTTTTTCTGTGAGCCGGGGTGTAAACGGGTTGGGTGTAAAAAAGGTTATATTTTTGATACCAAGGGTGATTGTATGAAAAATAATCCAAACCCACCAAAACAAAAATCTTGCCGTGAAAAGAATAAAAATGCAGGCGCAAAAAGACTGGCGTGTTGTGATGTAGAAGCATCAGATACAGGCTTTTGGCAAGCAAACGAATGTTATTGTAAAGATAAAAACGCCAAATTCGAAATCGTGAATACAGATCATGGTCAATGCACGATAGAAAACAACCCGGTTGATCCGGTGGTGCCGCCAAAGAATTGTTCGGACAAATCTAATATGGATGCAGATTGTAATTGCAAGGCACTTTATACTCATGTTGGACCAAATGGTTTTTGTGTGTGCGATGATAATAATGCGAAACTGGTTGGCGGCGAATGTGTCTGTAATGATTCCAACAAAGAAATCAAAAACGGCAAATGCGAATTCAGCGAGGCATATCTGGATAAACTGCGTCAGGATATAACAGACAAATACAGTAAAATAAAATCGCTTAGCAGTACGTTTGAAGTGTCAAAATGGAAAAATGAAGATGGCAAGTTTAATACGGCGCGCCTTGCGTCCGACAGTATTGCAGGTGTTGTATTGGGAACCGTTGGAGGCGTTGTGACGGCGCACGTTGTTAAAAAGAAT
>JAFSOV010000005.1 GCA_017443235.1 Alphaproteobacteria bacterium
CATGGGTGCGCGGATGCGCCAATGTCTACCCCACCGCGTTCCGCGGTCCCCCCCCTTCACAACGTGAAGGGGAATTAAAAAAAAGGAACACACAATGAACAAAAGATTTTTATTTTGTATATTGGGAATGATTTTAACATTGCCGGCATATGCGGACCCGGTCACAGTGACCAGTCGTGATTATGTAGATACCACGGTTGGCGCCCGTCAAAACAAGATTGAGGCCACATCGGGCGATAGTGTTGTGACATATTCAACAACGGCGGGTCAAACCGGTTCGCGTGCGATATTGGACGATTTGTCGGGCACAACAACAACAGATATAAACATGGCCACTGCGATGGCGGCCGAAGATGCGGTATACAGTAAAAATCAGGAAGTATTAAATATTGGTGCACCAAATGTTTTGACATACAGCGGTAGTGCCGGCACATTGACATCGACCCCGATATACGATTCGTCTGTGAACAAATTTTCCAATGGATTGGTTGATGCGGGAACGTTAAATATCGCAATGACAACGGCGGCGAACGATGAAATGACATGCGCCGAATATGCAACACCGGGTGATGCGACCACGGAATGTATATTATGGGAAATAAATACATCCGCCACGGCGCCATTGACCACAACGGCGTATTTGCCGGCGAACATTGCCGGAACATCGTATTGTTATAAATCGCATGACGCCAGGTCCAATGTTCGTAATCAATGTTCCACCACGATGTATAATGCGTTTAACGCGGGCGAATGGGGCACGGTTTTCCCGTATGGCGAGGTCAGTGGTATAAGCGTATGCAGTAATATTGAACCAACAATAAAATATGAATATGGTGAAGGAGAAGATTCGTGGACAAGTTATAGGTATGCCCAGGTATCAACAAATCAAAGCGGTGTGCAATCACAATATGATGCATGGGTCAGTGGCGGTCGCCCAACAACGCCCGTTGGTGGATATTGTTATTGCAAGTTAACAAATCCATCGCCTGGGGCGTCGCGTTGGGTGTTCGGGAACTCGAACTCCGTTTCGAACTGTGCGTTCGGCTGTGCGTTCATCTGCGCGCACTACGTCCAGAACCTCGCCGACTTCCGCGGGGCCGTCTTCGGGGGTGTCGCGCAATGATGTTATCGCAAACCATAAATCTTTTTCGCATATCACGCACCGGGGAACCCGGGTGTGTGATATGCCGCAAACCGTCACTGTGTATGCGCGCGCAACGTGCGCGCATGCACGGTGGCAAAAAAATTCCCATAATGGGAATAGGCTGTATCGCCGTATCCAGTTGGTGGCCCTTTGGGTGGTCTCGGTTGCCTGGGGCGTCGCGTTGGGTGTTCAAGAACTCGAACTCCGTTTCGAACTGTGCGAACAACTGTGCGAACAACTGCGCGAACAACGTCCAGAACAACGCCGACTTCCGCGGGGCCGTCTTCGGGGGTGTCGCTCCTTGGGATTGTGAATACAGGGAAAACCTTTTGCCAACCTGCGGGACAGTGCCAAGGCACTTTTATGCCTTTGGATAAACATCATCAAGGCGGGGTGGTACAGCCTGAGCCCCGGGCATTTTAAGCGCCGGTGTGCCAAATACAAAACGCAGGGGATGTTTGGGCCAGTAGTTTGTTCTGTATCGTGACGAAAGCCCGGAACATCCGATAAGAGAGAATAAAATGACTTTGGATGAAATAGCAAAATTTAATACAAACGAATGTCCGCGATTTTCACACTTTGCACGCGAACAATTGCCTATGCCCGGTGTGAAAAAATACCTGAACGATATTCTGAATCGTGAAATATTTGTCACAGATTTCAGAATAACAAAATCTAAACGCAAAGAGGGAACAGAATGTATGCAATTTCAATTTAAGTTGGATAATCAGGTATGTGTCGCATTTACCGGCAGTGCCGTTTTGATGGACCAGATGCAATCTGCACGTGAAAATGACAAAATTCCCTTTGTGGGAACAATAGTCAAAATAGATAAATATTATTCTTTTTCTTGAATCAATGAAAACATATAAAAATCTGTGGGATAAATTTATATCCGTTGAAAATTTCGAACTGGCCGCGCGTCGCGCCGTTAAAAGTAAAAAATCAAAAAAATCTGTGCAGTATTTCTTGGCACACAAAGATGAATTGATACAAAAATTGCGCAACAGTTTAATTACCGGAACATTCAAAACATCACAATATAAAATATTTACAATCTATGAACCCAAAAAACGCGAAATATATAAATTGCCACTGTATCCCGACCATGTCCTGCATCATGCATTGATAAATATCCTGGGGCCAATTTGGCAGAAAATGTTTATTCGTGATTCGTACGCATGTATCCCCAGGCGCGGATTACACGCCGCATCGCGCCGGACCATGGATTTTGTGCGCAGAAATAAATATGTATTGCAATGCGATATCCGTAAATTCTATCCAAGTATAAATCATGAAAATATGATGAAAATAATCGCAAGAAAAATTCACGATAGGCGAATATTGAAAATACTGAAAGAAATTATTTTTTCGGTCGATGGCGAAACAAATTTGCCTATTGGAAATTTGACCAGTCAATGGTTGGGAAATGTGTACCTGAACGAACTGGATTATTTTGTAAAGCATATATTGCGTTGGCGTGACTATATACGATATTGTGATGATTTTTGTCTGTACGGAAACAACAAGAATAAATTGAAATCTGTGTTATGTAATGTAAAACGGTTTATAGAAATGAATTTATTTATGTCTTTTTCACGAACAATTGTTCGTAAAACAAAGGATGGAATAGATTTTATCGGATACAGACATTTTAGAAAATTCGTGCTGCTGCGGAAAAAATCGGCACTCAAAATAAAACACAGAATATTGAATATCATAAAATATCATGATTGGTCTGAACATTGTTCTGGACAAATTGCTGCCGCATATGGGTGGTTAAAATGGGCGTGCACATATAATTTTAGAAATAAAATTTGTCCAGAAAAATGTGGACTTTTGGATTTAATGGTAATATAATGACGGACATGAAACAGTTTTTGTTTATTTTCACAACATTCACAACCACAACCCCCGCGGGGGTACGGTAATTTCTATTTGCGTTTTTTATGGCGCGCAGTATAATCAAATAGTTTCAAAAAATAAAAAAATATAGAGGAATATTATTATGTCTTATCCAATCGAATTGATTCGTCACTCGTTGGCGCACGTTATGGCCGCCGCAGTGAAAAAGTTGCACCCAGATGTTAAGTTTGCGGGTGGTCCGGCAATTGAAAACGGGTTCTATTATGACTTTGATACAGATTATCGTTTTTCCGAAGAAGATTTTGAAAAAATCGAAAAAGAAATGCGCGACCTGATTAAATCAAACGGTCGGTTCGAACAACGCATTGTCGATTTGGACGAAGCAAAAAAAATCTTTGCCGACCAGCCATATAAAATGGAATGGTTGAATGAATATGATGCGGCGGGCGAAAAGTTATCGATTTATACTTTCCGCGACTTTACTGATTTATGCCGTGGACCGCATGTGGAATCAAGTAAAGATTTGCCGCGCGACGGATTCAAAATTCGCGCTGTGGCCGGTGCATACTGGAAAGGCGATTCCAAAAACAAAATGTTGCAACGCATTTATGTTGATGCATTTGAAAGCAAAGATGCATTGGATACGTTCCTTAAAATGCAGGAAGAGGCCGCAAAGCGCGACCATCGTAAAATTGGTAAAGAAATGGATTTGTTCCATTTTGAACCGGAATTTGCGCCGGGCGCGGTGTTCTGGCACGACAAGGGTTATCGCGTATATCGCAAATTGATTGAATATATGCGTGCACGTCAAGAACGCGCGGGCTATCTTGAAATTTCAACCCCCGCCGTTATGGACCGGTCTTTGTGGGAAACTTCGGGACACTGGGAAAAATATGGTGCGCATAATTATTCCGGTAAAACCGAAGACGACCGTATGTTCTGTATTAAACCGATGAATTGCCCGGGCGGAATTTTGGTGTATCGCCAAAATATTCGTTCCTATCGTGATTTGCCGTTGCGCCTTGCGGAATTTGGCAAGGTTCATCGTTACGAAGCATCGGGTTCGTTGATGGGCCTTATGCGTGTGCGTGAATTTACCCAGGACGATGCGCACATTTTCTGTGCACCAGAACAGATGGAAGGTGAATGCATTGAAACGCTGAAATTGATTTTGGATATTTATAAACAGTTTGGATTTAATGATGTTAAAATCTATCTGTCCACGCGGCCGGAAAAACGCATTGGGTCTGACGAGGTTTGGGATATGTGCGAAAATGCACTGTCGAATGCGTTGACCACACACGGTTATGCGTTTGAGATAAATCCGGGCGAAGGCGCGTTCTATGGCCCGAAACTGGAATTCATTTTGCGTGATGCGATTGGTCGCGAATGGCAATGCGGAACGATTCAGGTCGATATGAATTTGCCGGAAAGATTTGATATTTCCTATATCGGTGAAGATGGCGAAAAACATCGCCCGGTTATGTTGCACCGCGCTTTGTTCGGTTCAATTGAACGCTTTATGGGCATATTGATTGAAAATCATGCGGGCAATTTGCCGCTCTGGTTGTCGCCAGAACCGTTGGTTGTTGTGCCGATTTCCGAAAAATATCGCGATTATGCCGAAAGTGTTGTTGCCGATTTGCGCGCGGCGGGAATATATGCCCGTGCCGATTTGCGTGACGAAAAGGTCAATTACAAGGTTCGCGAATTGTCAATGGCAAAAACCCCGATTATCGCCGTTGTCGGTGAAAAAGAGGCAAATGATAAAACCGTCACCCTGCGCAGACTGGGGCAAGAAAAACAAGAAGTTGTCGCGTTGGCGGACTTTGTTGAACAAATGCGCAATGCGGTTAAATTGCCGCTATAATCATGACGTCATCCCGGCGAAAGCCGGGATCTGGTCGTCACGGCTGAAAATACGAGGTCCCGACTTTCGTCGGGATGACGAAAGTAAAGGAAAACATATGAAAAAAATAATCTTGATTGTTGCGTTGTTGGCACCGGTCGTGTTGGCGGCATGTTCGGGGACATGCGAAACCGAACCAATTGTGGAAGAAAATCATAAACTGATTGTTCCGCCAAACTTTGGTGCGCGCCCCGCAAAATAATTTTGTGATATCACATTTTTATGGTATAATATATTCAGTTACAAGGGAGAGACCATAATGAATGATGAAAATTTGGATTTATTAGACCTGGACGATACCGATACACCGGTGGATGATAATTTGCCGGATGCAACGCCGTTTGCGGCACCGCGCCCGCATCGTCCGTGGTTGTTGTTGGTAATTGGATTGGCGATAATTATTTTGGCGGTGTTTATCATTATCCGCGTGGTGGGCAGTAATTCTTCGTCTTCGATAGATGTTGATTTGGGCGCGCCGATTGTAGTAGAGGAACGCCCCGTGGATGTTCGGCCCGAACCGGGTATGATGCCACCGGCACCAATGCCCCAACCGGGTCAGGCGGCCGCGCCCGCACCGGCACCAATGATGGTTGTGCCGGTCGCGAATCCGGCACCAATGCCACAACCGGCACCCGCACCGGTCGCGCAACCGCAACCACAACCGAATCAAAATGTGCGTGTTATTGAAGACCGCAAAGATGTGACGTTTGATCCGTCACGTGCCGCGGCAACACCTAAACCGATTCCGGCACCGGCGCCCAAGACGGTAAAGACGCCGACAAAACCAAAGCCGGCACCGAAACCCGCCGCGCAAAAGGTTGCAAACGGTGGTTGGTATGTTCAGTTTGGTTCGTACAGCACCCGTAGTGCCGCCGAAGCGTCCGAGAAAAAGATTCGTGCCGCGCACCCAAGTTTGTTCAGTGGCAAACAGTTCGTAATTTTGGCGGCCGTTTTGCCAAGTGGCCAAACAACGTATCGTTTGCGTGTGGCATTTGCAAATTCGACCGATGCAAACGGGTTCTGTCGTAACGCAAAATCCGATGGATTGGATTGTTATGTGGCAAAATAAGGAGTAAAAGATGTTTGGAAGACTGGGTTGGATGGAAATACTGGTTATAGTTTTGTTGTTGGTGATTTTGTTTGGTCATGCCAAGATTCCAACAATGATGAAAAATTTGGCAGGTGGCATCAAAACCTTTAAGAAAGAAATGAAGGACGATGATACCAAAAAGGCCGAGGCCAAAAAAGAACCTGTGAAAAAAGAATCGGTAAAGAAAACGCCCGTAAAAAAGCCGGCGGCAAAAAAGCCTGCAGTAAAAAAACGGGTTGTTAAAAAGAAATAAAAAATGGCGGTTTTCACCGCCGTTTTTTTTATGTGATTTTTATTTTCTTTTTTCGTGTTCTTCTTGTTCTTCGATTGTCATTGTGGCAAGCGGTCGCGCCAACATACGCGAAAGGCCGATTTCATCACCGGAAATAACACTGTACCCAAATGTGCCATTTTCGATTCGTTCCAATGCCGCATCAATCTTGGCAAGTAAATTATTTGCGCGTTCCGCGGTGCGCAATGTCAGGGTGTTTTCCTGTTCAGACACCGCAATATCCAAATCGTCCCCGGTGATGGTTGAATTGGTTTTATTCGCATTACTAATGTAATCCAATGCCGATGCATTTTGTTGCAATATTTCTTCTTTTTGTGCATTTAACAATTGATAGAAATATGCCAAATGCTGGGGGCACATATATGGCTCTGATTTTTTTGGTGTATATTTCGGGGCCAGTTCGATGTTTTTATAATTTTGTTTTGCCATCTTTTAACCTTTTAGTTCATTAATCCAATCGGTCAATGTTTCTTCGTCCATCAAACCACTGCGTGCCTCAATCAATTCGCCGTTTTTGAACGCCAAAACACTTGGTATTCCACGAATGCCGAATTTCGCCGGTGTGCGACGACCTTCTTCAACGTTGAATTTCACAAATTTCACATCCGGAATGTTTTCAGATGCAGATTCAAATATGGGACCAAACATACGACACGGACCGCACCACGGTGCCCAAAAATCAACAAGGGTCAATGCGCCACCCGTCATTTCGGTAAAGTTATCATCATTTGCGTGCTGTATCGCCATATTTTTCTCCTTTGCTGTTGATATTTGGGACAAGTGTATTATAATCGTAAAAAAAAGCAAGAGAAAACGTAAAATGAATAAAATCATATACTTAGACGCCGCGGCCAGTGCATTAAAACCCGAATCTGTGATTCAGACCGGGGCGCAATTTTTACGTGATTCTTATGCCAATGCAGGGCGGGGCATTTGCGCTCGTGCCGTGGCCGTTGATGATATGGTCGCAACTGCGCGTGCGCGCGTTGCAAAATTTATAGGCGCACGGCCAAATCAAATCGTTTTTACTTCGGGTGCAACCGATGGGTTAAACCGAATCGTAAATATTTTATCACGGCAACCCTGGTATCGTGAAATGTCAACCTTTGCGGTGTCTGATTTGGACCATCATTCAGCGCGCTTGCCGTGGGAGGCATTATTGCACAATGGCAAAATTCGTAAAATGTTTAAATGCGAATTGGATGAAAATTTTGATATCAATCCAAATGAAATTCCAAAAACAGATTTTTTAATTATAACCGCGATGTCGAATGTTTTGGGGCGTGCGCAAGATGTTAAAAAAATAATTTCGGCGGCCCGCCGTAAAAATCCAAACGTCATTACTATTGTTGATGCATCGCAGTATATTGTGCATAAAAAAATAGATGTGAAAAAATGGGATTGTGACTTTTTGGTTTTTTCTGGACACAAAATTGGCGCGGATACAGGACTTGGCATTTTGTATATCCGCGATTCGGAAAAATATTTTCCTGATAAATTTGGTGGCGGTATGGTTCAATCTGTTTATGATATGCGTGCCGCAAAAAATGCGGATTATGGTGCGTGGATTTATGAAAATACTGGTTCGTGTTGGGTTGTGTCGCATTCGCCAGAAAAGTGGGAGGCGGGTACATTGCCGCTGGCCCAGATTGCAGGATTGATTCCGGCGATTGATTATCTGGAAAAAAATCGGCCTGATATGGATTTAATAAAATATGCGTATGATGAATTATCGAAAATACCGCGCGTAAAAATTTTGACCACACGTGAAGCGACAATTTTGTCTTTTGTTGTTGATGGAATGCATCCGTTGGATGCGGGTGCGATACTTGGCGCAAACGATATTTGTGTGCGTGTTGGAAATATGTGTGCGTCGTGGATTCATCGTGCCATGGGGATTGATGGTTCGATTCGGTTGTCAATCGGTTCTTGGAATACGATTGGCGATATTAAAAAGTTTATATCGGTTATGAAAAAGATTGTGAAATAAAATGTCGTGGACAAAAGATGATATTATTGGTGCATTAAAAACCGTATTTGACCCCGAAATTCCGGTGAATATTTGGGATATGGGTTTGGTGTATGACATTATTATATCGCCCGATTCGGTCGTGATAAAAATGACATTTACCAGTCCCACGTGTCCCATGATGGAAGAAATATTGGTACAAGTGAAAGATGCGGTGTCGCGCGTTGTTGCGCCAACCCCGGTGCGGGTTGACTTGGTTTGGGAACCGGCGTGGGATTTGTCGCGGATGAGTGATGCGGCACGATTAGAATTGGATTTAACGAACAGTGGTTGGTAAAAATGACATTTGAACAGATTAAAAATTTATTAAATATGACCGATGATGCGGCAACACGTCTTGAAATATTGATGGATATTGGACGTGAATTACCGCCCGCACCGGCGGGTGCGGATTGTACCGAAATAACCGGATGCGCATCGTTTGTTCAAATTTGTCGCGTGGGGAATAATTTTTACGGGGTCGCCGATTCGGCAATTGTGCGTGGAATTGTCGCGGTATTTATATCTATTGTTGATGGCAAATCACCGGCCCAGATAAAAAAATTGGATTTAGAAAAAATCTTTGCCGATTTGAAAATCAATGTTGGGGCCGCGCGATTGAATGGGGTAAATTCTATGATTCGTTTTTTCAAGAATTTGTGATAAAATAGGGTGATAAGAATTTAATCGGAAAAATAAAATGAATGAAGACGAAAAAATGTTTCGCATCGGTATAGGGATGCTGGTTGTGATGGTGGTTGTGACGGTCGCATTGCAGGTGTGTTACCGCGCCCAAAACCGTGAACGCGAGCGTGTGCGGCGCGAAATCATTCAAACCCAACAAGATATTGCGGTGGCCCAGGCCAAGTTTGCGTCCTTGGTGCGGCCCGAAAGTTTGCGGAATCTGGTATCGGGGGCGGTGCCACGCGCCGAAGTAATAAGTTTTCATAAATCTGTTGAAATTGGCGAATTACCCGATAGAATAAAGTGATGTTTGAAGTAGGACGGGATATTTTTAAGCGTGGTTTTACCGGCGTTGGTGGGAACGCATTGGGACACAGTCGTCTGCGTTTTGTGTACGGTGTGTTCTTGGTGGCGTTCGTCGTTTTTGCCGGGCGCACGCTGCAATTGGCAATCCAGGGAACAAATCGCGCCCGCCCAATGGGCGCCGATGGTGCGTGGGGCGTAAGTCGTGCAGATATTGTTGACCGCAATGGTGATATATTGGCAAAAAATGTTATGTCCGGGCATATAACATTGCGTCCGCACCAGGTTAAAAATCGTGAAATGGCGGCACAATTGATTCATGACGTGTTGCCGTATGAATATTCCGTGAACCAAGTTTTGAAATTGTTGGATTCGGGGCGGCGTTTCATATATATAAAAAAGTATGTGACGGATTCTGTGCGTGCAAAAATTTTGTCGGCCAAGGTCGCGGGTGTTGATATCGAATCTGTTCAGGCGCGACGTTATCCAAAACGCCGGTTATTTTCACATGTTGTCGGTTTTGTTGGAAATGATGGACACGGATTGGAAGGCGTGGAACGCACGTATGATGCATATTTGCGGGACAGCAACACGCCGTTGCAGTTGTCTTTGGATTCGCGAATTCAATCGGTGTTCTATGAACAATTATCTGCCGCAATGCAAAAATATCGTGCAAAAAGTGCGATGGGGATGCTTATGAATTCCAGTACCGGCGAAATGATTGCGATGGTATCTTTGCCGGATTTTGACCCGGAAAATTTAAGTTTGGATTCCACCGCCACACGCAGTTTTATGCCAATGCGCGGGGTGTTTGAAATGGGGTCTATTTTCAAAGTATTTAACACCGCGATGGCAATGGAGAACGGTATCAATAAAGAATACTATGTCAAAGAACCGTTCAAGATTCGTGATAAATTTGGTCGGGTTGCCGCGACAATTCATGACGTGCGCAGTTTCCGCCCGCCGCGTCCAAATTTAAGTGTAGAAGAAATAATGTTGCATTCTTGCAATGTTGGCAGTGTGCAAATTGCACTGGATTTGCCGGACGGCACACAACCCGAATTCTTTCACCGTATTCATTTAGATTCGCCGTTGGAATTGGAATTTGGCAAAACAGAAAAACCGTTGGTGCCGCGTAAATGGGGGCCAACCGAACGCGCAACGGTTTCATTTGGACATGGAATTTCGGTGACACCTATGCATTTGTTGTTGGCGGTGAATTCTATGACAAATGGTGGAATTTATATTTATCCCACGTTACAAAAAAGAAACTTTGGCCCATTGCGTGGCGAACGCGTTTTGTCGGATGAAATATCGGCGCGCCTGCGTGGCATAATGTTGCGCATTGCCGAAGAAACAACCGCCAAACAGGCGCGAATCGCGGGCATACAAATTGGTGGAAAAACCGCAACGGCGGAAAAACGCGTAAATGGGACAATTGATAAGTTCAAGAATTTAACCGCCTTTGTTGGAATTTTTCCGGTTGCCGCACCGCAATATATTATATTGGTTGTATTGGATGAACCCAAGGGTACAGAAGACACCTATGGTTTGCGTACCGCCGCATGGAATGCCGTGCCAACCGCCGGAAAAATTTTGGACAGCATACTGCCGTTGCTATTTGAATAAATTTGTATTATAATTATCCTGATAATAAAAAAAGAGAATTACGTTGAGAAAGATAGTAGAAAAATCCATGCTGGGGCGGGCATGGGTTGTGGCGGATGATAATAATTATTCTGGGGCGGGCGAAGATGATTTGTTGCGTCACATTTTGTCGCGCCGTGGTGTGGCGGATGCCGATATGGAAAAATTTTTGAATCCGTCCGTCAAAGAATATATGCCTGATCCGTTTGTTTTGCGTGATATGCGTGCGGCGGCCCAGATTATTTCAAATGCGATTTTGAACAATGAAAAAATTGCAATTTATGGTGATTATGATGTCGATGGAATCACATCTACGGCGATTTTCGTAAAGTATCTGCGTGCGGTTGGTGCCGATGTAATTTGGCATTTGCCGACACGTGAAGGCGAAGGCTATGGACTGAACGCCGATGCGGTACGTGCAATTGCGGACGCGGGCGCAAAATTATTGGTGACGGTTGATTGCGGCATAAGTGGTGGTGGCGAGGTTGATTTGGCGCATTCTTTGGGAATGCGTGTTGTGGTGACCGACCATCATTCGCCTGATAATCAATTGCCGAATGCAGATGCGGTTGTGAATCCAAAACGCGTGGATGACGAATCGGGGTTGTCATATTTGGCGGGCGTTGGGGTTGCATTTTTAACGTTGGTTGCCGTAAATCGAGAGTTAAAAAATTCGGGTCGTGCGGATTTAATCCAAAAAATACAATCAATAAATTTATTAAACTTTCTGGATTGTGTCGCGTTGGGGACAATATGCGATACGATGGCCTTGGTGGGGTTGAATCGTGCGTTTGTTGCAACAGGGTTAAAGGTTTTGAATCTGCGACAAAATTTGGGCTTGCGTGTTTTGATGGATGTGGCGGGGGTTGACAAGATTTCCGTCTATACGGCGGGATTTGTGATTGGACCGCGCCTGAATGCGGCGGGGCGTTTGGATTCGGCGGCGCCGGCGTTGGAATTGTTGCTGACCGATAATCCGTTGATTGCATATGATTTGGCAAATAAATTGGATGCAATGAACCAAGAAAGAATAAACATACAAAATGCGATAATGATTCAGGCAACCGATATGGCGGACCGTTATTGTGCGGATGGTCGGTGCAGTTTGTTCATCTGCGGTGATAATTGGCATGGTGGCGTTATGGGAATTATCGCCGGTCGGTTAAAGGATAAATATAATTTGCCGACATGTGTCGCGACACGTATGGACGGGATGATAAACGGTTCGGGGCGTTCCGTTGCTGGGGTCAATCTGGGTGCGATAATTCATGATGCGTTGGCGCATGGAATTATATGCGAAGGTGGTGGGCACGCGGCGGCGGCGGGATTTTCTTTGCCGGCGAATAAAGAGCGTGATTTCTGTGAATTCTTGGAACGGTCGGTTTTGGACCAATTGAATGGTACTTTGCCTGCAACCGATACTGTGGTTGATTTGGAAATGGATGCCGGTGGCGCAACAATGAAATTGGTAAAAAAATTGGAACAAATGGAACCATTCGGCCAAGGAAACCCGGAACCAACACTGGTATTGCGTGGTGCGGTTTTGAATCATGCGATGGTAATGGGGCATGGTGGGGCGCACCTGCGGGGGGATTTCCGTACGTCCGCCGGGACGCGTTTGGACTTTGTCGGATTTAATCTGGTTGGAACGGCGGTTGGTAATTTTTTACTGGACGACGCGAACATAAACACTAAAATAATGGTGTTGGGTCGATTGAAAGAAAATTCTTATAACGGCCGAACAAGTGTACAATTTATATTGGAAGATGTCGCAATATGATAACAGACGACCAGGTAAAAATCTTTGACGAAAAAATCAGGGCCGCCCGGTCGATTGTTCTGTGTGCGCACAAAAACCCGGATGGGGACGCGCTGTGTTCTGTGTTGGCGTTGGCGCATTTGGTTGAATTGAATTATGGTAAAGATGTCACATGCCTGTATGATGGAAATATTCCAGATAATTTGGACGATGTTCCGTTGCGTAAAAAGGTTAAATATTATGAACGGGTTGAAGACGATATGCCCGTTGATGTTGCCATAGTGCTGGATTACGGAATTGAAAAAAACATTGGTGGTCCGCACAAGTTTGTTGAACGTGCCGGATTTATAATCGAAATAGACCATCATATAAATCATAACAAGATTGGCAATTTATGTATTGATAATGAAGACGCGGCGTCCACGGCGGGTATTGTGTACCGGTTGATGATTGCGTCGGGTTGGACGTGGGATATGGTGACGGCCCGTTTAATTATGACCGGCATTATTACGGATACGGGTTTTTTCAAATATGTTAAAAATGGCCGTATTATGCGGATTGTTGGGGATTTGGTTGACTATGGTGTTGACATTCAACATATTGTAAATGATTTGTCGAACAAGCCACGCAAAACGGTCGTGACCGAGGCCGCCGCCGTTGGTGCCACAGAATTCTTTTTTGGGAATAAATTGGCGTTGGCGATTATTGATGCCAACCAATATAAGCATATAGATGGTCGCGGGGAGACGGCATTAAACCTGTTGGGGCAAATGCGCGGGTTGGAATACATTGTTTTATTAAAGGAACAAAAGCCTAATCAAATTGGTGTATCGTTGCGCGGTCGCGGACATTCGGTTGATAAAATTGCGATGGCATTGGGTGGCGGCGGACACGAATATGCCGCCGGCGCGGTTGTTTATGATACACTGGAAAATGTTAAAAAACGTGTTCTGGAATTGTTCAAGGAGGTCATAAAATGAAACGATTTTTAATTGCATTTGCCGGTGTAATGTTTATAACGTCCGGCTTTGCCGCGGTTGATACAAATTTGGTTACGCGCGCGGAAAAATATTTGAATTCTGTGACCGGATTGACCGGCGATTTTGTTCAAATAAATAATGGAAAAAAACAGCAGGGGACTTTTTCAATGTTGCGTCCGGGGCGTGTGCGTCTGGATTATAAAAATATGCCGGTGCAATTGATGGCGGACGGTGCGGATTTGTATTTCTATGATAAATCTTTGGACCAGATTACTACGGTGCCACTTACCAGTACGCCCGCCGGAATTCTGGTGCGAAAAAAAATAGATTTGCAAAATGCCGATATCCGCGTTGTTGATACGACCGAATCCAAAGACACATTTACGTTGAAAATGAATCTGCGTGGCCAAGAAGGTTTGGGAAATATGTCGGTTGTGTTCAATAAAAAACCGGTTGGGTTGAATTCTTGGACGATTGTTGATGCGACCGGAAATAAAACGGATGTAAAATTCACAGATTTGAAACCGAAAACAAATTTTGGTAAAAACTATTTTCAAATTCAACGTCACAAAACGGTCAGTACCAGTGGCGGCGATGATTTCTATGATTAAATATGTTTGGAATCAGTTGGGCGGAATTTATCGTTATTTTATTGGTCGCAATTTTGGTTGTGCCTGCGCGGTATTGGCCGGATGTGGCGCGCGTATTGGCACGCGCGGTTAAATTTATTCGTGGCATAGTTTGGAAAATTACCGATGCGGGCGAAAAAATCAAAGAACAAATCGAAATGGAAGAACCGATAAACGATATTATGAACACGACAACACGTGAAGTATTAGATGCGTTTTCGGTGAAAAAAACGCGGCGGCGGGGGCGGGCGAAAAAATGAAAAAGATGACATTGATGCAACATTTTGCCGAACTGCGCCGCCGGATTTTGTGGACGATTTTATTTTTTATTGTTGCGTTCGGTCTGGGGTGGTTTGTTGCGCCATTTATCCAAGAATTTTTAACCGCGCCATTGATTGCGGTTTGGGATGATGCGCAATTGCTCTATACAGGAATAACCGACGGGTTGATGATTCAATTGTCTTTGGCGTTATTGGTTGCGGTTATGTTGACAACACCATTTGCGCTTTATCAAATTTGGGCGTATGTTGCGCCGGGACTGCATAAAAACGAGCGGAATTTTGTGATGCCGATTTTTGTCTTGTCGCCGATTTTGTTCTTGGTGGGTGCGGCGTTTGCATTTTATTTGTTGTTCCCAACCGTGTTCAGTTTTTTTATAGAATTGAACGAATCGGCACCGGTGCCGGCGATAATAATGCCGGCGGCGCGTGATTATTTGGGCTTTGCCATTGGTTTGTTAAAGGTTTTTGGAATCGCATTTCAATTACCACTGGTTATGGTTTTGTTAAATCGTGCGGGGGTGTTGTCGCGCGAACGCGTTGTCGCTATGCGGCGATACGCGATAATATTTATAGTGATTGCAGCGGCGGTTTTGACACCCCCGGATGTTGTTTCGCAAATATTACTGGCGGTGCCAATGTGGGCATTGTTTGAAATCAGTATTTTATTTATGAAGAAATAACCGGCACAGAATATTTATTTTATGTCTTTTTTATGATATAATTCGTTTATGAGGAATTTTTTGGCGGCTTTGGTTGCGTGTGTTTTTGGCGCGTTTTTGGCGTCCTGTGATTTGCAACCAAAAATTACCGCGCTGCCCGATAGTGTTGGCGATTTTATATCGGCCCGGTACCCCGCAATGCTGGCGGACCCCGATACCGAACCCGAAATATATAATTCTGCGGTTTCCGATTACGGGGTGTATGCTTCGCCGGAACTGTATGGTTCGGTCGGTATGGACGATTATGTGAACTATGTCGCGGTTGATGATTATATATTAAAACCGGAACCAGATGTTGAAGTGGTTGAACCGGTGGCGGAACCGGAACGCGCGGCGCCGGTGGAACGTGCGGCGCCGGTTGCGGACGATTCGTCCGATGAAGCACCGGCCGAATCGGCCCCGGATGACGTGTTGGATATTCCCGAATATACAAATGATGAGTTAAATGTTCCGGCGCGCGCGGCACCCGGCGCGATTGTCGTGCGGCGTGGGGACACATTGTATTCCGTTGCGCGTGAAAATAATACGACCGTTGCCGATTTGGCGCGTGTGAATAATTTGTCGGCGCCATATACGATTAAAATAGGGCAAACTTTGAAATTAAAATCCGAACCTGAACCGGTCAAGGCGCCGGCGACCGAACAGAAATCCGCCCCGCAAAAAACCACAGAAAAACCGATTGAACAAAAGGCCGCGCCAAAACCGGCCGCGCCGAAAAAGGTTGAACAAAAACCCGTGGAAAAACCGGTGACAAAGCCGGCGGAAAAAACCGAAACAGCAAAAACAAAAGATGTACGTGTGCCGTTGAAAACGATAACCGTGGCGCGTGGCGATACACTGTATTCTTTGTCGCGGAAATATGAAATTCCGGTCAATGATTTGGCGGTTATGAATGATTTGCGTGCGCCGTTTGCGCTGAACGCGGGGCAAAAATTGCGCGTACCTGATTTGCCAGAACCAAAGGTTAGTGCGCCGGTGGCACAAAGTCTCGCCAAAGTTGCAAGTCAACCCAAGGTGACATCAAAACCCGCAACAGAGAAACCCGCGCCCACCAAAAGTGTGACCGAAAAGCCAAAGTCAAAACCGGTCGAAAAAACGCCGGCGAAACAAACAACCAAACCGGCACAAACAAAAACCGAATCGAAACCACAAAAAACACAGACCAAGGCCACCACAAAATCGCAACCGCAAAAAATTGCCGGACGTTCGTCGTCTAAATTTACTTGGCCGGTACGCGGAACGATTTTGTCGCACTATGGTGCCAAGTCGGGCGGGCTGTATAATGACGGTATAAATATTTCTGCGGCGGCGGGCGCGACGGTTGTCGCGGCGGAAAATGGCGTTGTTGCGTATGCCGGGAATGAAGTTCGTGGGATGGGGAACCTGATTATAATTCAACACGCAGACGGTTGGATGACGATATATGCGCATTTGAATTCTATGGCGGTGCGGCGTGGTGTGCGCGTTTCGGTTGGGCAAAAGATTGGCACGGTCGGTCAAACGGGTAAAGTCACAAAACCCCAATTGCACTTTGAAATCCGCAAGGGAACCAAGTCGTATAACCCAACAAATTATTTGAAGAAGTGATTTAGTGGATAGTTGCCGCTTCGTTAAAACTTCGTGGTACAGGCGCCGATTAGGGTGAATCTCGCTGTAATGAAGTGAAAGCGGAACGCTGAGACACTGAAAAATTAAAATCGGCGCAAGTTGTTTTTGTCCGCCTTCGCCGAGATAGGATAATAATTCATATTCTCTGGAATTCCGTCCGTCTTCGCACACTTTGTGTGCTACGCCGAGACACTCAAAAATTTTAAATGCACGCTTTATTGCGTGCATTAACAATTTTTGGTGGGCGCATGGGGATTGCACATCCCAAACATAAATGTTTGGGGCCCTTCCACTCGCAACGGTTTTACTGCGTTACACTTGTAAAACCGGCTATCGTGTCGAACCCCCTGGGGTTTTCGTCCAATGTCCCGATGCAAAAATTAAAATCGGCACAAGGCCGATTTGAATTTTTGGTGGGCGCATGGGGACTCGAACCCCAGACCCACTGATTAAGAGTCAGTTGCTCTACCAACTGAGCTATGCACCCATGGATCTTTTAGACCCGCAAATTATATAACCTTTTTTCAAAAATGCAAGTTTTTATCGTATGCCGCGCGTGGCGCCGCACAGAAAGGTATCCATACCTATATAAACTTTTATATCCACATGGTAAGATTTAATTGTCAAAGAGTGTCAATGCACCCTTATAGGAACAACAAAAAAAGGAGAAAAAATGAAAAAAGTTGCAATTCCTGTTTTGGCGGCGGTTGTTGCGTGTCCTGCGATGGCCGGTCAACAATACCAAAACGAAAGTTTTTGGGATTCGGTAAATCCGTATTTGGCATTACGTGTCGGTGCGGGATATACAAATCATAATTACAGTTATAACGATAAAAAAGAATCTTTGAGTGATGAAGAACTGCACGGGCGGGCCGCACTTGGTTTGACAATGTGGTGCAACAAGGCACGTACCGAAATCGAATGGTCTATGTTCACCAAGACCAAAGATGACGCGACATTTAATACCCCGACCAGTATCAAGGTCGATACCAAGTTGCAAACATTGTTGATGAACGCATATATGGATTTGGGTGATTATCAAATGATTCGTCCGTTCGTTGGTGTTGGTGCCGGTGTCGCGTTTGCCGATGTATCACGCACAGTTCCGGGTGAAAGAGCGTACAATCGTGACCGCACACGTTTCGCGGCGATGGGAACAATGGGCGTGACGTTTGATTGGCGCGTGTTCGCGGTTGATATGGCGTTCCGTTATACGTATGCAGATGTCAATTCGGGACTGCATAATTTTGGTGGCGATATTGGGCTTAGATATATGTTCTAGGGATACCGTTCCAAATCAATCAAATGTTGTTAGGCCCCAAAGTTTATTTGGGGCCTGTTTTCGTTTGTTTTTTAGGCAATCATACCTGACGAAATATGGAAATATTTGTAATATAATTTTCATCGTAACCAAGGAGAAAAAAATGAAAAAAACATTCAAAGATATGACAATCGTTTCGTTGGCTATGGGGGTCGCGATGGCGTTGGCCGGTTGCAGCACAAACTGTGGTGTGAAACCGCATCATGCGCATAAACACTATTCTCATAACAATTATACTCAACCCGTTATGGTGTATGAAGAAAGCGAAACAGTCGTTGCCGAAGTTGTGCCGGATATGAATATCATGAAGGCAAATATGTACACCCGCAGCAGCCGTGGCGGAACATCAGAAATGGGATATATCAAATTTGCAGAAACCGCGAATGGTACAAAAATGATGGTTGATTTGATAGATTTGCGCCCGGGCAAGGATTATGTTGTCAAAATCTATCCGTGTGGTAATTGCAACGACAGCAGTTGTTGTTCTTCCAAGAGTATGAATGTTAGGATGCCCGTAATCGGTATTACCGAACCGACGCGTTTGACGCAAACATATCACGTTCGCGGATTGGATTGTTCAGAATTGAATAATGCAAAAATAGTTTTGACTCGTGATGGCGGATATAAAGCCGCATGGGGCAGAATTTACCCGGCAAACTAAATTTTATGCTTGTTTGTATGACGGTGTAAAAAACGGACGCGAAATGCGTCCGTTTTTATGGCCTTATTTTTTGCTTTAAGAAAAAAATCCTGTGTGTTAGTATATGCGCAAATGAGAAAATTTGCACATATTATTTTGAGGATTTTATGTGTATTGATTCCGCGCATTTGCGTGGGTTTGGATATTTCGGGCAATTATACTTTTAATGCTGAAACAAATACGAACGAAGAAATTCATATTACGGATTCCGGGATTATAACAAATTATGGTGTGTTAAGTGGGACAATAACAATTGATTCTGGGGTACAGGTGATATTTCAAAATTTTGGAACCATAGAATCAAATTTCGATTTGCAGGGCGCGGCAAGCGTTGTTCAAAATGTAACCTCGGCGGATGATATGCACGCGTTGGGAAATCTGTCTGGGCATACTGTTTATGTGAACACTTTGAATCCCGATGGAACAAAGTGTATTTTGGATATGGCGGATTTCATTAATTTCATTGCCGGCGCATCCAGTGTAGAGGTTGAATCTGCAGAATTTTTGGTTGGAACGAATGTGCCGGATAACAGTGTCCCAATAAATGTGGGTGAGCATACGACTTTGTATGTAAATGGTTTGCCAAATGATTTATCACAACCATTGGTCAAGGGTATATCAGGCACACCGTTTGTTGAAACAATCGGCATCGACCCGATGTACGATGTGACGGTGGATTGGGTTGCGTCAGATTTGTATTTACGTGTCGTGCGTCGTACAGATTATTCTGCGATTATGACTGATACTAATTTGGGAAATTATTTGGACGAATTGCGTGATAAAAATCCGGATGATAAATTGCTGAGTGCATTGGACCGTGCGCCGGACAGAAATACGTTAAACAAAATTCTGTCAAAATCTGTGCGGACGAATCCAATTAAATTGATGGATGCGCCACGTTCGATAAATACTTTCTATGATTCTTTTGCAATGGATGATGTTGCGTTTGGTATTATTGCGTGGCCGTTTTATATTTCGGCTGATGATTTTTATTTTGTTGGTGGTGCGGTAAATGTCGCGGGCAAAATTGCCAACAATACCGTTGGTACGATTGGTGTTGTTGGTGGAATGTTAAAATACAATGGTGATTATGATGAATATAATGGCAATCTATACGGCGGAAATATTGGCGTTCGTTATATGGGTAAAGATTTTTATCTGCGCGCGTTTGGAACATTTTCGTATGCAATGTTTAACGATATAAATGCGTTTGATGGTACCCATATGGTCCAAGATGTAAATTGTGTTGGTGGTATGGGCGCCGTTGATGCGGGTTTGGTTTATCGTGCGATTGATGAATTAAAATTGATTCCGTTTATTGGTGCACGTGTTGATTATGCGTCTGTATTAAATGATACGAAAATTGATGCCGCGGCACGTGCGGGAATCAATGCAAATGTTGATACAGATATGGACGGAAACAAATATAAATTTGGTGCGCGTTTGTTTGGTCAAACAGATGGCGCCGTTTATGCCGGTATTTACACCGATATGATGTCAACGGCCGATGGTGTTGGTGGTGGGGCATCCGTTGGGGTGCTGTATGACGATATGGGTTTGTCATATAAATTGGAATTGAATATAAAATTTGAATTTTAATCCATAACAAATTTACCACGCAGTGACGCACGATTTGCCGCGGTAATTTTTATTTCGGCCATTGTCGGGTTGGAACCCTCTTTGGGTTTTGCGACAATGCATTGTTGCATATACGGCGTTCGATAGAGCAGGTGATGACCGGTTTTATCCGCGCCTTCGCACAGACACGGCAATGTTTTATCAACGCACGATTCATTAAATTCGCGTTGAATTTCATTAAGCGCATTATCCAATATGGCAAGTCTTTCGCGTTTGATGTTTTCGGGGACCTGGTTCGGCATCAATGCCGCCGCCGTATGCGGGCGTGGCGAATATTTGAACGAATAAGAATTTATATAACGAACACGCCGCGCGATATCCAATGTTTGTTCGAAATCGGCATCCGTTTCGCCGGGAAAACCAACGATAAAATCAGATGAAATTTGTATGTCGGGCCGCGCATCGCGCAGTTTGTTTATTATTTTCAAATATGCATCCAAACTGTACGGGCGATTCATACGGCGCAGGACATCAGGCGAACCACTTTGAATCGGCATATTCAAAAATGGTAATAATTTTGGTTCGGTCGCAAACATTTGAATCAAATCGTCCGTCATTTCTGTTGGATAACTGGATGTGAATCGTATACGGCGGATTTCCGGCATTTGCGCCGTTGCCGCAATCAAATCAGACAACCGAAATGTTTTGCCGTTTTCATCGGTGTATTTATAACCGTTCACATTTTGCCCCAAGAAACAAATTTCCACTGCGCCGGTTTTTGCGGCCGTGGCTGTGTCGCGCATAACATCATCAAACGACCGCGAAATTTCCGGGCCGCGTGTAAAGGGAACAATACAGTATGTGCAGCAATGATTGCATCCTTCTTGGATTGGAATATATGATACAACCGGCGCGTGCGTCATTTGTGGTAATTCATCAAATTTTTCCAATCCCGTTAAATCTATGTTCAATAATTTTGTATCTGGGTCGTCCAGGATTTGTGGCAACCGGTGATAACTTTGTGGACCCAAAACAAAGTTTAATTCGGGAATGCGATGGAATGCGTTTGCGCCGGATTCACGTGCAACGCAACCGACGATACCGAAAATGGCGTTCGGTTTTTTTGCATCGCGGATGCGCCCCAGTTCGGAAAATACTTTATTGGTTGCCTTTTCACGAACCGAACAAGTGTTGAGTATAATTATGTCGGCCTCGGCAACATTTTTGGTCGCGACCATACCACGCGCATCCAACATGGCGGCAATGCGCCAACTGTCGTACACGTTCATTTGACAACCAAATGTTTTAATAAAGTATTTTTTTTGTTTTGACATTTTTTTGATTATTTATCGTGTTTGCAATTTCTTTTCGGTCGCCTTTATTAAACGGTCGCGTGCCATTAAAAATTTTTCAGGAACCACATTTGATTCCATTGGGACCAATTCATAACTTTGACCAAAAATAACATCATAATTAAACTTCAATATATAAAGTGTGTTTTTCATTTTTACTTCCTTTTATTTACATTTTGTTCGATTCAAGAATCTTTGTCTGTATATTTGTTTTGTTTGATTAAATTTTTTCAATGTATGTTGCGGGTTAAATTCTGGTTTGTTTTTTTGTTTGTGTAATAAAATTTCGTGATTTGATGTCGCGATTTTTTCTGCGTATTCTTCAATAAGTTTTTCTGCAAAATCTGCAACACCCATGCGTTCCACCGGTCGTTCAACATCGGCAATAATCAGTGTCGCGTTTTGCATATTATCTGTTGTTGCAATTCCGCGTATACGTAATAATTCTGCCAATTTTTGACGCATAGCATTATCAACGGTTGGTGCTGCAATAAACACGATAACATTTTTCATGTTTTACCCTAATTTCTTTTTCAATATTTCGTTTACAACGGCGGGATTCGCACTGCCACCCGATTTCTTCATAACATTGCCGACAAAGAATCCAAGCAATCCCACCTTGCCAGATTTATATTGTTCAACCTGGGGCCCATTTGCGGCAATAACCTCATCGATAATTTTTTCAATCGCACCGGTGTCGGTGATTTGCTTCATACCAAATTTGTCGGCGATTGCACGTGGAGTGCCATCCGCTCCGTCCAGCATTTTGATAAATATGTCTTTGGCCTGTTTTCCATTGATTTCGCGGGCCGCGACCATATCAACCAATTCCGCCAAATCGGTCGGGGTAATAATACGCATACCGTCCACAATGCCAGATTTTTCGTTTGTTATGTCATAGTTTTCCGGGTGCGCGAATAATTCAGAAATCATCCAATTCGCAACGCCCTTGGCGCGTTCGGTTTTGCCCGCAACCGCCGCATCGAACCAGTGTGAAATATCAACAGTTTCGGTAAGGCGCGCCGCATCATATTCCGCCAAACCAAATTTTTCGATATAGCGTACGCGTGTTGCCGCCGGCAATTCCGGCATAGTTTTGCGTATGCGTTCGATTTGTTCGTCTGTGATAATAAGTGGCAACAAATCCGGGTCTGGGAAATACCGATAATCCAACGCGTCTTCTTTGCTGCGCATAACGGTTGTTATGCCTTCGTCGGGGTGATAGCGCATAGTGTTGCGTTCAATCGTGCCACCGTTTTCCAGAATTTCGATTTGACGTTTTGCTTCATATTCTATGGCGGATTTTATAAATTTGAACGAAACCATATTTTTGATTTCGCAACGTTCATTAAAGTATTTTGCGCCAACTGGACGAACCGAAACATTAACGTCTGCGCGCATAGAACCTTCTTCCATATTTGCGTGTGATACCCCCAGGGCGCGCGCAATTTCGCGAATTTGTCGCAGGTATTTTTCTGCTTCGTCCGGGGAGGTGATATAAGAATTGTTTTCCGGATTTTTTACATCCAAAAACGTTACAATTTCCAACAGCGTAACACCCGTACGATTATAGTCAGCAAAAGATTTTGTTGGATGAACATCGTGTTTTAATTTTCCGGCATCCTGTTCCAAATGTGCGCGTTCAATTAAAATCTTTTTAGGGTTCCCATCGTCGCCCATAATTTCAATCCATCCGCGACCGACAACCGGTGGTTCTTCGGCGGGTTGCGAAATCTGGTACCCCTGGGGCAGGTCGGGATAGAAATATTGTTTGCGGGCGAAACGACTTACGTGTGAAATTTCTGCGTTTATGCCAAGGCCGAATTTAATCGCCTGGTCTACACAATATTCATTCAAGACCGGCAACATCCCCGGCATTGCCACGTCAACCATGGAAACCTGGGTATTCGGGGCGACGGTCGGGTTATAGTCCGCCGATGCACCACTGAAAATCTTACTGTTGGATAAAACCTCGATATGTGTTTCCAGTCCAACAACCACTTCCCAATCGCCTGTTTTGCCTTTTATTGTGAACATTTTTATTTTTCCTTGCTTTTTCGTTTTTTGTATCTTATTATGTACCCCGCGGATGGCCAGATAGCTCAGTTGGTAGAGCAAGGGACTGAAAATCCCTGTGTCAGTGGTTCGATTCCACTTCTGGCCACCATTTTTTTATTGCTCATTTTGTTCAACACGCCTATTTCCCCATTATTTTGGTTGGGCGGTTATCCAATCCCGCGAATTGTTCGATATGCCGCGCCAATTGCAGAACGCGAACATCATCAAACATTTTTCCAACAACCTGCATACCCAACGGCAGACCGTTTTGCGCCATACCGCATGGAACACTTACCGCCGGCACGCCCGCCAAATTCATTGCGACCGTGAACAAATCCAAAGCGTAATATTCCAATGGTGTCATATCTGAATCCAGTGGCATCGCCGTTCCCGCGCCCGCCGGACAAATAATCATATCGCATTGTTCAAATGCGCGATTAAAACCGTCGGCAATCATGCGGCGAACGCGTGCGGCCTGCATGAAATACACTTCATAAGATTCAGATGATAAAACCGCGGTACCGATAATCATACGGCGTTTAACTTCATCGCCGAATCCGGCGGCGCGTGTCTTTTTATATGTATCGTATATATCTTTGCCTTCGACACGCAGACCATAGCGCACCCCATCATATCGGGCAAGATTCGATGATGCCTCGGCCGGGGCAATGATATAGTATGCCGCCAATGCGTCCAAAATATTTGGAATTGAAACCTCGACTATTTCTGCACCGGCGGATTTCAAATCTGCAATACGCCGGTCGAACAATGTTTTCATATCGTCAGAAATTTTTACGTTTGCGAATTCGCGAATAACACCAACACGCAATTTTTTGCCATTGCCCAAAATTGGTTTCAAAGGCGTTTCTAGATTTAAATGAAAATCGGCACTTGTCGAATCTTTGGGGTCGTGTCCCGCCATTGCCGAAAGCAACAATGCCGCATCATCAACCGTGCGTGCGATGGGACCAGGTGTATCCAAACTGGATGCAAATGCAACACATCCCCAACGCGATGACAGGCCGTATGTTGGTTTCATACCGACCAAACCAGTTATCGAACACGGAAAACGAATTGACCCACCGGTGTCTGTGCCGGTTGCGCCCATTGCCATACCAGATGCGACCGCAGATGTTGAACCACCCGATGAGCCGCCGGCGGTTAAATGTTTTTCCATTTGCCATGGGTTTACCGGTGCACCAAAGTAAGATGTTTTGGAAAATGTTCCCATCGCGAATTCGTCCAGGTTTGCCTTGCCCAGCAACACCGTGCCGGCATCAATAAATTTTTGTGAAACGGTGGATTCATATTCCGGAATAAAGTTTTCCAACATACGTGACGCCGCCGTTGTGCGAATGCCACGCGTTGCAAATAAATCTTTCATTGCGATTGGAATTCCATCCAGCATGCGCGCATCACCATTTTTGATGCGTTCATCCGCCGCGGCGGCATCCGCCATTGCGCGTTCGGCGGTGACCGTAATATACGCATTTAATTCTGGATTATATTTTTCAATGCGTTCAATGTGCGCGCGCGCCAATTCGGTTGCAGATATTTCGCGCGATTTTAATTTCTTTAATGCTTCGGTAATGGTCAGGTCTATCATAGTTTCCTACCTTGATTTTTTGTTTGGTATATTTGTAAATATTTGTCGGGCGATTTTATATGGACATTTGCCATCGCGCATGCGTTGTAAACATTTTTGAATTTTGTTTTCCGTTGGTTTTTGTGCGTTTGGCGACATACATTTAAATTTTATATCGTCGCAATGAATAAAGAAAGTGTCCCCGAAATAATCTGGTTTTTGCAAATGCATATTGGTTAAACATTCACATGCTTTGTAATCCCATACAATGTTGGTCACATATACATCTTTACCGTTTTTGTGCTGTACGGTTTTGTTAATATCATTCGTTACAAAAATGATTTTTTTTGTTTTGCTCATCATCATCCTATCTTTGTTTTACATATTGTTTTGGGAATAATACTTCGCCGACAAATTTTTTTATAAATGGTGAAGTGCATTGTCCGTCCTGCATACACAGTGGACATGTCGACGGGCATCCCGGCCAACATTCACGATTTTCTTCATCGGTAATAATTTCGACAATCAATTCGTTCTTTTTGTTCTTTGGGCGCAACGGCATAAATATTTTTGGCGCGTCAAAGCCACGCGAATGAATCACATATTTATCAAAATGCACATTAAATGCACAGGTATTATAGTAATGCCCATCGGCAAACGGATGACGACCGCGAATATAATTCAAAAAATCTTGGGTTTGTTGTTCGGTCCATGTGCCCAACTTTAATTTTGTTGGCGCGCGTCTATCCGGGGAATAGGTTGTAAGAATTACATTTGTTTCTTTCTTGACCGCCATTTTAATCTCCTTCCATAACCTTGGGAACCGCAAAGTATCCGCGCGAAACGCCCGCCTTGTCGGGTGCATTTGCCAAAACCGCATCACGAATACCGCCATCGGTGACCACGTCGTGACGGCGGGGCAGGGTATGTTCCGCCGGCGACAGCATTGGTTCAACCCCACGCGTGTCGATTTGCTTTAATTTATCAATCCATTCAACGACGGAATCAATGTTCATCGTTTCCAGTTTTTCATCCGGAATATCAATTTTAATCAGGTCTGCGAACTTATGTAATTGTTGCTTGCTAAATGCCATTTTGGATCCTATATTTAAGTGCAGAGGTGATTATACAATGATTTTGTCGAATTTCAAGGTTTTTCCCCGCACCGGTCGATTGATAGGAATCGATTGGGGCGCGCGGCGCACCGGGGTTGCGGTATCGTGTGCCGATGGTATGATTGTGTCGGTGCGACCGGCAATTTCAATGTCGAAATACAACCACCAAGAATTGGCGGCGCATATTGTGCAGATTGCCAAAGATGAAAGGGTTTCCGGAATTGTAATCGGTTTGCCGTTGCGTACAGACGAAACTGAATCGGAAACAACAAAAACGGTTCGTGAGTTTGCGGATGTGTTGGCGGCTGCAACCGATATACCAATTATATTTATTGATGAAACATTGTCATCCGCCGCGGCCCAGGAAGAAATGGGACGTGTGCGCCCGCGCGATATCAAGGAAAAATTGGATTCCAATGCCGCCCGCGTAATTTTGGAAAACGCAATTGCGATGCTGAACCGTTCGTTTTAGTGGTTAGTCCGTCCCGGCACCGTTTGGTGCCGCGGCCGCGACGGGTCCGCCATAGGGCTAAGCAGTTGTGATGCGGGCCACAGAATAATTCTGTAATATTCGTCACAGGTTTATAGACCCTGTCCCGGACCAAGCCCGGGATGACGGCGGATTTCCGCCGGTTTTTGTGTGCAAGTTGGTCACAAAAAAGGTACGTTTATGTCCATTACTTTTTTTAGAAATTGCGATTCAGTAAAATCAATGACTTATAAAAACTGACCCCTGGTCACAAAAAAGGTACCTTTTTTGTTACACTATAAACCGAGGAATAAAGGGGAAAATATGAGCAAAGTTTTATTATTCGGTGCGATTGCATCTGTTTTGGCAATAAATTTAGTATTTGCGGACCCGGTCACCGTAACCACCCAAGATTATGTGGATACGGCGGTCGCCACCAAACAGGATAAAATTACCGCCAAAACCGACGAGTATTATCCGGATTCAGTCATAACAGATACGGAAACCAATGGCACGGTCTCCAAACGCTTGGTTGTATATGGAGATCCATACAATGCCTGGTTCGTAGACGATACAGCGATTGGGGCCGCGCTTTTTCAAGGTGCGTTATTATCTACCCTACCACGATATGTAGATGGAATTTATAATTATAGTGATGCCGAACTAAAAAATGCTGTGGTGTCCGCCGGTGTTCTGGACAAGGCATTCAAGTCAACCCACCTGTTCATATCGACCAAACAGAAGACAAAAGTCTGTGTTCAATATATTGACGGTGCGGCGGAAACCAGTGAAAATTGTTTGCTGTGGAACCTGCCAGATTAGCATATAGTTCCCCTCCTGTGGATGGGTGGTCTCGCTGTAGCAAAGCGAAAGCGGGACGGGGTGGGGGTAAAAAATATCGTTGGCGACATCCGCCTACGCCACTTTGTTAAAACTTCGTGGTGCAAGCGCCAAGGCTACGGCGCGACAGGCCTCCCGGTGTTCCACACCGTACTCCTCCGTGGGAGGAGAACTAACCACTAATCTTCGTCTTTATCGGGAATTTTTCCGTCCGCGGACAGCAGGACCGCAATCCAACGCGTGGAATCAAACTGGGCCGTGATGATAAATGTTGCCACCAATAATGGAACACTGAAAAACATTCCGGCCACGCCCCATATTAAGCCCCAAAATACCAAATTGATTAAAATGGCCAGTGTCGAAAGGTTTAATGTTTTTCCCGTCAATTTTGGTTCTATGATATTTCCAAACAGTAATTGCAGACCAATCAGTCCCAACGACAGCAAGACCAATTCATTTAATGTTGCGCCCGTTAAAATCGCAAACAATATTGGCAATATACAACTGATAATCGCGCCGATTGTTGGAATATAACTTAAAATAAAAATCACAAATGCCCATACGCCGGCGAATTCCAATCCCAACATGTACATCCATATGTACGATATTATGCCGGTTATGCCTGACACCAATGTCTTCATAAATAAATATCTTTTCATATTTTCATCGATACTGTTCAGGATGAAACTCATTTTTTTATGTTGGGTTTTATTCGGGAATAATTCCGCCAATTTCTTGTGAAACGTGCTTTGTTCAACAAACATAAATATCATATACACAATGACCATGCCCATTGATGTCGCCAATTTCGCAACCGAAGAACCAATGTTTGATACAATCTTTTCAATACTGGGCATCGCGACGCCGGAAATATCCAATCCAAATGTGTCGTCTATGTATTTCCACATTATATTCATTTTATCTTGAATTTCCGGAATTGCCGGTAATATTTCCACAAACATTGGGCGGACGCGTGTCGCAAACAGGTATATCAAACCGACATATGTTGCGATGGAAAATATATGTGACATTATGTTGAACAGTACCGCAATTTCATGGCGCCGTGGGGTTGCCGGTAAAATCTTGCGATAATATGTCGCCGTTGCATTTATCAAATACCACAAAAATGTCGCCACCAGAAGAGGGATAAAAATCGAACTGCCAATCCAGAGCAGAAGAATCAGTCCCGCAAATAAAATAAGTCCGTTCATGTGTCCCCCCTTTGGTTCATTTATATTATTTTATCATAACTTTGCCATTTGACAAAGTGGTTGTGTGCGTTGGTGCAACCATTTCGGTAAAATCATTTTGATGTGATATAAATATAAATGTTGTGTTCGGCACAGATTTAATTGTGTCGGCAATTTGCGCCTTGACCGTGGCATCCGCCCCGGAATCCGGTTCGTCCAGAATTGCAAGTTTTGGATTGGTCATAATAAGACGCAATAACATTATGCGTTTACGTTCACCGCCCGAAAAACCAACATTCACAGACCGATTTAACCAATCGCGTGGAATGTTTAATTGTTCGCGTGCCGATTCCAACATTTCCAGAAATTCGCCCATTGGTAAATCTTTGCCGGTTTGAAAATGACGATGGGCGGCGATGGAATGTTTCAAAAAACTGATAATGGTCAGTCCCGGTATTTCCGGAACGTTTTGCGCGCCAACAAAAATTCCTGACAGTGCACGCGTTGTTGCGTTGTCGTGTGTAATGTCGCGGCCATCGAAAATTATTTGACCGCTGTCCACGCTGTACATTGGATTCCCGGCAATTGCACCGACCAGGGTTGATTTGCCCGAACCGTTATGACCGCATATCAAATGGCGGGCACCCGTATCCACAGACATATTCATATCGGTCAATAATTTTTTACCATTAAATGACACATTCAAATTTTTTATCTCTAGAATCATTTTTTACCCCCTGTGGTCAATGCCATTTGAATAAGTTGTTTTGATTCAACCAAAAATTCCATTGGTAATCTTGATAATATCGGTGTCGCCATAGAACCGATAATCAACGCCGTGGCGGTATCATCATCCAAACCCGCCATATTCAAATATAATAATTGTGTGGCGTCAATTGCACCGGTGGCGGCCTCGTGCGTTTGGATGTTGTCGCAATTTTCATACACTATATCGGGCAATGCGTTGGTTTTTGCCGTATTGCCGATTATGCGTGTGTCGCATTTAGATACGTTTTTGCCGCCCGTACCGGAAAATTTTACCAAACTGCGAAATGTTTGACGCGACCAATCCAATGCAACCCCGTATGATAATATATTGGATGTAGTGTTGTTCCCAATGTGCAACATTTTTGTTCCGGTGTCACTTTGTTGACCGCCGCGTGTTATGGTCAACGAATAAAAATCACTGGCGGAACCATCGCCGTATAAAATGGTTGATGGGTATTTCCATGTCATTGCAGAACCGACCTCAAACTGAGTCCAATCCAGGCGCGCGTTTGCATAACACTTGCCACGTTTTGTCACAAAATTTAATATGCCACTATTGTTGTATACGCCGGATTCCGGTGCATTGCCGGCGTGCCAATTTTGAACGGTCGCATATTTTACGTGCGCGCCATCCATAACAACAATTTCAACAACCCCACTGTGCAGTTGATGATTTGGACGACGGGGGGCACTGCAACCTTCCATATAACTTAGTTTTGAACCGGTGTCCGCAATAATCAGTGTGCGTTCGAATTGACCGATTTTTGCGGTTTCGATTCTAAAATAACTGGCCAAATCGATTGGGCATTCGGTGTTTGGTGGAATATATACAAATGTGCCATCGGAAAACACCGCCGAATTTAATGCCGCAAAAAAATTATCCGCAACCGGTACAACCGTCCCAAGATATTTTTTTACCAATTCAGGATGCTGTTTCACCGCATCGGCAAACGACATAAAAATAATGCCGCGTGCCGCCAATTCCGCCGTATAGGACGTATGAACAGACGAACTGTCGATTACTGTGTCGGTTGCCATCCCAAGCAGGGCGCGTTGTTCATTTTCCGGCAAACCCATTTTATCGTATGTGGGTTTCAGGTCACTGTTATCAATCGGTTTTTGTTCGTTATAGTAATTTAATGTTGCATAATCAATTGGCGCGTAATCGATTTCCGCCCAATGGGGTTCGGTCATTTTTTGCCAAATGTGCAACGCATCAATTCGCCAATCGGTCAACCATTTCGGCTCACCCCGAAGTGCAGAAATTTCCCGAACAAGATTTTCATCTGGTCCCGTCATTTATCACCTTCGTCGGTTGTTGCCAATTGATATGCCTGGGTAAAGAAAGTAAGTGATTGCCCTAGCAGGCCATTTATAAATGTCTTGGTCAAAATTCCATCCGGTTCAGATTCAGACAGGTGCCGCAACAAATTGTCTGCGCGATTCATATAGTTTGATACATTGCGTTTAACTTCGGCATCCAATTTTATTGCACGGCGCAGTTTTTCCATAACGAACGGGTTTTTTGCGTATTCATCAATCAGCCCACCCAATGTGCGCCACAGTGGATGTTCGGTCGTGTTTCGTGGCATTATGTCCAATGCCGCCAAAATAGGAATCAAGTTTTGCAAAAGGTCTTGATAAATCATTTCGGCGTGTTCGGCAACCGCATTTGTTGCAGATTTGCTTTTCAACAAACTTTGAATTTTTACAATCAGGTTATATTGAAATCCTGCATTTTTTTCCAATGCACCAATTCGCCGATACGCATTCACCGCCATAAACAATATCGTTCCGGTCATAACCGTTAAAAGTCCCAAAATAATCCAAAAAAGTGTGTTTTGCATATTTTTATTCCCTTTTTTATATCACAGAGTATATCATCTTTTATCGATTCGTGCGATTTTATATGCACATTTTTACAAAAAAATAAAAAACATCAACAGATGCATTTTTAGGTCTTGCACAGATTCGGTCAAATTGTTATAATGACATATAAATAAGGAATAATTAGGAAAGGAAGTTCTTATGTTTCGCAAGATTTTAATTGCTGCAATGTTTGCAACCGCCGCAGGATACTGCTTTGCGGACGCCGGTTTGCCCCAGGTGGTGACGTCCGAAGTGTTCTATGACGAAGACCGGGATGTTCGTGAAAACACGAATGTCCAGGAACAGTTTTATGATAATTCGTATCAGCAACAGGAGGTTTATCAACCCGTTGTTCCGGTCGATGTTCCGGCGTGGCCTTTGGCGGGGTCTGATGCCGATGTGACCGTTTCGTGCGAGCAGGGCGGATGTGCCAAGACCGCGCGGGCCGATAACATCAAGATTGTTTCTAAAATAGGTTCGGATTTGGTTGTTGAAAACAACTTTAATTTGGGTGCGCGCGATGGTTGGTCGGGCGGCGCGAATATGTTGCACGGTACACAAATTCCGGTCGGGTTTGATGATGAATGTGCGCGTGGTTCGGAAATGCCGTTATTGCATCGCGAGGTTTTAGAAGACGATGGTGGAAATGTTTTGGCATTGTCGCGCAGTGGTCGCCGGAATTGTGCAAAATATGCCGATGGTTATGATGCGTATTTGGCGCGTAACGGCTTGGTTGAACGGACCGCAAACGGTGATATTGTTACCGGCGGTGGCGTTATCGGTGTAAATGGCATCACCAGTTATGTCGAAGGCGACACGGAGATAACGGTTGATTTGTCTGCCGATGCGGAACCGGCAAATTCCATCCAAGACCAGGTTCGTTCTTGGGTCGTGGCCAGTGGTCAAACACTGCGAGAGGTTTTGCAATCTTGGTGCGACAAAGAAGGTTGGGATTTGGTATGGGCCACGTCACGTGAATATCCAATTCAGGCCAGTGCGGTATTCAAGGGTCGCTTTGTCGATGTCGCGTCTGCGGTTGTGCGGAATTTTGAACGCGCGATACCGGTGCCATATGCCAAGTTCTATAAGGGGAATCGTGTTTTGGTTATATCTACGTCCGAAGAATAATTTGACAGATTGTAGGAGAAAGAATAGATGTTAAAGTATATAAAATATTTTATGGCAATATTTGCGGTGACGGTTTTTACGGGGTGCGCTACGCGTGATTCTGCGCGGGTCGCGGCGTCTGTGGACCAAGACTTTGTCAATGTGTACGACGCATTTGAAATGGCCAAGAACCCAACGGCCAAGGTTGCCAGTGGTGACACGGTTTCTATGTCCGAAGGTGTTTGGTTGGGTGATAAATCCACATTGGTTGAACATAAAAATAATTTGCCGGCCCAATATGAAACCGACAGTGGTATAACAATATTATTAAATGAACCGGTCACTTTGCAGGTTTTGGCAAATAACATCAATTCTATTACCCAGATTCCGGTTAAAATCGACAGCCAGGTTGCATCGGAAAAATTAAAGAAAACAATGAACGTTGCCTATACCGGCAAATTGTCGGGTTTATTGTCCCAGGTTGCGACGGATTTAGATGTGCTCTGGTATTATGACAAAAGTGCAATTGTTTTCTATGAAACAGAAACCCGGACTTTCACATTATATGCATTGGGGACGGATGTTTCGTATCAATCGACCGTCCAAACCGACAATGGAAACCAGGTTTATTTAGAAACCACATTAAAAGAATGGGACGAAGTTGAAAGCACGATTTCTTCTATTGTTGGAAAATCTGAAAATGCGAACTTTACTGTGTCGCGCAGTTTGGGGACAATAACGGTCACCGCGCCACCGTCTGTGTTGAACCGCGTTGGTGATTATATCGCGCGTCAAAATAAACGTTTATCGCAATTGGTCACCATTGATGTCAAGGTTTTGCAGGTATCTATTTCAAATAACTCGGCATTTGGGTTGAATTTGGCGGCCGCGATTAATTCGGCATCTGGATTGAATATCGTTGCAAATCCAAAGAACAACCTTGGAAACCCGGAAACCAGTTCTATGAATATCGCGGTTCTGTCGAACACTGTGTCGGCGTTGACCGGGGCAACACATATGGAAAATGGTTCGTCGGTTGCCGGTGCATACACCCAAGACCAGATAAACAATGGTTCGTTGTCTGCGATGGCGGGCAGCAGCGCACTTATCGAGGCATTGGCAAAGCAGGGCAAGGTTTCTTTGGTGACAAATGTCGGTGTGACCACGCGTAATAACCGCGTTGCGCCGGTAAATAATACCAAGAGCACCGGATACATCAAACGTTTCGAATCGCGGAACTTTACGACGGTTGAATCCAGTACCGTTGACCAAGATAATTTGGAAACCGGATTTTCGATGCAATTGTTGCCGAATGTTTTAGAAAACGGCAAGATATTGTTGTTATTCCGGATGTCGGTTCGTGAATTGTTAAAGATGGCAACCCAGACCATTGGCGAGGTCACATTGCAATTGCCCGAGGTTGAAGAACGCAGTTTTATGCAGGAAGTGATTATGGAATCGGGTCAAATGTTGGTTGTGTCCGGTTTTGAAAAGCAAACAAACAATGACACAAGATACGGCCTTGGTGACCCAGACTTTATGTTGTTGTCCGGTTCGCGTGGGACGGAATCAACGCGTGATGTTTTGGTCGTAATCCTGACGCCCCAGGTTTTGGTCAGCCCGATGGATGCAGAACGCAGTATTCAGCAGCATTGGGGCGCGCCGTTGAATTAGTAAATTATGGGTCACCAAGGGGTGGCCCTTTTTAATACAAAAGGAGAGTGCATGGGCATATTCAAAAAACACAAAAAATCTAAACCCCCGTCAGGTGGGCACCAATCGGCCAAAATACGTGAAGAAAATTTTAATCGTATATGTAATATTGTATCAAAATGTCATCATTTCAAATTTGTTGATGACGGAAATACCATAATTTTTGCGGGTGCTTATAAATTCACGGTGCGTGATGGTGCGCGTTGTGTGATTTGTCCAAATGGAACATTGATTGATATGTCGCCCGGTCAAATAAATAAAATATACAGTCTTATAATGGAACGGCAAAGTTTTTTGATGCATCACCTAAGGTCAAGGATTATGGCGGAACATATCAGGGGCCTTAGACACAGGTTTTGACGAAAAAAATTGTTGTGTTTTGCGTTGTTTCAATGCTATATTTTACTTCGTAATATCTTAAAGGAGTTTTTATGGGCGCGAACATTCAGGTTTCGGTTGAGGTCACAGACCCCCTTGGTCGATTACATGGCGGTTTTAATGCGAATGTCGAGAAGGGAATTTTTAATGTATTGGCGGATTTAATAAAAATAGATAAAATTGTGTGGGACCCGGTGGGCGCGTTCTTTTCTTTGTCGTGTGGGTACAGTGTTCATAAATATCGGGCCGGTGGTGGTGCGGTTTATGACCCATACGGCGAAGAAATATTTTTGACACAAAATCATATCAATATGTTGTTTGCAATTGCCATGGCCAAAAAAAATGGTGGCCATGGTCGCTAGGTTTTTATGTTTGTGGCAGAACAAAAGGCGTGCAAAAAATGCACGCCAAATTTTTTAATGGTTCGTCTTATGCCATCTTGGCGGCGGCGCGTGTCAAACGAGAAACCTTGCGCGATGCACGTTTTTTCGGCATTGTTTTGCCGGCGGCCTTCATCATTTTGCTTTCCGCGCTGCGGACCGCGGCGACCGCGGCGGCCTTGTCACCGGATGCGATTGCCTTGATGGCCTTTTTGTTTTCTGTTTTAACGGCACTGCGACGTGCGGTATTTACGGCATTTTTCTTTGCCGTGACCAAGATTCTTTTTTTAGATGATTTGTGGTTTGCCACTTTATTTTCCTTTTATTTGTTTATGTTTTTTGATATTTTATAGAAAACAAACATAAAATCAAGGGAAAAAAGGAAAAATAGAAATGTTATATGTTTTTGGAATAATTGTATCTTATTTAATGGGTTCTGTGCCGTTTGGCGTTTTGGTGACGCGGTGGTCGGGACATGGCGACCTGCGCCGGGTGGGCAGTGGTAATATCGGTGCGGCAAATGCAATGCGGGCCGGCGGATTCAAATTTGGTTTGTTGACGTGGGTTCTTGATATGGCCAAGGTTATAATTCCGGTGTTGGTTGGTTTATATATCGGTGGTGTTGGTTTTGCCGCGTGGTGCGGTTTTGCGGCCGTGCTTGGGCATTGCTTTCCGGTGTGGTTGGGGTTTCGTGGTGGCAAAGGTGTATCGTGTTTGTTTGGTGTTTTATTGGCGATAAACCCGTTAATGTTCGTTATCTGCGGAATTGAATGGTTGGTCGTTGCATTGTCTTTGGGGTATTCTTCGTTGGCATCAATTGTGGTGTTTTTGGTTGCACCGATTTTGGGCTTTGTTATTGGAACAAATGTTGGGTTGGCATTGTTGATGATAAGTTTGATTGGTTTGTGGCGGCACCATGAAAACATCGGTCGATTGGTTGGCGGGACGGAATCAAAATTGTCTTGGCGGTGGAAAAAATAACTCGTCACCGCTTTTGTCCTTTATTTTATGGTGTTTTTGTGGTATAATGCACCCATAGATTGTATTTGATGGAGGGTTCATAATGAAAAAGTTTTTTGCCGTATTATTTATGGCGGTGCCGGTTGTCGCGTTGGCGGCGGATGCGCGCGACCCCCGTGTGGGTACGACCAGTATGGTGAATGCAAAATTTGCGCCGGCCCAGAACAGGGCGATGATTGCGTCTAAAAATCAATTGACCACGCCGGATATTTCTTTAAGTACGAATCGTTCGCCCAGTATCAAGGATGACGATGTGGCACCGGCGTTCCCAAAAGATACAGAAAAAGATAAACGCGAAGCCGAACGCGCGGCGTGTTTGAATAATAATATCGGTATTGGAAATACTTTTGTTTGGGCATCGCGGTACAGCAACACGGCCAGTTATGCAACCATGCAGGAAGATACAGAAAACCCGGAAAATAACGTATGTTTTGTCAAGGTAGATTTGAAATCGGCCGATTCGCGTATAAATGTTTCTGATATTCCGTCACGGTATTTTCAATGGGGTGAAACAATCAATTGCGGTTCTTGGGTGGACGAAGAAATGTTGAAACAACGCATTTTGGATGCCAAGAAAAAAGGCCGTACATGGGCAACGGTTGGTGGCGCGGTTGGTGGCGCGGCCGTTGGTGTGGGGTCTATGGAATTGTTTGGAAATAAACTGATTGGTGGTGCGGTCGAAGGACAAAAGGATTTAAGTGGCATACCACTTTTGCGTTCGCAACTGTTGACGTTAAAGAATAAAGGCGATTCGCGTTATGAAGAATTCAAAACTGATTTGAAGGCGTTAAAGGCCGCGTGTGACAAATTCAAAAGTTCGGGTGGCACGTTGCCAAATGAATGCACAGAATTTGAATCTTTGATGGATATCTAATGCATTCTGTATATTATATACATAACGCCCCACGGGGCGTTTTTTCTTGCGATTTGGATAAAAAAGATTTTATAGTGCGGAATATGAAAGATTTGTTTGAACGTTTGTTGATATTGCGGTCGCCCGGAATTGGCCCGGCATCATATAATAATTTGTTGCGCCAATTCGGGTCTGATTCGGCGATTTTGGAACATATGGATGTTTCAAATGAATTGCGCGATTCGGTCCTGCGCGAGGTGGATTTGGCAAATCGGTTAAATGTGCATTTTATTTGCGATACAGATGATTTATATCCGGCACACCTTAAATCCATAAAAAATCATCCGCCAATTTTGACCGCGCGTGGAAATATTGAAACTTTGCGGCGCGAATCGGTTGCGATTGTTGGAACGCGTCATGCAACCGGTGGCGGAATGAATTTTGTTGCCGATATTGCGTGCGCATTTGCCGAACATAATGTTGCGGTTGTATCAGGTATGGCGATGGGAACGGATGCGGCCGCGCACCGTGGCGCGTTGCGTGCAGATGGCAATATGAACACCATTGCGGTTTTGGCGGGCGGGGTGGATTATATATGGCCACTTGAAAACGAAAGTTTATATTATGAAATATTGGAACGTGGCGTGGTGGTCAGTGATATGCCCGTCGGGTTCGTACCCAAGGGGACAAATTTCGTGCAAAGAAATCGCATAATTGCCGGAATCGGTGAAAAACTTATTTTGTCCGAGGCCGATTCGAATTCAGGCAGTATGAAAACCGCGGAATTTGCCAAGGAATACGGTCGTCAAATTTATGCAATTCCGTCACATCCGGCGGATTCCCGCGCGGTTGGACCAAATTCACTGATTCGGTCGGGCGCGGCAATTTTGTGTATGGGGGTTGCCGATTTCTTTACAGAAAAAAATTCTGTAAAGAAAACAGAAAAAACGCGCGAATCGGAAAACCCGATTCTGGATAAAATTGGAACCGTTCCGGTGTCGGAATCTGTATTGGCAGAAATTGTCGGAAAAAGTATTCTGGAAATAAAACGCGAATTGGTGATGTTAGAATTGCAGGGTTTGATTCGAAAATGTGATTCTGGTTATGTTCGCGCGTGATGAAAAATATGTCTATACAGTGTATATACAAAGCGCGGAAATCTGGTAAAAAAACGAATCGTGTCAAAAAATAAATTTGAAAAAATTTGTGAATATTTGGTTGTAAATGGAAATGAATCTTATACATTGTTTCACGTAGTCAGGACAAATAAGGAAAGGCAGAATTGATTTTAACAGGTGTATGAAAAACGGTTCTGATGGCGTGGTTTCAAAATAACAAACACAAGGCGAGAGAGCACGGTAGGAAAAAACATAAACGGACGTTAAATTTTATTCAAATAATTTGGTTTGGTAATTTTTGGCGTTTGTATGCGGGTGGCTTTTGCACATCTTAACAACCGGCAGGAAACTCTTTCGAAAACTAAGGAGAAACGGCATGCAGGCGGCGATTTTGAACAAACAGGTAAATCCGGACGAAATCAAATCTGTGATTTCATCTAGAATGGATGCGGCCTGTTTTTCCGCCTGGATTTCGCCGATGGGTTTTAATGTGTATGGTGATGTGTTGGAATTGTGTGCGCCGAATCAATTTACCGCAGATTTTATTTCTATGACATATATGGGTGTGTTGAACGCGGTCGCGGCCGAATATGGTTTGGGTGTACGCGTTGTTGTTGCGCACGGTGCACCCGCCATGCGCAAGACCGCAAATGATAATAATACGCAAACATATTCTGGGCCGGCCGAAAAAAATAATGCCGGCGATTTTGATTCTTTTATTGCATCCGAAGAAAACGCGTTTGTGTTATCTGCGTGCAAGAAAATGGCGGCGGGGGCGGCAACATTTTCACCGCTGTTTATTTATGGACCGGCGGGATGCGGAAAAACCGTTTTGGCGGGGGCCATCAATGGTGCATCAAATGGACGGGTCGTTATGATGTCGGGGGCAATGTTTGTGGCCGAATTTGCACGTGCGTTGCACGACCGCACAATATTTGCATTCAAAGATTATTGTCGTAATTGTGATACTTTCATTTTGGATGATGTTCAGGTTTTGGCCGGCAAACGCGCCACATGTGAAGAATTTTTGCAATTGATAATTGATTTGCGTGCGGCGGGTAAAAATGTTGTTTTAACGTCTAATGCGGCGCCGGGTAATTTAACCGGGTTTGACCGCCGGGCACAATCTTTGTTTGCATCTGGGTTGGTTGCGGATGTTGTTGCGCCAACGCGTGCGGTGCGCCGTGAAATATTTGCGCGGGCCGGTTTGGATTCAAAATTGGCGGATACAATTGCGGGGCGCGTTACGGCCGATGGTCATGTGATTTCTGGTGTTGTGAACAAGATTCGTGCATACACAGAAATTATGGGCGAATGCGTCAATGAAACAATCGTTGAAAAATTGTTGGCGGACACATTAAAGAAATCTAAATCGCCGATTGTGATGGTAAAATCTATGTGTGAAAAATTGGGCGTGTCGTATGATGCGGTGTGCGGGTCGGGGCGTGCGCGTGCATTGGTTTTGGCGCGTCAAATGATGATGGTTGTGTTAAAGAATGTGACGGGTTTGTCACTTGCGGAAATTGGTGAATATGTTGGTGGTCGTGATCATGCGACGGTTATGTACGGAATTGATAGAATTGAAAAATTGTTGACGTCTGATTTGGTAATGTCTGCGACAATTGCCGAAATGATAGAAGAATATAAATAATCGCTTGGTATTTTTCCCGCAATGTGGTAAAATATTTGCAAAGTAGGAGCGGGAAGATATGAAAAAATTTCTTGTATTTTTTGTGGTTTTATTTGGTGTGGCATGCAGTGCGATGGCGGGATATCAAGGCAATCAACCGGACCCAAAAGGTGGCGAGGGTAGTTGTATTTTGAAGCCAGATGATATAAACAGTGAACCCTATGCGGTTTATTTCAAGACCGCAGAAGATAAGGTGTCGAATGAATGCAAAGAATATTTTGAATCGGTAAAAAGCGAATTGGCAGATTTGTATGCTGGTAAAGGTATAGCATATTTTGTTGTTATTGGCAGTGCAGACCAACAAGGTGATAAAAACGCTTATGATAACATAGGTTTATCCGATAGACGTCGTACGTATGTTGTAAATAATATTTTGCCAAATGGCGCTAAGGCCGAATCTGTGGGATGGGTCGCAGGCAGTGCAACCGCCAGAAAATTTGAACCACAGTATACCGGAAACTGGACATACCGCAGTGTATATATTTACCCGGTATGGGCGCGGAATATGTGTACAGCAGACCAGATAAAGAATATGAAGGCAAACCTGAATATGTTGACAGATGCGTCCAAGAAGTATCCGGACAGTGCAGATATTAAAAAATTGATTAGTAATTACCAGGCGGCTTTGGGTATATGTACCGAACCGAATAAGGCTTTAACAAAGGGTGAATCTGAAAAATTGGTGGATTTGTTGATAGATTCAATGGCATTGATAAAGACTGTAAATGCACAATACAATATTGATCTTAGCCAAACTACGGTCATTGATGCCGATATTAGTAGATATTATTCCAAATTGACCCAATTGCGGGACAGTTTGAAAGTGTCGGCGTGGCGCGATGCCGAAGGTAAATTTAATACGGCGCGACTTGCATCTGATTCTATTGCCGGTGTGGTGTTGGGGACCGTTGGTGGAATCGTCACTAGTAAATTGGTTAAAAAGAATCAGTTAAAGCGCGGTTTTGAAGATTTGTCTTGTAATGTCGGCGGACAAAAGGTCGCAGATTATGGCGATACTTTCCGTGTAGGATTACAATAAATTTTATGGCAATTAAAAATCCCCGTTATGGGGATTTTTTTATTTTTTGGAAAGTGTCTGTAATGCGCCACGAATTCCATCAAATGCGCTTTTGCGTTTATTATATGTTTTGACCAAATCTTCCATGGCGGTGATTGTTAAATGTTGTTGCCAATCGTGATCGTGAATTTCAACATCTGCATTTGGAAACAATGTGATAAGTGCGTGACCGTCCGTGGCAATATATTCTATGACGGTGCGGGCATCACGATTTGTCATCGGGAATAATACCGGGTATTGTTCAATCATACGTTGGGCGGGACGTTCCGCAAACAGTTTTGTCATTTTTGGGGCATCGGTGACAACATTGCCATTGATTTTTTCAATCGGCAATAATATGCCGTTCAATGTATAGTTTGTCGGCTGCTTACTCAATTTTGCCATATCAATCATATATTCATTCTTGAATGGTGTCACTTTCTTGGCCATATTCACCCCCTTTGGTTCAAAAGCTTAGGAAATATATAACAAATTTGAAAAATGTCAAGTAGTGGTTACACAAATAAATCTTTTACAAATTGGGCGTGTTCGGTGATAAAGCGGAAACGAAATTCCGGTTTTTTGCCCATCAATTCCGAAACAATGGTGCGGGTTTTTTCCGTGTCTTCGGCGCCTTCGTCCGTGCGCGGTGGCAGGTCAACGCGAATCAGCCGGCGCGTTTTCGGCGACATGGTTGTTTCTTTTAATTGGTTCGGCATCATTTCACCCAAACCTTTGAATCGTGATATTTCAACACGTTTGTTTTTATATTTGCCGTTGGTCAGTGATTCCAATTCTTCATCAGTGTCCACATAAACCGATTCGGTACCATGTGTCAATTTATATAACGGCGGGCAAGACAAATACAAATGTCCACCGTAAATCAATTGCGGCATCATTTGATAGAAAAATGCCATCAGCAGCGATGCAATATGACTGCCGTCGACATCGGCATCGGTCATAATAATAATCTTTTCATACCGTAATTTTGAATCGTCCCAATTTTTTGCGGTGCCTGCGCCAATAATATCAATTAAATCGTTCAATTCACGGTTGTTGCCGAATCGTTCGTCTGAATTTGAAATAACATTCAAAACCTTGCCCCGCAGTGGCATAATCGCCTGGGTCGCGCGGTCGCGTGCCTGTTTCGCGGTGCCGCCTGCGGATTCGCCTTCGACAATAAACAATTCGGTTCCGGCAACGCCGTGTTTGGAACAATCGGCCAATTTTGCCGGCATACGAATCCGCTTGGTCGGGGTTTTGCGCGCAACCTCTTTGACCTGTTTTACGCGTATGCGCGCGTTTGCCAAATTTATCACAAATTCCAATAACGCGTTTGCGGTTTTCGGGTCGGACGCCAAAAACATTTCCCACGGGTCACGCAGGGCATTTTCGGTATATCGCGCAATTTCCGGGTTAGATAACTTTTCCTTGGTTTGACCCAAAAATTGCGGTGTTTTATAGAACACAGATACAATCGCCGCCACCGAATCGAAAACGTCTTCTCCGATAATATTTGCGGCGTTTTTATTGTTCACCTTTTCCCCATAGGCTTTGATGCCGCGGGTAATGGCGGATTTGAAACCACTTTCGTGTGTGCCACCGTCAATTGTCGCGATGGTATTGCAATATGAAGAAAAGAATCCGTCATCCGATGCCGCGCCGTTTTCGTCGGTTAAAAATGTTAATGCCCATTCTACGCGCCCGGAATCGTCCGGAAAATCGACCGCCCCTGAAAACAGTTTCGGCAAAATGCGCGGTTTATCGCGGGTCTTTTCATCCAAGAAATCCGCCACACCGTTTGGATAATAGAATGTTGTTTCGTTTGGGATTTCCATATCGGCGGTCAGCAATTCCGGATTGCAATGCCAATCTATTTTTACCCCGCGGGACAGGAATGCCTTGGCACGCGCCATACGATAGATTTTAATGGGTTTGAATACCGCCGATTCGCCAAATATTTCATCGTCAATTGTGAATTTAATTTTTGTCCCGTGTGCACGTGTCGCCGCCCCGCGTTCAATTTTTGATGTAGCGTGTCCGCGTGAAAAACTCTGGTGCCATTCATACCCATCGCGTGAAATAGTCACATCCATATTTGATGACAATGCATTGACGACCGCACTGCCCACGCCGTGCAGACCGCCACTGGTTTTATAAACATTATTATTAAATTTTCCGCCCGAATGCAGGGTGGTTAAAATAACCTCTAATGCCGATTTGCCGGGGTATTTTGGATGTTCGTCCACCGGAATTCCGCGGCCGTCATCGGTAATTTCAATTGTTTTAGAATCAATTAAATTTACGGTAATTTTTTTGGCAAAACCGGCGACGGCTTCGTCAATAGAATTGTCCATAATTTCCACCGGCAAATGATGCCATGCCTTTTCGTCTGTGCCGCCAATGTACATCCCGGGACGCAGGCGGACCGGTTCCAAACCTTCTAGAACCTGGATATCCGAAGCGTCATAAGAGTGCGAATTTTGTTCTGCCATAATGCCTATATTATTAGAACATTATTTCGTTTTGTGCAAGCCCAATCGTAAAAACCGCCCGAAAAATAAGATTTTTATGGGCTTGATTTTAACAAAAACCGCATTATATATTTATGCAAGAAATAATTACGGACCGTTGAAATGAATAAAAATCCTTATGAAGTTTTGGGTGTGGCGCGTGATGCGTCGGACGCCGATATTAAAAAGGCCTATCATAAATTGGTGATGAAATATCATCCGGATAAAAACCCGGGGGACAAGGTGGCCGAAGAAAAATTCAAAGAAGTCAATAATGCGTTTGATATATTAAAAGACCCGCAAAAACGTGCGGCATACGACCGATATGGTGATGCCGCGTTCGCCGGCGGAAATGGGGCGTCCGCCGGAATGGGTGGAAACCCATTTGGAAATGGGGCGTTCCACTTTGATATGGGTGGCGGTGCCGGTATGGAGGATATACTGCGTGAGGCTATGCGTGGTTTCGGTTTTGGCGGGTTTGATGGCGGGGCGCGTGGCGCGGGCGCACGGACACGCGGGCGCGATTTACTGGACGAAGTTGAAATATCGCTGCGGGATGCATATTTTGGCAAAACGCATACGGTTAAATTTTCCAGTAATGTAAAATGTGAAAAATGCAACGGTTATGGAACCGCGGATGGAAAACCGGCGCCCGTATGTTCGCGTTGTCACGGAACGGGGTATGTGAACATGCAACGTGGGTTCTTTGCAATGCAGACGCCGTGTCCGGAATGCAACGGTTTGGGACACAAAATTGATAAAAAATGCCCGGATTGCGATGGTGCGGGCGTTGTTCATAAAAACAGAACCATTGATGTCAAAATCCCGGCGGGAATTGAAGACGGTGCGCGGTTGCGCCTGGGCGGCCAGGGCGAGGCCGGTCAAAACGGTGGCGCGGCGGGTGATTTCTATTTGGATGTGCGTGTGCGGCCCGACCCGCGTTTCGAACGCAATGGGGCGAATTTAATAATGCGCGCCGATTTGCCATTTACGACTTTGGCATTGGGCGGCGAGATAGAAGTTGAAACAATTGATGATAAAAAATTATCTGTTAAAGTGCCGGCCGGGACCCAGGTTGGTGAAAAATTGCGTGTGCGTGGGCATGGTATGCCGACCGGGCGCGCATCATCTTTTGGAGATTTGTATATAGAAATTGGTATTGTTGTTCCAACAAAACTGACCGAAAAACAAAAGAAAATTTTAACCGAATTTTCAGAAACAAAATCCGCCAAAAAAGGATGGTTCTAAATTCGCCTGTACGCCGGTTTATGGCGTATAGGTATTTTTTTATTTTAAAAAACAACCCGCCGTGGCGGGTTATTTTATTTTTTTAATTTGTGGACAACGTCCATTGTGTATTGGGTTGCCGACCAAATTGATGCGACCAACGCAAACCAAAGACCAAATATACCAATGTTTGGTAATGCATAAATTGCGTATAATATAAACTTGCCATTTGATGCCGCGCCAACCGATGCGCCCAATGCAAACAATGCCAAGAATGCGATTATTGAAATCATCTGCATGGCGGTTTTGATTTTGCCCATTGAAAAACGTGTTTTGGCGTGCGGAACAGACATCTTTTGTGTGCCCAAGAATTCGCGCAGACCACTTATGTACAAATCACGCGCAACCATAACGATAATTGGAATTACAATAAACCAAACCGGCATCATAAGGCACAGCAATATAAACGTATTCACAATCAATAATTTGTCGGCGACACTGTCCAATACGACGCCCATCTTGGTGCATACGTCATATTTCCGGGCAAGGTATCCGTCCAAAAAATCACTTAACGCCGCCAAAATAAATAAAATCAACGTCGTTGTATAAAGTCCGGACATCAATGTGCCAATAATGGCGAATGATGCAAAAATGCGAAAGCATGATAAAAAGTTCACGAAAAATTTCATTTTGTTCTCCTTGGGTTATATTTTACAGACAAGATTATATCATATTTTAATGAAAATGGTCGTATATTTTTTTTGCCGCAGATTTCCCCAGTCCCGGCACGCGCAACAACGCTGGCATATCTGCATCAATAATTCCGCGCACAGAACCAAAATGATTCAGCAATAATTTTTTGCGGGACGGCCCAATGCCATCAATTTCATCCAGGCAAGACCCCGTCATTGTTTTTGCACGACGTGTTCGATGGTATGTGATAACAAATCTGTGCGCTTCGTCACGAACGTGGCGCAGCATTAAAAACAGTTTTGAATCTTTGGGCATTGTTCTGTCTTCGTTCCCATCCGGCATAATAAAATGTTCATCGCCGTTTCTAACTTCGCCTTTGGTGACACACAAAATTGGAATGTTCGGTGCGGTTTTATGTGCAATGTTCCATTGTGCACGACCACCATCGACAATAATTAAATCTAATTCAGGACTGTTTTTCACGGCGCGTTCGATAAATTCCGCCATCATGGCAATATCGTTGCCGGCACGCGCGTGGTCGTGCAACTTAAAGTGACGATACCCGGATTTTATAAAACCGTTATGTCCAAATGTTATCATTGCGCCAACCGGATTCGTTCCAAATAAATGTGAATTATCAAATACACCGGCATATGTAATCTTGCCACCAATCCATTTTTCCATTTCGCATACAATTTTATCCCAATTTTTTATATCGGTTGAATTTTGTCTATACGGCGGATTCCGGCGTATACCGCGTACAGATGTATTCGTTAGTGCGGATATTTTATCGCGCAAAATTGCCGCGTTTTCAAAGTCCATTTTGTCGGAAAATTTTTTCATCTGGGCGGACAGTTCTGTTATAATTGGTTCGCTGTCGCCGGTCAAAATTCTTCGTGCCAATTTTACATTTTCATCATAGTTCGGTACGTTCATTGTGCACGGTGCGCTGCATCGGCCAATTTGATACAATAAACACGGACGAACGCGGTTATTCATAAAAACGTCGGTGCACGTGCGAATTTGACATACCTTTTGAATCATTTTTATGGTTTCATTTAATGCCTGGACCGAAGGATATGGGCCATATACATCGCGGCGTTGTGAAATCTTGCCACGGAATTTCAATAAACGCGGATATTTATGATTTGTTAATGCCAACATTGGGTACATTTTCCCATCGGTCAGCATAATGTTGTATTTCGGCTTTTCCGATTTGATGGTTTTCTGTTCCAATACCAACGCATCCGATTCGGTTGCGGTCGTTTCCCACGTCACCCGCGTAACCAGGCTGCGCATAACCTGTTTGTGTAATTCCAGTTTTGATATATCGGTGTACTGGCGCAACCGATTCGCAAGATTTTTCGCCTTGCCGACATAAAGCAAATTGTCGTTTGCGTCGTACATTCGATAAATGCCCGGAGATTCGGGTACATTTTCAATTAAATCGCGGAATTGAATATTCATATTGGTTATGATAGAATAAATATAACCGAATAGCAAACAAAGGAATAAAAAATGAAATATGAATCTGGACGTTCTATGATAGAAATGTTGGGGGTTTTGGCAATTATGGGTGTCATAACCGTTGGTGCAATTGGGTTGATTTCAACCGCAATGCGTACGCAAAAGCGCAACACCGTGAACGAAGAAGTGTTGCAAATTGTGACCGGGGTTCGGCAATTGTTGGGCGAATATGACGATTTTTCGAACATAAACAATTCGACCATTTTTGGCGCAATTGGAATGTCGGCCAAGAATCCATATGGTGGGACATATGAATTGGCGGTGGATTCAACAAATAATCGTCAATTTATTGTTTCTGTGACCGGACTGTCCGATGGTGATTGCGAATATTTCGTGACCAAGGCTTGGTCGGATTCTGTGGAATACATTGCCTCAGACGGCAAGAAAAGTGGCGCATCCGGGAATTGTAATGCGGGCAACGGCAAAAATGTCGTCAAGATAACTTATGGCGAATAACCCGTATGGCAGAATTGATAACGGTTTCTTCGGTTGAAGACGGGACGCGATTGTTACGTTGGTTTTTGCGTCATTTCCCGTCTATGCCGCAACGCGAGTTCTATCGGCTTTGTCGCGGTGGGCAAATACGCGTGAATTCGCGGCGGTGCCGTGGAACCGAGATTCTGGGCGAAGGTGATGTTGTGCGCGTTCCGCCAACCGTTGCGGAATACGCCGCTCCGCCAAAGAAAAAGACGGAATCCGGCGAAAATTTTTCGTTGTCAGATTTGGAAAAATTGCGTTTGTCCATAATTCACAATGATGACGATATTGTGGTTTTTAACAAACCGGCCGGTTTGGCGGTCCAGGGTGGAACAGGGATAAGAAAGTCGATTGATAAAATGGCGGCGGCGTTGTTTCCGTATGCCAAGATTTCTTTGGTGCATCGGTTGGATATGGAAACCAGTGGTTTATTGGTCGTTGCCAAGACTCACCAGGCCGCCCAGGTTTTGTCACGTCAATTTCAAACCAAAACCGCACGTAAAGAATACTTGGCTTTGTTGAATGGTGATGTCCCGGAATCCAAGGGCGTGATAGATAATTATTTATTAAAGGGGCGTGTGTTCGATTCGCCGGGGCGTGAAAATGGAACCGGTGCGCGTCCGCATCACGCGGTGACGGAATTTCGCGTGTTGGCGCGTGCGTCGGGTATGTTGACGTGGATTTTGTTTTTGCCCCAAACGGGACGGACGCATCAATTGCGTATGCACAGCGCGTTTTCATTGAATGCGCCAATTGTGGGTGATGATTTATATGGACGTGGGCATGAAATGGATGTGGGGTTGCGTTCGGTTATTGCAACGAACAATTTATTTTTGTTTGCACACAAGATTACGTTTCAGCATCCGTCAACGGGTCGTATGGTGACATTTCGGGCCCCGATTCCAGAATTTATGAAACCGGTAATGAATCTGTTAGAATTGCCATTACCATAAGGATTGTTTAATGACACGAAAGAAAAAATTTTTAGTTATTGCGCGGGTTATATTCATATTTTTTATGGTACTTGGTGTGGCGATAGTTATCGCATTATCTAAGATGGATATGAACGTTTTGCGTTCAAATTTACTTGGGGTGTTGCGTTCTTCGACCGGGTTGCCAATTGAAATTACCGGCGATGTGTCTTGGAAATTATCGTTGCGTCCGCGTGTGACAATGCACGGGGTTAGTGTACCAAATGAAAAAAATGCAAAGCACAAAAATTTATTTGAGGCCGAAACAATCGAGGTTGGATTAAACCTGATTTCGTTATTTTCAAATCGTCCAACAATTCAAAGAATACATGTAAATGATGCCAAAATATTTATTGATAAAAATGCAAAAGGAAAATATGAATTATTTGATTCTGTGAATGGTGATAAAAATGGCTATACGGCGGATTCCGGCGTACAGGACGAAAATGAACAACCGGAATACCCGTTTGTTGACCCCGGTTTTGGTATGTTGGCAATAAACAATTTTACCGCATATATTGATGGGCAAAAATATTCTGTCCCACAATTGAGTTTCAGGGCAGGGAACTTTTCTAAAAATCGTGAATACAAAGGTTGGGTTAAATTAGAAAAAACACTTATACCGTTTATAATTTCTTTCGACAGGTATAATGCAGAACGCAAAGTGTATCCGGTTCAAGTGGCGTTTTCGTCCGATGGGGACGCCTTGATTGCAGATGTTGCATTAGAGGGTACAAGTAAAATACCAATTGATTTTATTATCAAAGGTGACATCCCAGATGTGACGCCGATTGGTGAATTCTTGGGCGTGAAATTACCAAAAATGCCAGAGATAAATGTCAATATTGCCGGTGGACTTGGGAATGATAAATTGACGCTGTACAAATCACATGTTGGCGTCCGGGGCAGTGATCTTATTATTTCTGGGAATATAGATTGGTCGAAAAAAATCACAGATATAAATGTGAATTTATCATCCAAGAAAATCAATCTGTTGGAATTGTTCCCGGAACTGTATGGTTCTTCGAAACGCCCGGCAAAAAATTATAAACCAAATGTGTTCAAAGATATGCCTTTGTTCGGGTCGTTCCTGTATAACAAAAAGATGACATTAAATGTAGATTTGGGGCGTTTGATTGTATATCGCAATTTGTCTTTGAATAATATCAAGGTTGGTGCGCGCGTGCGTGACAATGTGATAAGAATAACCGCCGATACGGGGTTTGCCGATGGGACCGTAAACGCCGCAATTGATGGAACCATAGAATCATCCGGGCGTATGAATGTGGAAATGGGCGGTGTCGGCCGCGGAATAGTGATTGGAAAATTATTGGAACAAATAAACACAAATGATTTCATATCTGAATTGCCAATCGATTTTGAAATGTATGTTCGGGCCAATGGGTCAAATATGTCTGAAATTATGAAAACCATAACTGGTCCGATGCGTGTGTATTCTGCGGCATCGGGGTATGCACACTCTGATTTGGTTGCATATATGTATGGCGAAGATTTCTTGACCAGTTTGCGTCACAGTATTCAAGATATGTTTTCATCGAAAAAGAAATATGACCAAATGAAAATAAATTGTTTGGCGGTAAATTTGAAATTGCGTGACGGTTTGGCCGAAACCAGTAATGGTGTGGCCATAGAAACAAATGCAATAAATCTTATGTTGGATGGCAGCATAAATCTAGGACGCGAAAAAATAGATTTGTCTTTGACCACTATACCGGTGCGCGGCATAAAACTTTCGTTATCGGGTAATGTGGTAAATACGATAAAAATATCGGGAAATTTGGCCGAACCAGATATGTCAATAAATGGTGCCGCCATTGCGGGCAAGGCATTGTCGGCAACCGGTCTTGGGTTGTTGCTGGCGCCACTTACGGGGGGAATCGGTTTGGTTGCCGGTGCGGGCGTTGGGCTTTTGGCGGGTGATTTACTGACCAATTGGTTGGCGGATGATCATCCGTGCAAAACCGCGTTGAAACGTGGTGCGCCGGCGCGTCGTGATGACCCAGAATGGATGGATTTGCCGGTTTTGGATTTGGCCAATGGTGTTATAAACCCCGAATCTGCGCCTGTTTCAAACAAATAATTTTTGGTGCGCTTTTGCTCTTGCACCGAATCGGCATTTTTTGATAAAATCACCCCTGAGAATGTAGGAAAGAATTTAAAAGAAAGATAACAGGAGCGTAAAATGGAATTTTCTGTGTTTCGTCAGGTTTTAATCCGGGCGTTGGGTCACATGCAGTCTATTGTTGAAAAACGTGCAACTTTGCCGATTTTGATGAATGTTAAATTGGATGTGGGTGATGATTTGGTTTTGTCTGCAACCAATGTAGATTTGGAATTGGTCGAACATGTGGCCGCCGATGTGACGTTGGGTGGAAAAATCACTGTGCCGGTTCAAATGCTTTATGATATTGTGCGTAAATTGCCGGACGATGCGGAAATATCTTTCAAACAATCGGGTGATTCTTTGGTCGTGACCAGTGGTCGCGCAGTGTTCCATTTGCCGACTTTGCCGGCGGAAAATTTCCCGGCCATGGCGGGCAGCAATTTAACCACAAAATTCCAAATGACAACCGGTGATTTGGCGCACCTGATAAACCAAACCAAGTTTGCAATTCCAACGGACGATGTGCGTTATCATTTGGGCGGAATTTATTTCCATATTTCGAACGATGATGGTAAAAATAAATTGACGGCGGTTGCAACCGATGCACAACGTATGGCACTGTGTGCGATGGTGGCCCCGGCGGGTTCGGCGGATATGCCGGCGGTTATTTTGCCGCGCCGCGTTATTGGCGAATTGTCTAAATTATTGGAAGACGCAACCGTTGATGATGTCAATGTTGAATTGTCTGATACCAAGGCACGGTTCACAATTGGTGCCGCCATTTTAACCAGCAAATTGGTCGATGCCCAGTATCCAAATTATCGCGTGGTTATACCTAAGGGTAATGACAAGATTGCGATTATGGACCGCAAACAATTCTTGAACGCGGTTGATTTAGTTTCGGTGGCCAGTATTGATAAAACAAAATCTGTTCAGTTGACATTTTCTATGAACAAATTGGTTGTGAACGCGTCCAGTCCAGATGCCGGAACCGCAACCCAAGAACTAGATATCGAATACAATGGCGATGCATCGTTCAGTGTGACATTTAATGTAAAGTTCCTTATGGATGTTGCAGGCCAGGTTGAAGGTGAAAAATTCCAGATGGAAATGCAGGACCCACTTTCGCCGACGATTATCAAATCAACCAACAAAGATACGGATGCGTTGTTCATTTTGATGCCAATGCGGATGTAGGTGGTTAGTGCGGGGCGAATGCCCCGCGTTTTTTTAACTCGTCATCCCGTGCTTGACACGGGATCCCTGCGTCACCGCCTGATAATAAAAATTTCCAGATAGTTCATATTTTGCCTAATTATTTAATACCCACAGAACTGTCATGGCGAGCAAGGGTCCACCCACAAAATTTTTCAAATTTTGCGGGGCCCGATGCGCCGGGATGACGGCGGAAATCCGCCGGTTTTTGGGTGTGGGGTGGTCACAAAAAACGTACCTTTTTGTCCACCACTTTTTTTAGAAATTCCGATTCAGTAAAATCAATTACTTATAAAACATTACCCCTGGTCACAAAAAAGGTACCTTTTTTGTTACCATATATAACAGGTAAAAAGAGGGGAAAATATGAGCAAAAAATTATTACTTGCAACAATCGCATCCGTTTTATCAATCAATGCATACGCAGTATCATCCACCGTCACATCGCAAGATTACGTCGATGCAAAGGATGCATTGAAACAAAATTTAATTGAAGCAACTGACCAGGATTTTCCCGCCGGCAGTGTTGTTGAAACAACCGATGAAGATGGTTCCGTCACTCAACGCGGAATTTGTGATGCCGATGCGGATGGTGATGGCTATTGCAACGATAATTTCTTGGTGA
>JAFSOV010000006.1 GCA_017443235.1 Alphaproteobacteria bacterium
GTCATCCCGTGCTTGACACGGGATCTCTTTGTTATCAGGCGAGACTGAAGAGGTCCCGACTTTCGTCGGGATGACGGCGGAAATCCGCCGGTTTTTTGGGTAATTCCCCTTCGCATTCCGGGGGCCCCTAAAAATGAAATTTTTTGGGGTGGGTTTGAAGGGGGGGGACCGGCGGAGCCGGCCTGTCGCGCCGTAGCCTTGGCGTAGGCGGATGGGGTAGTTGGTCACAAAAAACGTACGTTTATGTCCATCACTTTTTTTAGAAATTCCGATTCAGTAAAATCAATTACTTACAAAACGTGACCCCTGGTCACAAAAAAGGTACCTTTTTGATACACTATAAATATACCAAACAAGCATAAAACAAAAGGAAGGGAATATGAGGATTTCAATTCTGGGCATCGGTGCGATTGCATCGGTTTTAACAATCAACAGTGTAATGGCGGCCAAGGATGACAAACCAAATCCTGACATCGCCGTTGCGGCAAAATCATACGTAGATGCACGTGATGATTTGAAACAAGATATTATACCACGAACCGGGGCAAACGAAGGGACACTTGGTAACACCGTTGTGACATATACAGATAGAGAAGGCGCAATCGGTGAACGCGGAATATATGATGGTGGTGCGACATATACGAACAATGATGCGGACAGCCTGGTTACCGCCGAAGTAGTACACGATTTTGCGGCGGCGGTGGAAAACCTGAGCATCAATAACCAAGTTCTAACGCGTGTTGATGGCAATGGAAATGCGTGTTCCAGTGGTGATGATTGTAATTTATGGCTGGTGGGTGATAGTACCCAATCCATTGCCCCGGCGGGTACATTTGCGCCATTGACCGCCGCCCTTAAGGGCTATGGGGAATCCGCGACATCGGCAAGTGAATGCGCCAGTGGTTATTTGCAAAGCGGGCAAAATAAATGTGGGTGCGATGCTGGGACGCAGTGTTCGTCGTTTCACATCGGTAAATGTAGTCAAGGTACAATCGTCGGTTGTAATGCCAATCATATTTGCTCCTGTATTTAGGCTAAAAAAAACGGATGCGATTGCATCCGTTTTTTTGAACGTTTATTTACCCCGTGCGCGGACATTGCGTATATGTTTCATTGTTTTAAGACTGCGCACATATTCATCATAATTTACCTTGATGCGGGCTTCTTTAATTGCGCCCAATCTAACACTATCTTGGCGTTCCCACTCGCCGTTTTCATTAATGACACTGCCAACGCCATATTCATAGGCAAACGGTGTATTTTGAATTTCATTCCAAACACTCTGGGCATCTTTATCGGCATGTGTTAACACAATATCTGCATCACGTTCTAACGCGGCGCGATATTTCGCAGAATCTTGTTTTGCCTTCATCAACCAAACTTCATCTGTATAATCACATGCATTATCATTGGCGGTTTCGGCCAAGGCCTCGGTATTTGCCTTGTTCAGCATCCATTCGGCAAATCCGCGCGTAATTTTTTGATTGCGTTTTTGTTCGGTTTCGCACCCGGCCAACATCAACAATGCCAACAAAATTCCAGAAACCCCAGTGGCCAATTTTTTGTTTTTCATATGTGCACTCCCTTGGTTGCGTTATATTTTCATCAACCATAATTATAATACAAAATTTAATAATGTCAATATCAAAGATGGCAAATAAAAAATCCGCCAAACGGCGGATTGCTTTATATTTTTTTGATTGCGGACACGTCAACCTCTATCATTGACATACCGTTTTTATCGACTTCGCCCCAGACCTCCACCATATCGGTCGGCGAAACGGTCAAACCACCCCAATCTTCGTCATCGATTTCCAAGTTGATTGTTCCGGTCGTATCTTGGAAAACATAGGAATTTTCCCCATTTTGACGCAGCAAGTATCCGCGAATTATAACCGGGGAATCATCCGGCATCGCCCGAACTTGTTCTACGGTGACGACCTCCATCATATTATTATTCATATTGTTGTTCATATTTTTGTTTGCCATATTACCCGGGCCCGCAAATGCAGATGCGGTTGTCATAACGCCCAACACCGCAAATATTGATATTTTCTTCATTGTTTTTTCCTTTGGTTAAATAATGATTTCGTGCTTTGAACACATTTGCATTATACCGCGAAAAGGCGCAAAAATATTTAGGTATGGTTTCACTTGCACAACGCAAAAACGTTGCTATATTTATATTGAACCAAAAGGAAAAATAATGGAAGACCGTGGAATATCACCAAACAATAGGCCGCAACGAAAAACTTTATTTTCAATTCCAATCCCGGGATGTTTAATGGTAATTATACTGTCGGCAATTGCGGGCATTATGGTCAATGAATGCAAGCGTTCAAAAATCCGCCTTGAAAACGACCGCCAAAAATATCAGCAAAACGACACGATAAAGCCGGGATTAAAAACCGCGCCAAACACTTTGTTTATCCGCACATTACCACGCACGCGTTAAAGAATTTGATGCAACCGCGCACCATTTGTGTTTAACCAACGCTTTGCGCGTTCCACGCCGAACCCGTACAGTTCACGCACGGTCGCCCAAAACGCCGGCGAATGGTCCATATGTTTTGTGTGCGCCAATTCGTGCATCACAACATATCGCATAACATCAAACGGCGCCAGTCCCAATCGCCACGAAAAAGATATTGTTCCCGTCGTTGACCGCGAACCCCACCGCGAAGAAGTATCCCGCAGACAAATTCGCCGCGGCCAAAATTCGCGTGGTGTTTTGCGAATCAAATCTTTGATTTGTTTTAACAATTCCGCCTTGACGAACATACGCACGCGACTTTCAATCATTTTTTCATCGCCCCCCACAAACAGAGTATATGTTCCGTCATCATTCAATACAAACCGGTTCGCGCGAATGTTCGCATCATAAACAACGTGCACGCGCATATCCAAGAATTCAAAACAATCACCTGATTTAATATGAATCCGCGTTGGCGCATTTTGAAAAAATCGTTCCAACCATCGCCGCTTTTGTTCTACGAACCTTAACGCCGCCGCATTAGATGCAATCCACGGCCGCGATATTTCAATTCTGCGCGCGTCCCCCGATTTTGGCCGCAAAGTTATATTGCGCAGTCCCCGTCGCACACTTATTACGATTGGGATTTTTTCACCCGTTGAAGTTATAAATTCAAAATCTGCCATGTTTCATCTTGGTCCGTATTGCGTGGACAATTGCGTTCACATCAAATCCACACTCACGATACACCATATCACCCGGCCCAGACAAGCCAAAATCATCAATCCCGATAACATCATCGGCAAATTCAAACCAAGATGCAGTTGCGCCTGCCTCTATGGCAATCACGCGTCCGCGCAGGATATTCGCCTTATATTCATTGTCCATATCACGGAAATGGGAAAGGGACGGCATACTGGCCACCTGGGTTCCGCCAATGCATCGCGCAACGGCAATCGCCAAAGGAACCTCAGACCCGGTGGCAATAATCGTCAAACGAATACGCTGGCCCGCGGGTTTGTATATCAAATAACCACCTGCATCAACATATCCCCAAACCGGTGCGCCCGCGCCCAGTATCTTTTGTCGCGACAAAACGATACACGAAGGCCGCGTGGTTTCCGTCAACGCCATCCGCCAAGACCATGCGACCTCTATCATATTGCATGGACGAAACACATTCATATTTGGAATCAAACGCAGACCCGCCAATTGTTCAACCGGTTGGTGTGTCGGGCCGTCTGGGCCAACAGCGATGCTGTCGTGTGTCAAAACATATACCACCGGCAATCCCGATAGCGCGCTAAGGCGCATCGCACCACGCATATAATCACTGAACACCAAGAAAGTCGAACCCACCGCGCGCAATCCCGAATACGCCATACCGTTCATAATCGCCGCCATCGCGTGTTCGCGCACACCGTAATTGATATAGTTTCCCGAAAAATCGTCCGCCGTAATATCGTGCATACCATCGACCAAGACATTCGTGCTGCGCCCCAAATCGGCACTGCCACAAATTATGCCTTGGGTTCTTTGAATAATTTTCGACAGGTACAATCCCGACATTTCCCGCGTAGAAATAAATCGCGGCACATCCGGCAACAACGGATTCGGCGCCGTCACATATTTGCGCGCACGCGCCCCAGAATGCGACCGTGCAATCATCCCCCATAATTCGCGACCACGCACAGAATCTAAATCTTCTATCAATGTGGCAATTTCGGCATCCGGCAAATCAAACCCGTGTGCGCGTGATGTTCCGGCAACACTAGACCCGCGGCCCACAATCGTATCACACTGAACAAACACGGGGCCGTCCGCCGGCGCATGAATCGCATCATACAATTCGTCAAAATCGTGACCATTTGCCACGCGCACATCCCAACCTGCCGCACGCATACGCATGGCAACATTGATGTCCGTTTGTGCCGCGCCGTCTATGGACACACCATTATTATCCCACAGTAAAACCAGGTTATCCAGTTTATACCGACCGGCAAAACCAATGGCTTCGTTCGCAACACCTTCCATCAAATCGCCATCACTGCACAGACAATAAATTTTTCCTTTGGTTTCCACGTGTTTTTCCGCGATTGCCATACCGACCGCATTTGCGACACCCTGGCCCAATGGCCCCGTGGTCGCGGCAACACCGTCCGTACCAAATTCCGGATGCCCCGGCAAACCATTTAATCGCCGCACAGAATCCAAATCGCCAACCCGATACCCCGCCAATTTTAATACAGAATACAGCAACGCCGACCCATGTCCCGCTGACAAAACGAATCGGTCGCGCGATGGATTCAAAAACACCGCATAAATCATCGTGATAATATCGGCGGCACCAAGTGCGATTCCAATATGACCACTTTTCGCGTGACGCAGCGCGCGCAGGGCCGTCGCCCGCACCGCATTGGACATCTCTGTTAAATTCTTGGAATCTATTACCATTTTGTGATATTATATCATAAAAAAGGTGGTAAATAAAATGTTAAAAATCTGGACAGACGGCAGTTGCCTGGGCAACCCCGGACCCGGCGGTTGGGCATTTGTTGCAACAGACGGAAAAAATATTGCACACCGATCTGGTGGCGAGCGGAATACAACAAACAATCGTATGGAATTGATGGCGGTTATTCGTGCAATTACCGCGGCACACCGGCACAGCGAGGTTGAAATTCACACCGACAGCCAGTATGTCAAAAACGGGATGCAAACCTGGATAAAAAATTGGCGTAAAAATAATTGGCGCACCGCGGATAAAAAACCGGTTAAAAATCAAGACCTGTGGCAGAAATTGGATGAATTGGCGGGTGCGATAAAAATTCATTGGGTATGGGTCCGCGGCCACAACGGCGAAGAATTTAATGAAATGTGCGATACATTGGCCCGCACCGCCGCCGAGAAATTGAAATAATAACCTATTGCCCCGCCGGCAGGTATAAATTCGCCACCGGCCCAGCGATGAATTCACCGGTACCAGAATTGGTAAAGAATGTATTTGTCACCGTATCATACATACCGATTGTGCCATTTGTATCATATTTTGCGGGTACACCATCAAATTTCAACTCATTATCTAACCATATCTGGAAATGGTATAATTTCATTTGAATCGGTGGATACCCCGATACAACATAACCAACAAACAGATGTATATTTCTATTTCTACCCATAGACGCCGAATTATATGTATATGTATCGTTGTAAACGGTATCATCAAACTTTACACTTACGTTATTATTTGTCGCAGACAAACCGCCTTCAAATATTGCGTGATGTCTCAGTGTATCAATCGGGATTTGAATATTAGACTGGTTTGATGTGGTTTCGCCCATTGATATGGCAACACGCTGACGCGAAGAACGAACCCATAAACAACCGCTTCTTTGACTTGTCCCTAAAACGCCCCACAGGGCACCATCTTTGGTATTAAAATTGGTTATTTGAAAATCTATATCATATTTTGCCTGTTGGGTATTATTGGTATATTGCACACCTGTATCAATATACTGTGTTCCGGTACTTTCTATATATTCCAACGCAGTGTAACCGGTGGGCAGCGTCGATTTTCCGGTTGTCCCCCAAATATCCATTATCCAACAATCGGTTGGGTCGTTGGGGTTGTATTCTATGCATTGGAATTCACTGTCTATCGCATTTTGTACCGCGGTGTTCATTGTAACGGCATCGATTAATGCGTCGGTTTGCGCACTGTATTCGCCGGTCGAATCATAAATACCTTTTGTCCCATATTCACCCGCGGTGCCGGTGTTGGTTAAAGCCTGGGCCGTGCCGTCATTTGCCAAAATTTTGTCTTGTTTTACCGCAACGGCGGTATCTACATAGTCCTTGGATGTTGGGATATTTTCGCCCGTACCAAATGCCGAAAATACAATAAAAACGCAACCCAAGAATACAATGAATTTCCTCATAAATCCAGTCCTTTTCTGTATAAAAATATGGTAACAAAAAAGGTACCTTTTTTGTGACCAGGGGTCACGTTTTGTAAGTAATTGATTTTACTGAATCGCAATTTCTAAAAAAAGTGATGGACATAAACGTACGTTTTTTATGACCATTTTACGTATTAAAAACGGCCGGTTTTCCGGCCGTTTTAACAATCATAAAAACTACCTTTTGCTTGGCAGGCACCCAACAACTATACAGAATATCATAAACACGATAAAGAACAACGAATATCCAACCATGCCCGATGTGACGGCATTGATTGACATCATTTTATACCACACGGCCCCGCGCCAAATTGGCACGACATATATTATCAACATTGGGATGATATACAACCAAATCCAAATACCCGCATCGCGGAAACGCCGCACCGACAGCGCCATTGTCGGTATGAACAAAACCGCACTTGCAATCGTTGCAATAATTCCACCGCACAACACGGCAAACAGCCAATTCACAATAAATACAAATAAAATCCCGTACCAGAATTCAGCACGCGATGCGCGCCCCATAAAATCAAAATAACCCGTCCAGAAATTTGTTATTGCCGTTCCAAAACCAATCATAGAAGATGAAGTTTTTTTCCTTGTGTTTGCCATATTTTTCCCCTTTTGTTTTGTTATATGTTCATATTATAACTTATTTTTATACCCCAACGCAACAATAAACATTTCGACCGAATCTTTGCGTGACGCATTCGGCTTTACGTGATGAACCGATTCGAATTTTTCTTTAATTTGTTTTAACAATTCATTTGTTGTTCCGCCGGTAAAAGATTTTGCCACAAACGCCCCACCCGGCCGTAACGCACGACACGCGAAATCAAACGCATATTCCAATAAAACCATCTGGCGCAGGTGGTCTGTTTTTTGGTGCCCGACGGTATTCGGTGCCATATCGGAAACCACAACATCGACCACGCCGTCCGCATTTTCATCCAAGTGCAATTTTTCCGTCAACCAATTTAATGCCGCGTCCGTGGTAAAATCACCCTGATAAAACTCCACACCATTTATTGGCGTAATTTCCAATAAATCCATCGCAAAGATTTTTGTTTTTGGATAGTCCCGTGCAATAAATTGCGACCACGAACCCGGCGCCGCCCCCAGGTCGACAACCGTTTGCCCGTTTTTTAGAAACTTATATTTTTCATTTATCTCTATCAGTTTATATGCCGCACGCGCACGGTAGCCATCCCGCCGCGCCCGCGCAACATATGGGTCGGCGGCCTGGCGCGAGAGCCACGCCACACTGGATTTATGTTTCGCAATTTTTTTATTTGTTATTTTCATTTTTTTGTCATCCCGAGCCGCCCGCCCGCGCCGTCCGCGTGCGAACGGCAGTCGTCAGGGCGAGTGCGGGATTTTTTATTTTGTATTTTCATTTTGTTTTACAACAAGGTGCCGTTGAAAACGACACATCTTTTTATACCCGCGTGACAGCAAAGTGTTCCTAAAATAACGTGTCTCTTCTACATTTTCAGCGGTCTTGTAAGTCAACCACCAATATAAGAAGTTGTTCGTCTTTTTATCATACACAGGACTACAACGTGGTTGTTCGATAATAACAATCTTTTTCATCATAAACCTTTTTGTTTGGTGTTTTCTTTTATTTGCGAAAGTAATCTTTGTCTAAAGCGTGACATTCTTTTATAACTATTTTTACACCAAGATTCTCGGAAAAAACGTGAATGAACAACCGGTGAAAACACACCAAAATCCTCAACCAACATGGTCAAAGACCACCCCAACAATTTTCCCGTTTTTTCATCATAAACAGGTTTTCCTTGGTCTACATCTAATAATGAAATCATTTTTTCACCCTTTAGTTATTTTGCACCCGGCACACCACCTTGGGATTGCATACGTTGCATAACGGCCTCCATCCCGCCCATGCGTTGAATCATCGCCATTTGTTGTTTCATTTTCAGGTATTGTTTAATAATGTGTTCAACATCGCGCACCGTCACGCCCGCCGCCTCTGCGATACGTGCCTTGGCATTGGCAAAGATTTTTTCCGGGTCTGCACGTTCGGTCGCCGTCATCGCCTCCAATATTTTAATTTGGGCATCCACGCTTCCGTCTTTAATTTTTTCCTTCATCGCGTTAACCGCACCCGACATACCCGGCACCATTTTAAGCAGACCGCTAAAATTGCTCATCTTTTTAATCTGCTTCAATTGCGCCAACATATCGTTCATATCGAATTGGCCGGCCATCATACGTTCGGCCGTTTCCTTCATACCCTTGGGCACTTTTGGTTCTTCGATTTTTGGTTCTATGTCTTTTTCGGTCGTTTCTTTTTTCTTTCTGCCAAATCCAAACATTTTCGTTCTCCTTGTTATTAATTTAGTATGTTATTCGATAAAATTCTATTTGTCCAGGTATCGCCGCAGATATTTTCCGGTAAGTGACGCCGGATTATCTGCAACCTGCTCTGGCGTGCCGGTGGCAACAACGGTTCCGCCGCCCGCACCACCCTTGGGGCCCAAATCAATAATCCAATCGGCGGTTTTTATAACCTCAAGATTATGTTCGATAACGATGACTGTATTACCCTGGTTCACAAATTCGTGCAGGACGTTTAACAATTGTTTAATATCTTCGAAATGCAGACCCGTTGTCGGTTCATCCAAAATATACAGCGTTTGTCCGGTACTGCGCGCCGACAATTCTTTGGAGAGTTTTATGCGTTGCGCTTCACCCCCCGACAGGTCCAGCGAACTTTGCCCCAGTTTTATATAATCCAACCCAACGCGTTTTAATAATTCCAATTTGCGACTGATTTGCGGGTGGTTTATAAAGAACCGATACGCTTCGTCCACCGTCATATTCAACACGTCCGCAATTGATTTACCCTTATACTTCACCGCCAAGGTTTCTTCATTGTACCGCGTACCGTGACATTTGTCGCATTCAACATAAACATCGGCCAAGAAATTCATTTCAATCTTTATTTGACCGTCACCTTGACATGCCTCGCATCGGCCGCCTTTGACATTGAACGAAAAGCGTCCCGGACCATACCCGCGCGCCTTGGATTCCGGTAATTCGGCAAAGAAATCACGAATGTTTGAAAACACACCGGTATATGTTGCGGGGTTGCTGCGCGGGCTGCGCCCGATTGGTGATTGGTCAATATCAACGACCTTGTCAATATTTTCCATTCCCCGAATTATATCGTGCGCCCCCGTTTCGATTTTTGAATTATACAGCGCGCGCATCAATGCCGGATACAAAGTATCCAACAACAATGTCGATTTACCCGAACCCGACACACCCGTCAGCGCGATAAATTTACCCAACGGAAATTCGACATCTATATTTTTAAGGTTATTTTCGCGCGCCCCAAAAATCTTGATTGATTCGCCATTCCCGGTGCGCCGTTTTTTTGGAACCGGGATTTTTTTCCGGCCCGATAAATATTGTCCGGTCAAAGAATCTTTATTTTTTATAACATCGGCCGGCGTGCCGCACGCAATAATATTTCCACCATTCACACCCGCCCCGCGTCCAATATCGACCAAGTAATCTGCATTGCGCATCGCGTCTTCATCGTGTTCGACAACAATCACACTGTTATCTTTATCGCGCAGCATTTTCAATGTGTCCAACAATTTGTCATTATCACTTTGGTGCAAACCGATGGATGGTTCATCCAACACATACAGAACACCCGACAGGCCACTGCCAATCTGGGACGCAAGGCGGATACGTTGCGCTTCGCCCCCCGACAGCGTACCCGACATACGCGACATTGTCAAATAACCGAGTCCAACATTTTTAAGGAACAACAAACGCGATGTTATTTCCCGCAACACCATCCGCGCAATATCATTTTCCTGTTTGGTTAAATGATTCGGCAAATCCATAAACCACGCGTAAGATTCATCAATCGACATATCGCAAACATCAATAATGTCGGCGCCATTTATTTTTACGCACAGTGCCTGGATATTCAAACGTTTTCCGTGACACGCCGGACACGGCTTTTCACTTTGATATTTTGCCAATTCCGCGCGCACAACCTCTGATTCAGATTCGCGCCAACGCCGTTCAATATTTGGGACCACGCCTTCAAAAGGTTTTTCATAAATAAAGCCATTCCAATTTATCTTAATCGGCCTGTCGCCGGTACCATACAGGACAATATCTTTCTGTTCCGCCGTCAAAGTATGCCACGGTTTGGACAATGGAATTTTATATTGTTTGTGCAACGCATCCAACAAATGGTCAAATTGACTTAACATCCCATTTCGTGACCACGGCGCAATCGCCCCATCCAAAATAGACTTTGATGGGTCGGGAATAATCAAATCGGGCGACATATTTAATTGCACACCCAAACCATCGCACGCACTGCACGCACCCATGGGCGCATTAAAAGAAAACAAACGCGGTTCAATTTTTGGCACGGCGAAACCACTGACCGGACACGCGTAATTTTGCGAATATAAAATATCTTCGTTCGTATCCAAACGGCGCACCAATACCGACCCGGGGACAAGGCGCAACGAACCTTCGAACGAAGAATACATACGCGAACGGAATTCTTCCATATCGGATTCACCCGCCCCCGCCATCGGCATTTGAATACGGTCCACAATTACAAAAATATTGTGCTTTTTATTTTTATCCAACGCCGGCACCGCGTTCAAATCGTACAGTTCGCCATCAATAATCACGCGTTGATAGCCCTGCTTTACCAAAAATGCCAGTTCTTTTTTATATTCACCTTTGCGGTCACGAATCAAGGGCGCCATTATATACAATCGCACACCAGCCGGAATATTCATTGTTTGTTCAACCATTTCCGCAATGGTTTGCGATTTAATCGGCAACCCCGTCACCGGCGAATGCGGCACACCAATACGCGCCCACAACAAACGCAGGTAATCATAAATTTCGGTCACGGTTCCAACGGTGGAACGCGGATTTTTGGATGTAGTTTTCTGTTCGATGGAAATCGCGGGCGCCAAACCTTCAATCAAATCGACATCCGGTTTTTTCTGCATATCTAAAAATTGGCGCGCATAACTTGACAAAGATTCGACATACCGGCGTTGCCCTTCGGCATAGATTGTATTAAACGCCAACGAAGATTTACCCGAACCGGACACGCCAGTAAAGACCACCAATTTATTTTTTGGTATGTCCAGGTCAATATTTTTAAGATTGTTTTCACGTGCACCGCGAATTTTTATAACGCCACTCATAGTGCCATAAATATAGAACTTTTATACAAAATTTCAATGGGCCATGCAAAAATATTATTCGGTCTTGGCGGTTCCCAACAAAGCATCCGCATCCAATGTGATTCCCGTCTTGCGTGTATTATCATCGCCAACCTTGGGCACCAATTCACCGCGCACCCAAACATCAATTCCACCGGCATTGCCAAATGTTGCCTTGTTCTTATTACCGGCCGGCACAAAGTAGACATCACCAGGGACCAAAACACGGCTAAATACCGTTTTACCGCGCGCGTCTTCTATTTTGACCCAAGATTCCTGAATCGATTGCAATACTATCTCGCCAGAATCGCGATTTTCCACACCGAATCTTTCACGCACAGGTTGTTGATACGCGGGTTCATTGCTAACAACCTGGGCGGTGGCGACGGCCTCGGTATGGTCTTCGCCGGACGGCGCAATCAGCATTGCGGCAATTCCCGCCAACACAACAACCAAAATCAAACCGCCCACGAACCACTTCCAATATTTAACAACAAACTTGCACGCCTTGCAGTCTTTAATTTCATTCAGTTTTTTGGAAAAATTCTCGTTTTGCATCCCCGGCTTTTGTACATCCGGTTTTTCAACCGGCGCGGGCGCAGGTGCAGATGTCTCGCTTTTTGCGATACCCAATTCTTTTTTGATTTTTTCAACAATCATATCCGGGTCAACACCCAATTCCATCGCATAGTTCCGCGCAAAACCCAAAATATAAACCGTTTCAGGCAACACGGTATAGTCACCATCTTCCAATGCGGTCAAAAACTCTTCACGTATGCACAGTTGTTTTGCAATTGTTGGTATTTCCCGTTTGCGCCGGCCCGTGGTTCGGGCATCACGCAAAATTTCACCCGCCGTCATTTCGGCGTTTGTCTTCAAATCTTTGATTTCTTCTGCCATGGTTGCCCCTTTCTTTATAATTACATCCACATAATATACTATAAATTTTTATGCGCAACCCCAAAATTGCAAAATTTCATTCCTTATGGCGTTTGCATCGGTTATCCCATTGATTTTAATACGAAATTCCGCCGAATTCGGCATACCGGCCGAATACCATGCCAAATGCTTTCTAAACATTGGGATTGCGGTGCGCGCACCATAGTATTCAATCATCAAATCCAAATGACGCAACGCAACCCGCCCAATATTATCGGGTACGCCCCTTGTTCCCAAAATTTCACCAAAAATCCACGGCCGGCCCAACATTGCCCGCCCAATCATCGCACCGGCATAGCCCTGCTCTATCACAGATTCCACATCCGCGCGCGTTTTCAAATCCCCATTTGCGATAATTGGAATTGGCATATTCTCTATTACGGGATGCACCGCCGCCCCGGTATATCCCGCCGCACGCGTCCGCCCATGCAGTACGGCCCACGCCGCACCATTATCGGCGGCAATATGAATCAAATCAGCCCAATCACGATGTTCATCATCCCACCCCAGGCGCGTTTTAATTGAAACCGGAATATCAACCGCCCGCGCAACCGCATTTATAATTTTTCCGGCCAATTTATGGTCGCGCATTAAAAACGCACCTGCGCCGGAACGCGTGGCAACCTTTGGCACCGGACAACCCATATTGATGTCAATCCACGTTGCACCGGCGTCCCGTAATATACGCGCGGCATCCGCCATTAAATCCGGCACCGCACCAAAAATTTGCGCACCAACATTACCTTCACGCGCATAGTCATCAAAATTCCGCAGGCAATTTTTATGCCGCCCGACAATCGAATGACAAGAAATCATTTCCGTAACCACGGGCAACCCGGGCGCAAAGTCCCGAATAATCGTTCGAAACGGCAAATCAGAAATTCCCGCCATCGGTGCAGCAAAAATTTGATTATGTGGTATCATTTGTGATATAATGCCACGTATGAAAGACAAAATCAAAAATTTCTTTGGGTTTATCGGGCGCGCATGGCGCGGCGGCATTCACGGCAAAGTCGGCGTATTTTTTGCGTTTTTTGCAATGTTTATGTTTATCCGCATATTCTGGGGCGAAGTAAATGTCGCACATTTTGTTGCAAACATTTGGCACCTGAACACCGAACGCAAAGAATTGATTGCCGAACAAGATAAATTGCAAACGGTGGAACGCCATATAAAATTACTGGAAAATTACAGCCCCGATTACGTGGAAGAATTGGGGCTGAAATACCTTAACATCGGCGATGCCGAATTCAAAGTTTTGAAAATCTAATTCATCAATAATATGTACGCGTTCAAATAGAATGCAAACATCAACCACAACAGGTACGGCACAACCAAATACGATGCGCGGCGATTTATGCCGTCAAATTCGCGCGCCATCCATGCGGACACGATAAACAACGCCAACAGGAAAATCAACGCCAACCCCGGCATATGCGCACCAAAGAACACATATGACCATAATGCGTTTAATCCCAATTGAATTGCAAATAAAACATACGCGCGCATTTTATTCAAATTTCTGCGAACGGTGACAATTATCAAATACAACGCCCAACCCAACAAGAAATATAAAATCGTCCACGCAACACTGAACACCCACCCCGGCGGGGTCAGTCCCGATTTAACAAGCCCATTATACCACATATGTGAATCCCCGTGCGGTGTAAAGAACACACCAAATATTCCCGGCACGAAAGAAATTACCATTGCGATAATAAACCACATCCATTTTTTCATATTTTACTCCTTTGATAAATGCAAACAAATTATACCACGCAGGCGCTCTATAAAATATAGGAAAGAAACCGGACAAGTGGTTAGTGACCAGTGTTAGTGGTTAGTGTGGCTCTAAAACTGCCCACTTGTTTTTTGGGAATTTTTAGTTATAATAATGGTACACGCGCCCGTAGCACAATGGATAATGCAACAGATTTCTAATCTGTGGATTGCAGGTTCGAGTCCTGCCGGGCGTGCCAGGAATAAAAACAAAAAACATCGCCAAGCGCGATGTTTTCACTAACCACTTACACTAACCACTATTTCTTGACATGTACATCCATTTGCGGGAATGGGAAGTGGATTTTCCGCTTTGGCAATTTATTATAAATTTGTTCCATCATATCACCACGACTTGGCAACATATCGGCCGATTTGGTCCAATAACGCACCCCCAACACAACCGCACTGTCCGCCAAATCCGCAACAAACACGACCGGTTCTGGGGTTTTCAAAACGCGTTTGTCGGCTTTGATAATCGCCAAGATTTCTTTGCGCGCGACATCGATATTATCGCCATAGGAAATCGCAATGGACAAATCTGCGCGCCGCGTATCCGTCATAGACAGGTTTGTAATCTGGCTGTTGGAAAGGGCACCGTTCGGCAACAATATAACCTGGTTATCAAGGGTATGAATTTCGGTTGTAAAAATCATAATCTTTTTCACAACGCCGGTTTTACCGTCCGCGGTGGTTATAATATCGTCAACCTTGAACGGTTTCAGGAACATAATAATAATTCCGCCGGCAAAGTTCTGCATAGTTCCCGACAACGCCATACCAACCGCCAACGATGCCGCGCCCAGCACCGCCACAATGGATGTCATTTGCACACCCACGGTTGTTAAAGATATTATTATCACAAAAATCCGCAACAATATGTTCACAAACGAACCCAAAAATGTCACCAGTGATGCATCCGCACCGCGCCGTTGCAACATACGTTTGAATGCACGCGACAACCGTTGCGCAATCCACATACCACCGACCAAGACGACAATCGCCGCAATCAATTTCAAACCGAAATCAACCGCCATACCGGTCAAGGAATCAATTAAACTTTTCAACTGTTCGGCACTGGCCTGAACTTTTTCAGGCACGGCCTGGACCGCATCGACTGCATTGCCGATAACACCATCTACAACTTCAACTTCTTGCATTTTTATTTTCCTTTTTTAATTTACATTTCTATATCGTCACACTTTTCAACTGGTTCAGATTCCGTCCAAGTCGTTTCATCTTTGTGCCCAATGCCCAAAAATCCACGTTTATAAGTATGCGTGACATCACGTGTCACCGTGGACGAACACAACCGACAAATACGCGTTTCACGATTAAATGTTGACCACATTTCACGCGTGCCACCCGGAATTTCATAGGTTGATTTTCCACCGGCACCCGACATTGCGTCAACACCCAATGACACGCCGCCCGACAATATCGCACCGGTTGTGGCAACAAATGTATTTTGTTTTGCGGTCGAATTTCCACCTGTGACGGTTCCCGTCGTTGCAGACGAACCACGTCCGCCGCGCGCCAATAATGTATTGCTAAGTCCGGCACCAACATCATAACTGATTGCGTACGGTGGATTCAATTGTGTTTTTTCATTTTCCAATCCATTGCCATCAACCGGCGCGCCACCCGTCACCGGCAACATTTGACACAGGTATTGCGCAACATCCGCAGAATAATCTTTGGTCGCCTTGGTCAATAATTCGTTATACTTTGCCTGGTAATTATTCTGGGCCTGGCGCAGGGCGGCAACGGCAATCTGCATTTTAATTTGATCCAGCATATGCGGGAACCGCGCAACGGTTTGTGTGCGGTCCGCATTCGGATCAATTTGACTTAAATCACGTCCCGTCACACAGTATCTAATCTTTTCATCACTTGCAATCATATCAATAACACGGTTGATGTTATTCGCAACATTATTCAATTCACTTTCAATAGTCGTCAAAATTTCATCACGGTTTGGAACTTTTTGATTATCGGCATTATTCCTTGCATTCTTCATATAATCGGTGATATCGACCTTGCCGACATTATCACCGGAACCGGCCACGGGTAATGCCCCAAATGAAATCATACCGGTTATGCGATAAATATTACCGTCTTTGACGCTGCGCAGACTGCCCGTGCCGATTGTATCGTCACTTGCAAATTTATTACAGTCTGTGGTTGAACCGCAAATTTCGGTCATTTTATCTTCAACCAATTTTTGACAGTTTGCCAACGCCGCATTATCTATATTCAAATACAATCCCATAATAATAGAATCGACATCTTCCATACCAAAATCTTTGCCGTCTTTCTTGTACCCTTTGCATGCAACCAATTTATCCAACGGGCACATTTCACGAATAAAATCATAATCCATACCAATGCAATTCATAAAGTCCGGCCCGCAACGATTTTCATCCATAAAGCAATCTTTGACCTCGGCCGTGCATGCATCAACGCGCATCGCCAACAATTTGTCTTTGACATAGGACCACAAATCGTCACCGGCCATACGTTCGCATGGCTCAATTTGATTTTTGCAGAACGAACGTGCCATATCGGGCCGCGACAAACAGGAATCCATTGTCGCAACGCCCTTGCCCGCGATATCGTCTTTGCACGCCCGGTGCAAACATTGCGTTATATCACTTAAACAAGATGTCCGCATATTTGATTCCGCGCGCAATTCCGCTAACTTTAATGTCGGCGCCGCTTCACGCAGAAACGCATCCCAAACATTATCGCGCACCGCCATACATTGATCCAACACGCGTTCACAAATCGTACGTTTGGATTCCAAACGTTCCATAACAGACGACGATATATTGTATTTAATCATCGTTTTGACTTTTGTGCCGGCGACACTGGATTGCAAAGATTTATTCTGCATATTTTCGGCTGCAACCGTTGACACACAATCCACCCAATCGGTTCCACACGCATCCGCACCCATCATACAGTTTTTCAATTCAACCATACATTCGCCTTGGTTGTATTTATTGGCCGAATCAAAACTTTCGCGTAATGCGGTGCGCACCTGTTTTTCTGCATCGTTCATTGCCGATTGTGCGGCGGCGCGTTGCTGGGCAATGCTGTTTGCAAACCCGCGACAATCAGATTCAATTTGTCGCGCATAGGTTTGCCGCAGGAAAGTCATATCTTTTTCACAACCCGCACCAACCTGTTTTTGACATGTTTCATTGGCCGCGGAAAACAATGCCGCACCGGTTTTATTCATAATATCGTCTTCATCGACTTCGTCATCTTCTTCAATGAAATTTGTTTCGAACAATTTCAATAAATCTTCGCGATTGTTTTTGGAAGTTTTTGGTTTGTCGTTGTTCAGATTATAAACAACATTTCCTTTGTCATCATATATGCGGCCACCACCAAAGACAATATCAACATTGGACCCAAGTTTTATTTTTTCGACCTCGACATCGCGAATGCGGTCGGCCTCGGCCAGCATTTCGTTTATTTCTTTTAATTCTTCTTCGTATTTGGCATTGTCATTACTGCACAGACAACTGCCCCCGTTCACATTATCGGAAATACAAAATTGATCCATACAACCATAATATGCATCATAGCATTCTTGGGAATAAATACCGGTCGCCGCAACACGTGCGCGAACATTTGTTCCGTTTTGAATGGCCGATTGTTTCTTGGCCACCGCACCGAACGCAACCGCCGGCACCACAATCAACAACGCAACAAAAGTTATTTTTTTCATATGCAAAACCTTTACATATTTATATCTTCACAGGATTCAATTTCTTGACAGAAATCTTGTTGACCACCGGACATTGCGCCACCAATTGCACCCAACGCCCCCAGACCAACACCGCCAATTAACGCGCCCCATCCACCGGCCAATACACCGGCCGACGCACCGGCCGCGACACCGCCGGCACCGGCCTTTAATGCAGACGCCGCCTTGGATTCACCGCCCGTTTCACAAACGCGTTGCATCCGGCAAACATGACAATTACGCAGTGACGGTTCAAACGACACACTTCTTATATAAGAATATGTTTTGTTTTCGTCCGTTGTTTTTGGTTTTTTCTCGACCGCATACATCGTCAAACAATTTTGGCGCGCTTCTTCGACATCTTGGGCACGCGACAGTTCCGCAATACGCGATTCCAAATCCGCCAAATAACGATTTTCCGCCCCAATTTCCGCAATCATTTTTGCGGTCGTAAATATACTGTCCTTCAAACTGCGACGACCGGCGGGCTGAACCGCACTTTTACACGCGGCAATTGTTTTTTCATTTTCAAATTGTTTCATAAATTCGGTCACCGCCTTTTTGCTTTCGGCGCGAACCTGGTCACGTAAATCATTTTCACCCTTGGGCAATTTATTCAGGTTTTCAACAATATCACTTTTCGGCAGACAATTCATATCGGTCCCACATACACGGCCCAAATTTTCCGCAAAGTAATTTATGCACCCATTGACCATTTGATAATCCATCTGCAATAACACAGAACTGACAATCACATCAAAGAATTTTTCGTTCTTGCACGATGCGAACATCGCCTGGGGACACATGGCGACAATATCCGCGGTATTCTTGCCAACACATTCCGGCGCGGTGAAATTCGTTCCGCATTTATCGCGCAAACATTTATCAACATCATTTTGACAGAAATTCGTCCGCAATTCCGCCAATTTGTTATTCCAACTTTGTTTTATCCCCGGAATTTTTGCATCGCATTCATCAATAATTGGGCATACGCCCGCCGCGACATTCACATTGGTCAAACACCCGGAATCTGTGGACACAGAACAACCCTCTTCCAAACACGCACGAATTTTCGCATTGCACGTAAGGCGCATATTTTCATCGCTGTACACCGCGGCATCCGCCAGAATCATTTTGGATTCCGCCGTCCAATCTTCCAAAACAAAAGATTTTACCGCCATACATTGATCCAGAACATTTTCACACGCGTTCGCACGGCGATTCAGCAACGCCGCATCCAAACAATTCTCAAAGTTCACACCGCAACCACCTTTATCTGAAATGCACGCGCGATACGCCAACAAACATTCCCCACGGTTGTATTTGTTGGTCGTTGATAACATATCCAACGTTGCCGAACGCACGGCCGCCTGGGCGGTGCGCTTGTTCGATTCTGCGCCACGTTTTTGTTCCGCCAAGTATCCATCAAACGCCTTGCAGTCTTTGATTACTTCGCGTTGGTACAGTTTTTCTTCCATTTCTGCGCGTTTTGCGTCACATTGCGATAAAATATATTCGCAACTGTCTGCGGCCATCGCATACAGGTTATCACCAATATCATCGTCCGCGGCCAGGCTTTCCGCCGAACCACCACCATTTATCCACGCAACCAAATCAATTCCCGATGTGCGTGACGCCTTTTTTGCGGTTTCACTTTCACCGAATTTAACGAACTTGGCGCGCGCGCCCAATTTTTCGCGTTCCACGCCTTCGGTGTACAACAATTCGGCATCAGATTGAATTTTTTGAATTTCTTGGATTAAACTTTTCGATTGTTTTATGTTGTCCGAACAAGAACAGCGTCCACCTTCGGATTCATCCAACATACAGAAATCATCCATACATTCACGATACGCATCGCGACATTCATCGGGACCGATTACGGCGTTGACAATCTGTTCTGCCTCGGGCGTGACATCGGCCGGCTTTTCTTCGGTGGTTGTCGCCTTGGGCGCGGATTGAACGGCGGGCGTGGATGTCTTTTTAACACCCGTCACCTTTTGCGCGGGCGTCATTGACGACATAGACGCGCGCACACCAACACGCGAATTGCCACCATCACGCGTGGCGGCAAACACAACCGTCGGTAACAACACCAACACCAATGCAAGCGATTTTATCTTCATATTTTCCATCCTACATCTTTCATATGATTTTACCAGATTGCGCCCCGGGTCGCAACAAAAAATTCTTGATTTTTTTGACCAATCAACATATTATTTATGCAACATAAACCCAAAGGACAAATATGGCAAAAGATGATGTTGTTGTTTTTACCGGAACCGTCGAAGACAAATTACCGAACACAATGTTCCGGGTAAAATTGGATAATGGCCACGAAATTTTGGCAACCGTGTGTGGCAAAATGCGCAAGGCGCGCATATGGGTCAACGTTGGCGAACGCGTCCGCGTTGAAATGACCCCATACGATTTGGCCAAGGGTCGCATTACATTTGTCGAACGCAAACGCGCGGCAACCGACACCCCGGCACAATAAGTATACTCGGTTAAGCAATTATAAAAAATTCCGCCCCGCGGAATTTTTTATTTGTATATAACCAAAAACAATTATTCCGGTTGACCGGTAAATCCATCTGGCACAATTTCATCCGGCACGGTCGCGTGATATATTGCGCCACCAAACGAAACGTTTATCGCATTACTTGCCGCACCACTTGCCAACGGCACACGGCATACATCACCCCCAACGCCAATGTTTATATTATGTTGACCGGTTGCATCGGTCAAAATCGGGTATTCCAAATTATTTGATGTCTTAAGTGTCGTAAAACCCAATTCACAATCAGTCGTGCAAACCCCATTATTCCAATGTTCATTGGACTTTTTCCCAACCTGGCAAGATACACGATCGGACCACCAACTTTCAAATCCGGTTATATATTGATTCGTCCCACATGGACATTCGGTCCAAACACCACTGTCGGTAAAGACATTGGTCATCATATTTGTTGTGGTCCCCGATGTTATGCCAGAAAACAGATTACGTGGCACGTACCCCGTAAGATTTGTTGTTCCCTGAAAAGTGCCCGAAAACATATACTGGGCGGGCGCCCCAACAATACCCGAAAACAGATTTTCCGGAATCGTCCCGCTAAGCCCCGTGCAACGCATAAATGTGTTTTCAAAAATACCGTAAACCGGTGCCCCAGAAATTGTCGCAAACAATTCTTCGGGAATTTCACCCCACAGATTCGGACAATCCATAAATGTCTCATAAAAAATTGTCCGCTCGGGCGCACCAACAGCGCTTGCAAATAATTCCGCCGGAATTTGTCCACTTAATTTTGTACATCCCTTAAATGTTTCGGCAAACATACTCTGTTCTGTACGGGTGGCGCCCGCAAACAAATTCGGCGGAATCGAGCCTTCCAAATTAACGCATTTTCTGAACACACGATAAAAACTTGGGTTGTTACTAACGCCACTTGCGCCAATTGTTGGAAACAACGCACCCAGTGACCCGGAAATTCCGGCAATTAAAGATGATGTAAGCCGGCTGTCCTCGCTGTACACATTGGACCCCAGGCCACTGTTAAACCGGATCGGGGCGTGTTCAACCGCCCCATATGCGGTTGGACGGCCCGCACCAAAACCCATGGTGTATTTCCCGGCAGATTGATATGTATGCTCATACAGTGTATCTGTGGTATTCGTGCGAACGATAACCTGGTTGGTGCCATCGCCCCAATCTATATAAACCGTCCCATTGACCGATAGAATAAATCTAAATGTCGTATTTGCCGATAAATTTGTTGTTGTGACACTGAATTTTACATCCCCCCATTGCGCGGTAAATGTTTTGTCTTCGGTGTAATTCCACGCAAACGCCGTTGTTTTTACATCAGACGTTCCGGAAACCAACCATCCCGAAAATGCGTACCCATCACGTGAACAGTTTACTGTGGTCGGCGTATTAAATGTTTTGCGCGATGTTGCCGTTTCGTTCGCCGGTGGCGTTCCCGTGCCATCGCCACAACTGTATGTGACGGTATAGTTATTTACCCAATTGGCATATACGGTCTGGGGTGATGCGGTCCCATATTTTTCAAGATGCAGAATTGCATCTGTCGTTATGACACCACCATTTGCATCAATAACCTGGGTTCCCGACCCATTCGCCACCGTCCAATATCCATCAAATATATAACCTGTCTTGGTCGGGTTTGTGGACAATGCAGAAATTGGCGTTGTCGCATTTGAATCGGAATACCAACCGGTTCCATATTTCAAATAGACCGTCGTTGGGTTTGATGCGGTGGTGGCATCGGCGTCATTTAATACTATTTCTGTGATATATGGTTCAACACACGACACTCTGCCATTCCAATAACCATCAAATATGGTGGTATATTGAACGGTTGTTCCTGAACAACTTGTATCCAATCCGGTTCCATAAAATATCTGATACATCATATTACTTGCGTATGACGTTATTTTATCAAACAAACCCGCCGGAATATATCCCGTAAGCCCAGAACAATTATAAAATGTTTGGTAAAACATATTGGTTTGTTGCGCATTTATCCCATCAAATAAACCCGCCGGAATTGATTGCAAAGATGTGCAACCATAGAAAGTTCTATAAAAACGGGAAGTTGCCGCACCGGTCACGCCCGAGAACAAAGTGGACGGAATTTCGGTTAAATTTGTACACCCACTAAAAGTATCACGAAAACGTGGTGTATATGTGGCATTACGCGTAGGAAATATCGCCCCCAATGAACCGGATACCCGCGCGACCAATGTCGGCGTCACATTGAATCGTATCACCGATGCCGCGGCCGTTGTTGCGGTCGAATATGGTTTATTGGCCGCCGTCCCGGCGATACCACCGAATCGAATATCATAACCGTCTGGGCCACTGGCGGTGGAATATGTACATGTATATGTTGCGCCGGTCGTGTTGGAACGTGTTATCGTTTTACCCGATACATCGGTGGTACTGGAAGACAATATGCCATCACCACCGCAATCAACATAGAATGTTCCCTTGGCAGACATATAAAATTGAAAAGTCGCATCGGCGGCCAATTCTGTTGTGGTAACGGTGAATTTTACAGTCTCGCATTGGGTGCCATCGCCCAGAACATCAATTTCATCATCTGTACACGCACGTGCCGCGGTCGCACCAAATATGCACACAAAACCAACCGCAAACGCGACAAAAAAACGTCGTATCATTGTTCCGCCTCCTCAAACCAGATACAAATGAAAAACCACCGAAAATTCAGTGGTTGGAGTTTAAGAACAATCAAACCAATTGCGTTGCTTATTCAACATATTCGCAACACTCCAACCACTGTACGCGGTTGGAATTTTTCGCCCATACAATATACGAGCGGGTTTGCGGGTTCTTAAGCCCAATGGGACAACACGCCCCATCGGGTACATCATAAAATATTTGAATGATTTTATGCAAGTAAATTTTATCTAAATTTGTTTTTATAAATGTAAATTGCACTTGCGGCGGGATTTTATTTTTTGCTAACCTTAGGTTTGAAAGAGATGAAAGGAATTATTGTCTTTATTACAACAATCGCACTGTCTATCGGTGCGTCGTCGGCTGCGGTGCGCGGTTCCGATTCTTTGTCACGCACAAATTCCGCCACAACCAATTCACGTGATGCGTCCGTTGTATCGCGCACCGCAACCAATGTCGCAAATCGCGCAGGTGCCGCAACACGAACCGATTCGGGCGCGCGCGCACGTACGGGCACACGAACCGCCACGGCCACGTCAAGTACGTCATCGCGTGCATTGGACCTGCGCGGGGCGCGCGCCACATCAACCGTAACGGTCGCGCGACCGGCCCGCGCGGCAAAAACAAAAACCGCACGCGGCGCATTGGCCACAGACCTGAAATCGATTCCAACCAATACTTTTGACATTCAACAAAATGAATGCCAAGACGCATATTTCGCGTGTATGGATCAATTCTGCGCGGTGGCGAACGATAAATATCGGCGGTGCGTGTGTTCTTCGCGCCTTGAAACAATCAAGGCACGCGAACGCGTATTAAATCAAACGGCCGACCAATTACAAGACTTCAAAGATTTGAATATCGAGGCAATATTAAAAACCCCGGCCGAGGTCAAAGCAATGCTGACGGCAAGTGAAGGCGAATTGAAATTATCAAAAACACGCGACAATTCCGAATCGGCGAAAAAATTGACCGCGATAAGTGATGTCTTGGCCGGCACACGTTCGAACGCACTGTCTACCGCGGGTCAATTGGACATCGGCGGCGACATAAAGCAGATTTGGAACACCACAGATTTAATTTCCGGGGCAAACATTGCGAACCTGACGGGCGAATCGCTGTATAATGCCGTACATTCCCAATGCGCAGAATTGGTGGCCGACCGTTGCCCATCCACAAAAATATTGAATATGGTTGTATCTGCATACGGAATGTATATTGAAAACGATTGCACAATAATACTGTCGAACCTGGACAAGCAATCTACGAATGCGAACACGGCGATACGTCAAACGAATCGGGAAATGAATATTGCGCGACTTGAAAATTATGACGCACATAATTCTTCATCAATAAATGATTGTGTTGCCGGCGTGCGTGAAAGCCTGACCGCGGACACAGCGTGCGGTGCGAACTATGTTCATTGTTTGGATTTAACAGGACTGTATTTGAACCGCGTGACCGGCGACCCGATATATTCCGCAGATTTTTATAAATTAAATGACCAGGTTTCTTTATCCGGCGATGTTTTAACAAACCCGACAAACGCCAAATTGGTGGCCGAATTAAACAACAAGAAAAAATTCGCAGAAAAAACATTGGAGACATGCCGTGATATTGCCGATTCGGTATGGGACGAATTTCTGCGCCAGGCCATAACCGAAATATACCAAGGCGGCCAGACCCGCATTCGCCAGGTTAAAAATGAATGTATGGATGTTGTGAATACTTGTTATGACGAAAAAACGAATCAATTGCGCGATTTCAGTAATATCGAAGACCAAATGTTGTTGGGCGACCGGTTGGTGTTATCCGAAGAAATGTGCACAGAAAAATTGGCCACGTGCAGCAACCTTTACGGTGGCGGCCCCACGGGTCTGCAATTGTTGATTAGTGAAATGCGAAATATCACAAACCAAAAAATTGCACAAAATTGCCTTGGCACACTGCAAGATTATGCGAAAAAACTTTGTCGCGTGTCGGGTTCGGACACATTGCACGATTACCCATATGGTTGCCGTATTTATACCCCGGGCAATGCATTGTACGCGCAAAATCCAATCTGTACATATTTAACCAGTCCCGATACCACCGGATATACCAATGCCCCAGACCCAGAACCGGCCATTAGCAATCCAACCATAGACCCGAACAGTATACTTAACAGTTTCACATGTTGGGAAAACCGTGTTTATACCAGGTGCAACGTGGGATATTTCCTCTCGAACGGCAAATGTTATGTATGCCCCGCTGGTTGGACGTGCCCCGGTGACACAGACGCACCGCGCCCCGGCACCGACACGTGCAGTCCCGATTATGTCGGCAGTTTGTATCAAAAAATGGTCCTGTACGCATTGCAATACTGCACACGCCCGGGAACCAATGTCATTCCAACCGATGTCTTGGCCGATGTGAATACGGTTATGGATTCCATTAAACGTGATATGGCAACCGTATTGGCGGCCGAATGCGACCGTATGGGCGGAACATGGACAACGACATACCAAACAGACCCCAATGGCGACCCAATTGGCAGGTTCATAGATTTCTATAACGAAACAAACGCGAATTTTGGTTGGGGACTGTGCAAGGAACAATAATACGTCACGCTTGCGCGGGGCGGCAAAAAATGTTATACTAAGGCTAAGGATGCAAGGGGAAAAAATGAAAATAAAAATAATTCCTTTGGTTATATTGGGTATGATATCGGGAACCGCATTTGGCGCAACCGATTGGTGGAACCGTGACACAATATGTGATATAGACGATACGCGTTGCTATGCCGCATCAACCGCCGGTATTGATTTCAGTTTTGAAACCGGTTGGGACGTAACCGGTGGATGCCGTGGAAAAAAATACATTTGCCCAAACGCATTGATATCGGGTGGCGCGGAACCGGTCGCGATGGAGCGCGCGGCAATTACAAACGGCACCGGAATTATCGCGGACTTTGATACAAACGTATACGTTTCAACCGACAATTGCTATGGCGCGCGCAAATCCACAAATGGCGGTGCGATGGTTTCATTAAATGGCGAATATGTGCGTGTATGGTGCAACGGCATATTGTCCAACCCAACCGAAGAATTACCGTATGGCGAAATTACAACCGGTGCCCAACCGACCTGTGTGGCGTTGGCGGCGGACGGCTATGCGGCGGTTATGAACGGCAAATGTTATGGCAAATATTATAACCCCGACCTGTACGCAATTGATTGTAATGGCGAAGTGCCAATGTTGATATTATTAAATGGTGCAAATTATAATCCATCGGGCCGCGGGATGACGACGGCGGACGCGAATTCAACATTTAATTCTATGGTATCAACATCGGCGGGCCAACGCGGAATATATTTTAATCGATAGGCAAGATTTCCATTATGAAAAAATCTGCATTTGATGCAGATTTTTTTATTTTTGATAATTTTTTGTGATTTTTTTAATTTTTTGCTTGTATCAAATACAAAATACTGATATAATAACTGTCGAGTTCAATTGGGGTTGAATTCAGGACTTGTGAGGAGCCCTAAAGCGAGCCGGCATGCGCATCGAAAAGAAAGAGTTCCAATGTGTGTTGTCGTTATCTAGATTCCCGACCCTTTGGGGTGTTGGTGGCTGCGATGACCTGTGTCGGAATTCCACTGGGGCGTCGCGGTAGAAAAAGCATCGGCACCCCAAGCGTCAAGATTTGTCCGCGCAGCGGATTTTTTTTATTTTAACGTCCGTTTGGATAGAAATAGTTATAAAATTTGCCACCAATCTTTGTAAATTGCGGTTTATCTTTGAACAGGTATGGCACAAAATTATGCATAATGATAAAATCACCTTCTACCTTGGACGGTGCACCCGTCAAGTGCCGCAAATTATTCCCACTGATATTATAATCACCCTTGATGGTGATGGTTCGCATATCGGGCAATTCGGTCAATCCCGCATAAGACAAATCCATGTTTCCATGGTAAACAAAACCCTTGGGCAAATCATAGATATTATAATATTTACCCTTTTGTTCAATGATACCGGTACATGCCATATCGCCCGCAATTCCAAATCGTTTTGTGACAATAAATGCCACAATTTGGCGCACATAGTTTGATGGAAGCGTTGCGTCTATACCGCGACACCATTGAACGGCATCATCCATAACCTTTAACATAACCAACGGCGTCCCAACATTTGAACGAATGGAATAAAAATTCACATTATTGGCGCTGTCAATGGCGTGCGCATCTTCAGGTTTTAATTTAAGGCGTAATTTATTGGCTTCGGCCAACATTGCCGTGGTATCCGAAAAATACACCGCATACGTGGACCGTGGCAATTCCATAATACGGTGCCGCCCAATGCCTAAACCATTATAATTTTGCGTCATGGCAAACCTCTTTTTTAACACAATACTATTTTTTGTCCATAGAATCAAGTAAAAAATTTTTGCCACCCCGCGCATCGGGGTCCGCCATAGGGCTAAGCAGTTGTGATGCGGGCCACAGAATAATTCTGTAATATTTGTCACAGGTTTATAGACCCTGTCCCGGACCAAGCCCGGGATGACGGCGGAAATCCGACGGTTTTTTGGGTAATTCCCCTTCACATTGTGAAGGGGGGGACCACCGGAGGTGGTGGGGTAGTTGGTCACAAAAAACGTACGTTTATGTCCATCACTTTTTTTAGAAATTGCGATTCAGTAAAATCAATTACTTACAAAACGCGACCCCTGGTCACAAAAAAGGTACCTTTTTGATACACTATAAAGCATAGAAAATATGCGTCATCCCTGTAAAAATGCGCTGCATTTTTGTGGGTGATACAGGTCGGGATCTGGTGGGTCACGACGAGACTAAAGAGATCCCGATTTTCATCGGGATGACGAGAAGGAAAATGGGAGGAATATTATGAAACAAGCGTTATTCATCGGTGCGATTGCATCGGTTTTAGCAATCAACAGTGTAATGGCGGCCAAGGATGACAAACCAAATCCTGACATCACCGTTGCGGCAAAATCATACGTAGATGCACGTGATGATCTGAAACAAAATATTATTCCGGCATCTGATGTTAATTATAAAACTAATGGTATTGGTGATACTGTTGTGACCTATACCGATAGAGAAGGTGTGATAGGTGAACGTTATATTTATGATGGTAGCGAGATATACGATGAAGACTATAGTGCAGATCTGGTTACCGCCGGAGTAGTGCACGACTTTGCGGCGGCGGTGGAAAACCTGAGCATCAATAACCAAGTTCTAACGCGTGTTGACGGCAATGGAAATGCGTGTTCCAGTGGTGATGATTGTAATTTATGGCTGGTGGGTGATAGTACCCAATCCATTGCTCCGGCGGGTACATTCGCGCCATTGACATCGGCCACAGCATCATGCAAGGCGTATGGGGAAACATACACAAATGTAACAGAATGTTGCAGCGGGGTGGCACAGAATGGCAAGAGCACAACCATCATTTATAAATGTGGGTGCACGATGGCAAACGATTGTCCAAGTGTCAGCGGCAAAGTTGCCCTGTGCGACACGGCTACCAAAGCGTGTACGTATATTGACGAATCTCAATCTGGACTTTAACGATTTTATTTAAACAACAGAATGCCCCTTATGCCGCCTTTTTCGCGGTTTTAAGGATTTCAACCGGCGGTTTTTTGCCCGACACCACGTCTTTATCAATAATAATTTCCGCCAAATCGGTCTTGTCCGGGGCATTAAACATCGGTTCCAATAATATCCGTTCCAAAATACTGCGCAGACCGCGCGCACCCGTTTTCCGCGCCAACGCCAATTTCGCAATTTCACGCAGACCGTCTTCGGTCACGGTCAATTTCACATCATCCATCGACAACATCGCAACATATTGACGAACAATCGCATTTTTGGGTTCGGTCAGTATTTTCACCAATGCGTCTTCGTCCAATTCTTCCAACGTTGCGACAACCGGCAAACGCCCAATCAGTTCCGGAATTATACCGAACTTTACCAAATCTTGGGGTTGCACGTCCGCCATATGATTTTGTGATTCGCGTTCGCTTTTTGATGTGACATCTGCGCCGAATCCAATTCCGGCACGTTCGCACTTGCGATTCGCAATAATTTTATTTAACCCATCAAACGCCCCGCCACAAATAAACAATATCTTGGATGTATCCAAACGCACGGTCGCCTCGCCTGGGTGTTTGCGCCCTGCGCCACTGGCCGAGACATTTGCAACGGTGCCTTCAACCAATTTCAATAACGCCTGTTGCACGCCTTCGCCGGAAACATCGCGCGTCAAAGATGGATTTTCCGATTTGCGTGCAATTTTATCAATTTCATCAATATAGACAATTCCGCGTTGCGCGCGTTCTACATCAAAACCCGCATTATGCAACAACTGCGTCAAAACACTTTCCACATCGTCGCCAACATATCCGGCCTCGGTCAATGTGGTTGCGTCCGCAATCGCAAACGGCACATCCAAAATGCGCGCCAATGTTTGCGCAAACAGCGTTTTACCCGTACCGGTCGGCCCAATCAGCAACACATTAGATTTTTGAATTTCTACATTCGAAGACAAAGTGACATTGTGCCGCTTATAATGATTATAGACCGCGACCGCCAAAGTCCGCTTTGCGGCATCTTGGCCGATAATATATTCGTTTAAAAAATCGTATATTTGACGCGGGGTTGGCAATTTTTCCGCATCCCGGGTGACCTCGGTCCGCATATCGTCCGCCATAATATCATTGCACAGTGCGATACATTCATCGCAAATGCAAACATTGCGACCACTAACCAATTTTTTGACTTCGTACACCGCTTTGCCACAGAAACTGCAGAACTGATGTTGGTCTTGTTTTTCCGGCGTCTTTTTTTCGTCACTCATATTGCCCACCCGTTTATTGTTTATTTACGAACCAATATACCATCGATAAGCCCGAAATCTTTGGCCTCGGTCGGTGTCATCCAATTATCACGTTCCATCGCATCAAAGACTTCTTTTTCTTTGCGGCCCGTAAAGCCCGCCATTTGTTTAACCAAAGCCTTTTTATTCTTTTGAAACTGGTTCAATTGAATTTCCATATCGGTAATTTGACCGCGTGCGCCCGCCATTGGTTGATGTATCATAACCTGGGTATTTGGCAAAACAAAACGTTTGCCCTTTTCACCCGCCGCCAACAAAACCGAACCCATTGACGCGACCAATCCCATACCAATGGTTGAAACCGGCGATTTAATGTAATGCATTGTATCCATAATTGCCCAACCCGCCGACACGTCGCCACCGGGACTGTTGATATAAAGCGATATATCCGCGTTTGGATTTTCCGATTCCAAAAACAGTAATTGCGCCACAATAGTGCTGGCCATGCCGGGTTCAATTTCGCCGTTTATCATAACAATGCGGTCACGCAGCAAACGCGAATAAATGTCAAACGACCGTTCGCCACGTGGGGATTCTTCTATTACAATTGGTACCAAAGACATAATCAATCCTTTAAATTTTTCTTTTAATTATATCACACAAATTTGCACTTGGCAAACGCACACAAATATTATTTGGCCACAACCACCATTGCCGTCCGTAAAACGGTATCGCCCATCATATATCCGGCCTGTAATTCTTCGGTGATTGTATTCGGCGCGGCGCCGTCCGGGGTGGCCACAACCTGAATCGCATTATGGCGCGTGGGGTCCAACGGTTTGCCCACCGTTTCCATTTTAACAATTCCAATCTGTTCAAACGCCGATTCCAATGCCAACGCCAAAGACTTTATACCTGCGTCATCCGGCGCAAGTTTCAACGCCGCATCAACCGCATCCGCCACCGGCAAAATCTTTTCGGCGACCGATATTGCGCGCGTGCGCGCACGCGATTCTGCATCAATTGCCGCGCGACGGCGCGTATTTTCCAATTCTGCCATGGCGCGCAAATACTTGTCATTCATATCGGCCAATGCGGCCTCTAATTCCGGAATACGTGTATCCGTGGCGGCTTCGGCCACGGTGGATTTTTCGGCACCATCCAAAGATACCTGTTCAACCTTTACTTTTTTTTCTTCCATAATCTTGTCTTTTGTTATTTTACACTTTGTATTATAGGTATGAATTCTTCCGGTTTCAAGGATGCGCCCCCAACCAACACACCATCAACGTTTCTTATTGCGACAATGTCGCCAACATTTGCGGCATTTACACTGGCACCGTACAGAATTGGCGTGCCGTCCAACCCCATATATGACAAAGTATCTGCAATCACACGGTGCGCCCCGGCAATTTCATCCGCCGTTGGTGTTATACCGGCGCCAATTGCCCAACGGGGTTCATACGCAATAATAATGTCGTCACGCACATTTGTCGGCAACGATTCCCGAACCATAGACGTAATAACATCAATTGTTTTACCTGCGCGTTTTTCATCCATTGTTTCACCAACGCATATTATTGGGGTTATACCCGATTCCAATGCCCGCATGGCCTTTTCCCGGACAATATCGTTGGTTTCATCGTGGTACATACGACGTTCACTGTGCCCGACAATGACGTATTTTGCGCCCGCCTCACTCAACATAGTGGCGGACACTTCACCGGTATATGCGCCACGTTCATGGCTGCTAACATCCTGGGCCCCAAACGCGATATTTGTGGATTTTTCGCCCAGCAAGGTAAAAGGCACGCACAAAACCACGCGATTTTCGGGCCTCAACCCATCAATTTGCCGAATCATTTCGCGCAAAATTTCACGCGAACCGTTCATTTTCCAATTTCCAACAACAAATTTCATCGTTTTTTCCTTTTTTTCCATTGCATTTTTACGAAATGTTCTGCTAATGTTATCGCAAAAGGGGACAAAATGCTAGAATATTTACGTAATGCGGCAGATAAACCTGTCGCGAAAGTCTTGATGGGGATTTTAATCTTTTCGTTTGTCGGTTGGGGCGTTGCCGAATGGGTATTCGGTCTTAGTTCTTCCGATACGACATTGATGCGCGTTGGCGATGCCAAGATTTCTATTCAGCAATATTCGAATATGAAATCCAACGAATTGGCAAATCTGTCGCGTGAAGAACAACGCAAGATTTACACCGACCCAACGGCGATGGCCGCTTTCCAAAACGGTGTTATTAAAAAGATTGCTTCTATTAAACGCACCGAAAAACATGCAGATGATTTGGGTTATGTAGTATCCGACCACCGAATCGCAAATGAAATTCGCGAAATTCCACAATTCCAAGAAAACGGGAAATTTTCCCCGGTCGCGTTTGATGTGGTGCTGCGTAATTCGGGGCTGACCGAATCGGATGTTGCAAACGATATCCGTATGCGCGCGCTAAGTGAAATGGTGAACACGCCAATAAACACAAAAATCAAAACACCGCGCTTTGCGGTTCGTGCGGCGTACAATGCACGCGGCGCATCACGCACAATCGATGTGGCAACGGTAAAGTTTGCGGAATTTGATGTGGCGACACCAACCGAAGAACAATTGCGCGAATTCTATAAACAAAATCCGCATCGTATCGCCGAAAGCCGCGATATTTCATACGTGATATTGCCGACCGAAATGGATAAACCCGATGAATATGAACAGAACCTGAAAATCGCGCAAAAAATGGAAGACGATATAATCGGTGGCGATACACTGGCCACGGCGGCCAAGGCACATAATGCAAAATTCAAAGAATATAAAAATATCACGGCACAAAAATTGCCGGACGATAAATTCTTTGATAACGCAATGATTGCACGCGTGTTCGATATGGATGCGGGCGTGGAAAGTGAAATGATTGAAACACGTGACGGCTTTGTAATCGTTCGCATTGATAAAATTACACCTGAACATAACGCGGAATTTGATACGGTTAAAAAAGATTTGACCGCGGAATGGACGCGCGCCGAACGCCGCAAATTGGCGTACGTTCGTGCGAACGAATTGTTGGTCGATTTGAATAAAACCGGTAAATTGGCGAACAAGAAAACAACGACCATAACACGCACAGACGGCGCCGCCCCGGCGGTTTTGGTTGCCGCGTTCAAGGGTTCTGTTGGTGAAAATTTAATTGCCGATGATTCAAATGCATTTTATGTAATGCACATTGAAAATGAAAAAATGCCGGCCCCGGACAACAAGAAAATGGAATCTGTGGGCGCCGAAGTTTCTAAAATGGCCGCCGGTCATATCCGCGCAGATTTTGACGCATACCTGGAACGTGAATATCCAATCAAAATAAACGAAAAAACATATAACCGGTTTGTGAAATAGTGGTTAGGGTTAGTGGATAGTGGTTAGTAAAAACGGACGCAAAGGCGTCCGTTTTTCTATTTTTCTATCAACACGGAAATTCCAGGCAAATCTTTTCCTTCGATAAATTCCAAAAATGCGCCGCCGCCGGTGGAAACATAAGTAATGTCGTCCATCACACCGCACGCATCCAGGCATGCGACCGTGTCACCACCACCAACAATGCTGTGTAATTTTCCTGCACGTGTTTTTTCCGCAATTGCACGCGCAATCGCAAAAGAACCATACGACCATGTCGGTTGCCATTCCGCCATACCGACCGTTCCGTTCCAAATAACTGTGGCGGCCCGCCCTATTTCATCCGCGTCACGCGCGGCGGTTTTTGGTCCGCCGTCAATAATAACATCGTCCGGCAAAATATCCGCCATGTCTTTATCGGTGCGCGGTGCATCGGCTTCAAATACCGGCCCAACACCTTTATCCAGCGGGACAAGGAACCGACAATTATTTTCACGCGCATATTTCATAATTTCCAACGCGTTTTCCACCTGGTCGGGTTCGTACAAAGAATTTCCAACCGGTTCGCCCATCGCAAAATTAAATGTTGTTCCCAATGCCCCGCCAACAATGACCGTATCAGACAACCGTATCAATGCACGCAGAACACCAATTTTGGTTGAAACCTTGGACCCCGCAACAATAGACAGCACCGGATGTTTTGGGCCCGCCATAACACGCGTTATGTTTTCAATTTCACTGGCCAACAACAAACCCGCGTATGATGGCAGGAACTCTGTCACGCCAACTGTACTGGCGTGTGCACGGTGCGAAACGGCGAAGGCATCGTTCACGAACAAATCGAAACCGTTTGCCAACGCGCGCGCAAAGTCCGGATTATTATCTTCTTCTTCGGAATAGAAGCGAACATTTTCCAAAATTACGACATCGCCATCGTGCATATTTGCCAAAAAATCTTTATTCAAACAATCATCTATCAACGGCAAATTCATATATTCGGCAACGGGGCGCAGCGAATATTTCATATCGCGTTCACCCTTTGGCCGCCCCAGGTGCGAACAAATCGCAACCCGCGCCCCCGCATCGCGCAGGAAGTTTATTGTAGGCTGACTCCGTTCTATACGGAACGCCTCGGTAATTTTTCCATCCAATATTTGCACATTAAAATCATCGCGCAGCAAAACATATTTTCCACGCAAATCTAAACCCTCAATCGTACGAAGTTTCATCTCGTTTCCTTTTTATTAAATATGATGGGATAATATTACACCAAATTCACATTACAATCAAATTTTGTTTTTAGTATTTTTTTCTGCGTTTGTGGTGTTTTTGGTAATACGCGGTCAACAAGAACACCGACAAAATAAACACCAAATCCAGTGTTGCGATAAATATCACCCCAAATTGCGGAGTTTCCAACAGCACGTATCCCAGATAAGACAAATCGGTGGTAATCCACACGAACCAAGATGTTAAACTTAAATCATCTGCATGTTTGGTTTTTAATATCTTAACAATCTGGGGAATATAGGCAACAAATTCCAAAACGGTATAAACACATAAAAACGCATAGGCAATCATTTCTTTCATAAAAATCCCCTGTGATAACAGGGGAATTATATCATAAAATCGGTGTAAAGGACAGGATTTTAATGTTCTCTACTTTTGGCAAACTCAGCAACTTTTTTCATAAAATTATCATAAACAGTGCAACGACCAAAATAATCCGGATCAATACACAAATTTGGTTCACCTTGTAAAAATAATCTGTTATCATTTGTTTCAGACAAGTGTTCTATAAATGCACGATATTCACGAAAATGTTGTGATACCTTTTCACATACCAACCCAGTAGCCGAACAAACATATGTGTCTTGGGGTAAATTATAATCCCGTTCATATAATGGTTCCATTTCAATTTTATCTGCCATTTTTGTTTTCCTTTTTTATGACACTATCCGCCGACGCATCTGCTGCGCTTTGCACGTTGGTTGAATCGTTCAAGATACGCATCAACAATGGCCCGAATAGCTTGTTCGTTATTTTCGGTTTTATATGGAACATTTATCGGGATGTTATACCAATTCATCCAAACGTCCATTTGATAAGCATCGGATATTTTAATAGATTCACGAACACTATCTTCCACTTTTGTTCCACCCAAAGGAGTAAATTCTATGTTAAACCCCTGCGCATACGGCACCGGAATATCAAATAGTCGCGGCATGTGGATAACATACTTTCCAACCAACCGCCCATCAACCGAATAGTGTTTATACGGTCTGATATGACTTCTGATAA
>JAFSOV010000007.1 GCA_017443235.1 Alphaproteobacteria bacterium
AAATCGGGCGAATTTGCCGAACCTTGTTCGTCAAATTATTTGGCCGCCAGGCCACCCCCCCCCCTAGATTTTTGCGGGTTTGCGAAGATTGAAACATTTATGATCCCCCTTTCTCGTTCGGGGATATTATATCATAGTTTGGAAATAAAAAAAAGATGTAAATAATTATTCTTGCAATTCGGCGCGGATGGGGGCCATGTTCGCCGCACGCGTGCGGATTATATCGTTCAAATCATTCTTGGCCAAATCCGCCGCGTATTGAATTGCATTTGCAAATGCCAACGCATCCGAATTTCCGTGGGTTTTAACCGCAAAGCCCTTTAAGCCCAAAAATGTTGCACCGGCATAGGAACGCGGGTCTATTTTATGCTTAAGGCGTTTGAAAACGTGAACCAAGAAAAAAGCACCGATTATGGCCAGCCACGATTTTTTCATATTTTCACCGATTACGCGTTTGATAAGTTTTGCCGTGCCTTCAACCGTTTTCAAAACTATGTTGCCGGTAAATCCGTCTGTCACAACAACCTGGACCCGGCCGGCACTTATATCCGTTGGTTCAACAAACCCAAGGTATTCATACGGCAATGCGTCGCGATGTGCATTCAAAACATTATTTAATTTTTGCAGCGTTTCGTTGCCCTTGGTTTCTTCTTCGCCGATGTTCAATACACCAAGTTTCGGGCGGGGCATTTTGCCTATAAACTCGGCATAGACACCGCCAAGGATTGCAAAGTCAAACAAATCGCCGGCATCACATTTAACATTTGCGCCCAAATCCAGTACGACCACGCGCGAATCACCCGCGCCCGACGGCAACATGGTCGTTATTGCCGGGCGTGAAATTCCATCAACCGTCTTTAATGCCAATTTAGACAACGACATTAAAACACCGGTGTTGCCCGCACTGACCACCGCGGACGCGTTGCCTTCGCGGACATCCTTGATTGCCATATACATAGATGTATCTTGGGCGTGGCGAATAACATCGCGAATCTTGTCCGTCATACGAATTACGCCCGGCGCATTTATCACCGTTGCATTACGCGCGACACGCGGATAACGCGCCAACATTTTGCGCAGACGTGCCTCGTCCCCAAATATATGGAAAGAAATGTGCGATTCACCATGTTGGTATAAAAACTGATTCATACCACCCAAAACAACGGCCGGCCCTTTGTCCCCGCCCATCGCATCAATCGCAATAATTTTTTTATCGTTTTCCATTTTGGCACTAAAAACGCAGACAGGCGCGACCGCGCCACATCTGCGGGTATATTTGTTTATTTATTATTTTGCACCACACGCCGGGCATACATGATGCGGACGTTTCTTTTCACCGCATGTTTTGCATACGCCGCACGGCATTGTTGCCAACGCATCGTGTGAACGACGTTGTGCGCTGCGTGCTTTACTGGTTTTACTTCTTGGAACTGCCATTTTGCTATCCTTTTTTATTTTCTTCTGTTCATTTTATTATAATATCGAATTTTTGCAAGAAAAAGTTTAATCCGATATCACCTTGGCGACAAACATACCGTGGTTGTGCATCAATCCAATTACCGCGCTATGGTCGTCCAAACCCATATAAAATTTGTAACCCTTCGATTCCAAATCTTTTATTTTTGCCAATTTATATTCCGCCGTTGTGCCGGGATAATCATGTGGTTTGCAAAACACCAATTTTTTAATGTTCGGCAACAGATTATCTATGAACGCATCAACCTTTTGTTGACCCATTGCCCAACGACCGGTTATAAACACAATTGTGAAATCCCGCCCTAATGTTTCCAAAACGCGTATCATATTTTCATTTGGTTCACCAAAGCGGTCATAATCGGCAATGGCCCACTTTTTACTGACCACACCGTCTATGTCACAAAAGATTGCAGGTTTTTCAAACATGGTGGTTAGTATTAGTGGTTAGTGTTAGTGATTAGTTAGAAATGCCAATCATCTAACACCAACCTTGTCCCCTTTACAAATCCAACAATTGTTGATGATCGCCACCTTCGCGTGCGATACGTTCGGCTTTCTCTTCGGCCCGTGCAATTTCACGAACGCGGCGGACATATGCACCGGTTCCAATCGGTATCAAACGACCAACGATAACGTTTTCATTTATACCAACCAATTTATCGGTCGAACCATTGATTGCCGCATCAACCAAAACCTTGGTGGTTTGTTGGAACGATGCGTTGGAAATGAACGAACGTGTGGTAAGTGACGCACGGGTAAGTCCAACCAAAACCTGGGACGCAACCGCCGGACGACCACCGTCATGAACAACGCGTGCATTTTCTTCTTCGAAATCGACACGGTCAACCACATGTCCCATAAGGAATCCTGTATCGCCCGGGTCGGTGATTTCCACGCGACGTGTCATTTCACGTATCAAAATTTCAATATGTTTGTCGTTGATGGACACACCCTGAAGGCGATAAACCTGTTGAATTTGTTCAACCATAAATGTTGCCAATGCCTTTTGCCCCAATATACGTAAAATATCCTGTGGGACCGGGTCACCATCGACCAATTTATCGGCCTTTTTCACGATATCACCACTGCGCACCAACAGGTTTGTTCCTTTGGGTACCGCGTATTCAACCGGTGCGGTTCCATTATCGGGTTCAATACGAACGATGATTTTTGATTTTGCATCTTCCAATTCAACCGTTCCGTCAATTTCCGCCAACAGCGCAGGATTTGCAGGACGACGAACCTCTAACAATTCTTCAACGCGCGGCAAACCACCCGTAATATCGCCCGTACGTTTCGCCTGGACCGGGATGCGTGCCAAAATATCGCCCGCCGCAACGGTTGCGCCGTCTGCGACATTCAACACAGAATGTATCGGCAACAGATATTCCGCAATCTTTTTACCACCCAAAGACAATACATCGCCGTTTTCATTTACCAAACGAATTGCCGGTTGCATCGCCTTTTTGGTGTTTGTTTTCCAATTGATAACCTTGCGCGAAATGATACCGGTTGTAGAATCAACTTCTTCTTGGAAAGAAACGTTTTCAACCAAGTCATTGAATTTCACAATACCGTCTTTTTCCGCGATAATCGTGTTGGAATACGGATCCCATTCTGCAACCTTGGCACCCTTTTCCACCGTGTCGCCGTCGTTGACAATCAACATAGACGCATACGGCAAACCACAACTGAACAATTCTTCGCCCTTGGGTGATGTGACCGCGATTTTGCCATTACGCGACAAAACAACGATACGGCCCGCAGAATTTTTAATTGTGTTCACACCGGACAATTTAATTTTACCTGCGACCGGGGCCTCAATATAATGGCTTTCGGCACCGCCGGATGCAATACCACCAATGTGGAATGTACGCAATGTCAACTGGGTTCCCGGTTCACCAATGGATTGACCGGCAACAACACCGACCGCTTCGCCAACGTGAACCAAAGATTGACGTGACAAATCCATACCATAGCATTTTGCACACAGACCGTCACTGCAACATGTCAAAACGCTGCGAACATCAACACTTGGCAGGCCAGATTCATTGATTTGACGTGCGGCAACCTTGGTAATCAATTCACCGGCCGGAACGATAACTTCCTTGGTAATTGGGTGAATAATATCGTGCGCCGCGGTACGACCCAAAACGACATCGCCCAATGGCACGGACAGTGTGCTGCCTTGGTACACCGGTTTTGCGGTAATAAATTCTTTTGTTCCGCAATCGTGTTCGGTAATAACCGTATTCAACGCCAAATCGACCAAACGACGTGTCAAATAACCCGCCTGGGCCGTTTTCAACGCGGTATCAGACAAACCTTTACGTGCACCGTGGGTTGATGTAAAGTATTCCGCCATTGTCAAACCTTCCTTAAAGTTTGAAATAATTGGAACTTCGATAATCGAACCATCGGGTTTTTGCATCATACCACGCATACCGGCCAACTGTTGAATCTGGTTTTTAGAACCACGGGCCTTGGAATCCGCCATCATATAGATTGAATTCCAATTATCGCCCGTTGAACGACCCAACGCAGCATATGCCTTTTGACCCAAACTGTCGGTTGTTTTCTGCCACATATCGATAAGTTTGTTATAGCGTTCACCCGATGACAGCAAACCGTTTTGATATTGATCTTCGATATCCGCGGCGGCCTTTTCTGCATCGGCAATCATTTTTTCCTTTTCTTCTGGAATAACAACATCGTCAAACCCAATGGAAATACCACTGCGTGCCGCCTGTTCAAATCCAGTATTCTTTAATGCATCGGCCAACATAATCATCGCCTTGTCGCCACAGCGTTCATATGTGGTGGACAACAGTTTTTTAATTTCCGGTTGACCCATAACTTTGTTCACCAAATCAAACGGCATATTTTCAGATTTAGGCAACAATTGACCGATAATCATGCGACCGGCGGTTGTTTTGTAATTTTTGCCATTGATACGGGCGACAATTGGTGTGTGCAAAGCAATTGTTTTGTTTTCCAACGCCAATTCGACTTCGTCCATACCACTGAAACGCGGGGACTTTTCGGTATGTTCGCCGTTTATCAAGGAAATATAGTAAATACCCAAAACCATGTCTTGTGACGGCACCGTCATAGGTTCACCATTTGCCGGCGACAAAATGTTATTTGTTGATAACATCAATGTGCGGGCCTCTAATTGTGCCTCAAGCGAAATCGGCACGTGCACAGCCATCTGGTCACCGTCAAAGTCGGCGTTAAACCCTTTGCAAACCAACGGGTGCAAACGAATTGCCTTGCCTTCAATCAAAACCGGTTCAAATGCCAGCAATGACAATCTGTGCAAAGTTGGCGCACGGTTCAACAAAACGGGATGTTCGTGAATAACCTTTTCAAGTATTTCCCAAACAATATCTTCGCCGTTTTCGACCATTTTACGCGCGGTCTTTAATGTGTTGGCATAATCGCCCGCCATAAGGCGCGCAAACACGAACGGTTTGAACAATTCCAACGCCATCGCCTTGGGCAAACCAACCTGGTGCATCTTTAATGATGGCCCGGACACAATAACACTGCGGCCCGAATAATCCACACGCTTACCCAACATATGCATACGGAAACGACCGGATTTACCATGCAACGCACCCGACAAAGATTTAAGCGGACGGCGATTTTGTGAAACCATCGGGCGGGCCTTGTGTTCATTGTCGAACAAAGAATCGACCGCTTCTTGCAACATACGTTTTTCGTTGCGGATGATAATTTCCGGCGCATGCATTTCCATAAACCGTTTCAAACGATTGTTACGAATAATCACACGACGATACAAATCGTTCAGGTCAGATGCCGCAACATGTCCCGCATCCAACGTGACCAAGGGGCGCATATCTGGTGGAATAACCGGGATAATATCCGGCAACATCCATGCAGGTTCCGTTTTAGAATCCAAGAACGCTTCGACCAATTTTAATTGTTTAATAATCGATTTGCGTTTTGCTTCAGATTTTGTTTCCGCCAATTCTGCACGCAGACGTGTTCTTTCATCGCCCATATCAAGGTTTGCAATAATGCTGCGAACACCTTCGGCACCGATGCCAACGCGGAACGCATCTGGGCCAAATTCTTCAACCGCGGCGCGATATTCATCTTCACTGATGACATCGTATTGTTTCAAATTGGTTAAACCCGGTTCAATAACAATATACGCATCATAAGATACAACTTGGTCCAATTTCTTTTGCGACAGGTTGTTTAACAGTGTCGCAATTTTACCTTCACGCAAGAACCAAGTGTGTGCGACCGGCATCGCCAATTTAATATGTCCCATACGTTCACGGCGAACCGACGAAGAACCGACTTCGACCCCGCAACGTTCGCAGATAACACCGCGGAATTTGATTCTTTTATATTTTCCGCACGCGCATTCATAATCTTTGACCGGTCCAAAAATCTTTTGACAGAACAAACCATCGGTTTCCGGTTTCAAAGAATGATAATTGATGGTTTCGGGTTTCGTCACCTCGCCATGGGACCAGGAAAGAATTTCTTCGGGTGATGCAATTGTGACGCGCAACGCATCGAATTGTTCCCTGGTTTCAATTTGTCCAAATATCTTTTGCAACATATTTGCCATTTTTCTAAGCTCCTTACTTAGTGTTAGTGGTTAGTGATAGTGGTTAGTATAAATTCTTTTTTATCTTCGCCACTCGTCCCGTCCACAGTTGGTTGTTAGTTTTGGGTGGTGGTTATGGCCAGCGAAATCTCACTAACCACTAACCACTCACACTATCCACTAATCAATTTTTTTCGGCGTCATCGCCAACCCCAGTCCGCGCAGTTCGCGAACAAACACGTTAAATGCCTCGGGCGTTCCGGTTTGTATATCATCACTGCCCGAAATGATGGATTCATACATCTTGTTTCGGCCGGTAATATCATCGGATTTCACCGTCAACATTTCACGCAGCAGGTGTGCGGCACCGTGTGCCTCTAACGCCCAAACCTCCATTTCACCCAAACGTTGACCACCCATATGTGCCTTACCAGACAAAGGTTGCTGGGTCACCAACGAATAACTTGCGGTGGAACGTGCGTGAATCTTTTCATCGACAAAGTGGTGCAATTTCAACATATACATAACACCAACCGTCACCGGACGGGCAAATTTTTCACCCGTTACACCATCATACAGTGTGAATTGACCGGTTTCCGGCAACTTTGCCAATTTCAGCATACGACGAACATCTTCGGGTGTTGCACCGTCAAATGTCGGGGTTGCCATTGGCACGCCATCACGCAGCAACGCCGCGTGCGCGCGAACCTCGGTATCTGTCATTTTGGCCAATTTTTCGGCGGTTTCTTTGCCGTAAATCTTGCCCATAATCGCACGCAAATCATCCGTTACCGCGCGTTTTTGTTTGACTTCGTCCAAAACCGCACCGATTTGTTCACCCAAGCTGCGTGCCGCCATACCAAGGTGTGTTTCCAAAATTTGACCAAAGTTCATACGACTTGGCACACCCAACGGATTCAGCACGATATCGACCGGGGTTCCATCTTCCATATGTGGCATATCTTCGATTGGAACAACGCGGGAAACGATACCTTTGTTTCCATGACGACCCGCCATTTTATCACCCGGTTGCAATTTCATTTTATGGGCGATATAGACCTTGACTTCTTTCAAGACACCCGCGTTCAAAGAATTGCTTTCGGTTGCCTTTTCGATTTCGCGGTCGGCATTTTCATTCAACTGTTTCAGTTTAATGATATGCTGTTCGCGCAATTCATCAATCTTGGCCTGAGCTTCTTTGTTATTCACAACCAATTTTTTAATATCGACCGGTTTAATACCTTCGAACACTTCGGCCGTCAATTTTTTACCAATAAATGGCTTCAAACTGCCGGTGCCAGATTCAATTGTATAACCTTCGGCGATTTGAAAAACCTGGTCTGCGAAACCCTTTTCGATAATCAGGATTTCTTCATCGCGGTCTTTATTGATTTTTTCAATCTTTTCCAATTCAATCATCTGGGTGCGTTCATCTTTCTTGACACCATGACGCGTCAAGATGTTCACACCGATGACCGTACCTTCTTCGTTCGGCCCAACACGCAGTGATGTATCTTTGACATTCAACGCCTTTTCACCAAAGATGTTACGCAATAACGCCTCTTCCGGGGTCAACAAAGTTTCAGATTTCGGTGAAACGTGACCAACCAAAATATCGCCCTGTTTCACGCGCGCACCGATATAGATAATACCGGATTCGTCCAAATTCTTTAATGCCTCTTCACTAACGTTTGGAATATCGCGTGTCAAACTTTCCGGTCCCAATTGTGTATCACGAACCTTGATTTCCTTTTCAACGATTTTTACAGATGTATAAACATCGTCACGTGAAATGCGTTCGGAAATAACAATAGAATCTTCATAGTTATAACCACGCCATGGCACAAACGCCACCAAAACGTTGCGACCCAACGCCAATTCACCATAGTTCATTGACGAACCGTCTGCGATAATATCACCCGCAGAAATACGGTCGCCGGCCTTGACCAATGGTTTTTGGTGCAAAATTGTATCGTTGTTTGAACGTTCATATTTTTCCAAATTGTAAATATCAACGCCGGTCACGACATTGCGACTGTTCATACATTTAACCACAATACGTTTTGCATCCGCAGATTCAACGATACCACTGTGTTTTGCAACCTTGCCGGTACGGGAATCACGTGCAACTTCGCGTTCAATGCCGGTTCCAACCAACGGCGTTTGCACACGCATAAGTGGCACGGCCTGGCGTTGCATGTTTGAACCCATCAAAGCGCGGTTCGCGTCGTCGTTTTCAACGAACGGAATAAGTCCCGTTGAAATAGACACAACCTGGCGCGGTTCAACGTCAATAAGGTCGATTTCTTCACGCGGAACACGGGTAAATTCACCGTCAACACGTGCCGTAACCAATTCTTCGGTCAAAACACCTTTGTCATTTGTCGGGGTGTTACCCTGGGCAATTTTGTGACCCAATTCTTCATCCGCGGTCAAATAAACCATTTTGTCGGTGATTTTACTTTTTTCGACAACATAGTACGGTGTTTCGATAAACCCATACGGATTAACACGTGCATATGATGCAAGGTGGTTAATCAAACCAATATTTGCGCCTTCGGGTGTGTTAATTGGGCATAAACGACCATAGTGTGTTGGATGAACGTCGCGGACATCGATACCCGCACGTTCACGGTTCAATCCACCGGGACCAAGTGCGGAAATACGACGTTTGTGTTCCAATTCAGACAACGGGTTATACGCGTCCATAAATTGAGACAACTGACTGGTTCCCAAGAATTCTGCAACCAAAGACATCAATGGATTTACATTGACAACGTCTTGGGGTTGCATTGTTGCGATATTCGGCGAAGACAAACTTTCGCGAACCAATCTTTCGATACGAACCATACCGGTGCGGAAATTTTGTTCCAACAATTCGCCAACGGTGCGAACACGACGATTTGACAGATTATCGATATCATCAATCGTATCTTTGTGGTCAATGATATTGGTCAAAGTCTTCAAAACCGCCAAGAAATCATTTTTGGTCAATAAACGTTCATCTTCCGGTTTTTTCCCAGAATCGATTTTCAAACGTTTGTTCATTTTGAAACGACCAACCGGCGACAAATCATAATACGCAGATTCAAAACCTTGACGCAGGAACAGGTTGATTGCGGCTTCAAGCGTTGGACGTTCACCCGGACGGATGATGTTATAGATTTCAATCAATGCATCTTCACGATTTGTTGTTTTGTCGGCAACCAACGTATTGCGCATATGTGCAGTCATCGTTGTGTTATCAATTGAAATCAAAGAAATCTCTTTGATACCCAATTTTTCGATATCCGCCAAAACCTCTTCGGTGATTTCGGTACCAACCGGATAAATAACGTCGGTTCCAGACATAATCGGGTCAAACAAGTATTCGCCAACCAACGCATCCGGCAAAATACCGAATTCTTTGGACGCGGTCATAATTTTATTCAAACGTTTTGCGTTCAAACGGTCGCCTTTGACGGCCAATTCTTTTTTATCCTTGGGATTGATTAAATCGTAATTCAAACGATATTTATCCAAACCTTCGTACACAGATGTTTGGCCAACCCACATTTTGCCATTTGTTTTCAACGGAATGCGTTTATAGAACACAGACAATATTTCTGTATCGGTCATTCCGCGAATTGTGGTTTTGCGTGGTTCGGCAATCCATTTCTTTTCGTCTTCCGCACACGGCAGGCATCGCAACAGCACAGTTGCCGGCACTTTGCGGCGGCGGTCGATACGAACATAAATGATGCCCTTGGATTCTTCGAAATCAATCCAAGAACCGTGTTCCGGGATGATACGCGCAGTATACGTAATAGGATTTCCGGCGACCTTGGCTTCTTTGGTTGTTGCGAAAACCACACCTTGGGCGCGGTGCATTTGTGAAACGATAACACGTTCCACGCCCGATGCAATAAAACTGCCGCGTTCGGTCATAAGTGGAACTTCGCCCATAAAGATTTCTTGTTCTTTGATATCACGCAAAGACTTTTTACCGTCTTCGGCGACATCCCATAAAATCAATCTTAATTTTAATTTCAATTTGCTGGAATATGTCATTTTGCGTGCAAGGCATTCTTTCACATTGTACGCAGGTTTTTCCAAATTATATTCCACAAATTCCAATTCGGCGGCCCCCGCATAATCCTTGATTGGGAACATAGAAGCGAATACACTTTGCAACCCCATATTTTTGCGATTTTGGGGTGCAACATCGGCCTGCAAGAAATCCTTGTAGGAATTGTATTGAATTTCTATTAAATCAGGAAGCGGAGTTTGCAAAAAACTTTTACCAAAAGATTTTCTAAGTTTCTGGATAACTGCCATGGGTTTTAATCCTTTTTTTTATGTGTTTTGCAAACGAAACTATTGCGTATACTTTTTTACGCCCGTCGCCCGTCCAGGGATTATTTCCCGGACGGGCACGAACATTATTTTTGAACCATAACGGTTCGGGTTGGAATAATTATTTCAATTCCACTTTTGCACCGGCTGCTTCGATGGTGGCCTTCATTTTTTCGGCTTCATCTTTTGCAACGGCTTCTTTCACGGCCTTTGGTGCGGATTCAACCAACGCTTTGGCTTCACCCAATCCCAAACCTGTGATATCTTTGACTGCCTTGATAACCGCCAATTTGTTTGCGCCAACATCGGTCAACACAACATCAAATTCGGTCTTTTCTTCGGCCGCAGCCGCCGCAGGACCCGCCGCAACGGCAACCGCCGCAGCCGCGCTAACGCCCCATGTTTCTTCCAACGCCTTGGACAATTCGACTGCCTCCAAGACGGTCAATTTTGACAATTCTTCAACTAATTTTTGAATGTCTGCCATTTTTTTACTCCTTTTTATCGGAAATTATTCCCGATGTTTATTGATTCTTTTTTCCATACTCTGATGAAACACGTGCAAGGCGCGAACCCGGTTCGACCAAGATACGCGCGATTTGACCACGAATTTCCAACAGTGACGGAAGCTTGGATAATTGCACAATGTCGTCCACACCCAAAACATCCGCGTCCATTTTACCACCAACGATGGTGAGATTAGGATGTTCTTCGGCGAATTTGACCAAAACCTTGGTCACCGCCAATCCATCGGTTGCAACGGCAACCGCGGTCGGGCGCTTCATCAAATCAGACACAGGCGCGAAATCGGTATCTTGCAACGCCAATTTCATAAGGCGGTTTTTGACAACTTTGAAAACCGAAACCAATGGGCGCAATTCATTGCGCAAACCTTCCATTTCTTTCACGGTCAGACCGTGGTTTTCAACGACAAAAACGCCGTTTGCATCTTGAAGAGACGACTGCAACGCAGAAATCAAGTTTGACTTTTCTTCGCGTTTCATCTTTTTACCCTTACTTCTTGGTTCATATGAAAACCATATAAACCAACCTTTGTTAAACTTTCCATCCGGTTTCCCGGGATGGGACCATTTTCCGTCCCAAAGAATTTTTCTTTGTCTATGATGGAAATTAAGCGTTTCACCGCACCATCAGTCACGGACAGAAATCTTGTTTGTGGCCCGGCGCACCCGCACCAGACCACACTTATTTACTTTGCATCGATATGCAGACCCGGACCCTGGGTTGTTGCGACCGCAATGCCCAAGATATATTGGCCTTTGCTTGATGCCGGTTTAACCTTTTTCAATTGTTCAACCAATGCGTTTGCATTTTCGACCAATTTTTCGGTTGAAAACGACATTTTACCAATGCCTGCATGGATAATACCGTTCTTTTCTGCACGATATTCAATTTGACCCGCCTTGGCCGTTTTCACCGCCGCCGCAACATCGTTTGTCACCGTTCCCAATTTCGGGTTCGGCATCAAGCCTTTTGGTCCCAAAACGCGTGCAACCTTGGACATTTTCGGCATCATATCCGGTGTCGCAATAACACGGTCAAAGTCAATTTGACCCGCCGCAACCCGTTCAATCAAATCTTCGCCACCAATAACATCTGCGCCGGCCTTTTTGGCTTCTTCGGCTTTGTCATTGGTAAATACGGCAACGCGAACCTTTTTGCCCGTGCCATTTGGCAAAGACAACATTCCGCGAATATTTTGGTCGGCCTTGGTCACATCAATGCTCAACCGAACCGCAATTTCCAATGTTTCATCAAATTTCTTGGACGCGAATGGACGCAACGCTTCGATTGCATCGGCAAAAGAATATGTTTTTGCAGTATCCAATTCCGCCCACGTTTTTTGTCTTTTCGTAATTTTCATGGCTTATTCCTCCACCTTTACGCCCATTGAACGGCATTGACCCGCAACAATGTTCATCGCAGATTCAATGGTAGAGCAATTCAAGTCCGGCATTTTGTTTTCCGCAATTTCCCGGATTTGTGCCTTGGTGATAGTCCCAACAAAGTCACGACCCGGTTTATGCGAACCGATTTTCAATTTCAACGCCTTTTTAATATAGTAAGAAACCGGCGGCAATTTCATAATAAATTCGAAACTGCGGTCCGTATAGACGGTGATAATGCACGGAATTGGCATACCCGGTTCTTTGTCAGACGTTTTATCGTTAAACTGTTTGCAGAATTCGGCGATATTCACACCCGCCGCACCCAACGCCGGCCCAATTGGTGGCGCAGGATTTGCCTGTTTTGCGGGGACGACCAGTTTCACAATCCCCTTCAGTTCTTTTTTTGCCATTTTTCATCCTTTTTTTGTTTTTGGATTCGTGGTACGATGTGGCGCATCTTCCACGGTTTATTTTGCGCGCATTTCACACGCCCGCCGACCCGGGGTCGGTTAAACTCTTTCGACCTGTTCAAAATCCAGTGAAACACTGGTTTCACGACCAAATACCAAAATCGTGACGGTCATTTTTTGCTTTACATTATCAACATCGGACACAACACCATTAAAGTTCGCAAACGGCCCATCGATAACGTGAACTTCTTGACCAACTTCGTACACCATATCGTCCGGGACGGTGCTGCCCTCTTCTACCTGTTTCAACAAACGGCGCGCTTCTTCCTCGCTTACTGCGACAGGTTTTTGGCGCGCACCCAAGAACATTACAACCTGGGGCATCAATTTAACCAAGGAAAATGTTTCGTTATTCATAACCATTTGAACAACAATGTACCCCGGAAAGAATTTTTTTTCGGTTTTAACACGTTTGCCGGCCTTGATTTCCGTCACTTCGCGCGTTGGCACCAAAATTTCACCAAAATACGCGTTCAGGCGGCGTTTATCAATTTGTTCCCTCAGGTTGCGCGCAACTTTGTCTTCGCATCCCGTGTGAACATTTACAACAAACCATTGCATTTTATCTTCCATTATCATTCCCTTTGGCAAACCCGTGTTAGAAAATCCACCCAACCAGTGCGTTCAAAATGCTGTCCACTACAAAGAAAAACAGCGCCGCCAATCCAGAAAACACCAGAATCATAATGGTTGCGCGTACAACTTCGGCCCGGGTTGGCCAAACAATTTTGAACCATTCGGCCCGAACACCACGTATAAAATCCATTATTTTTTTCATTGACGCACCAATTTCCTTTGTTTTTAACATCCGGCGTGCACCCACAAACCAAAATCTATGGCAGGGGCAGAAGGAATCGAACCCTCATCTGCGGTTTTGGAGACCGATGTTCTACCATTGAACCATGCCCCTGTATCACGCGCAAATCTGCGCATTTCTGCGTATTTGGTTCGAACGCACACCCAATATTCCGGTAAAGATTAGCACAGTTTATCGGAAAATCAAGCGCAAATATTATAAATATTTTGTAAATCCGGCGCAAGTGTTTTTTTAGTGGACGTTGGTCTGTTATTACGACTGTAAAATTTACGACGTTCATGCACAGAAATAATAATGCAAAAATAACACAAAAAAACACTTGCATTGGGTGTAAAAATTTTTCTACAATCGTTTTAAGTAAAGGGAGAATTGTGCCGTGCAAAGCCGCATAGAACCGCCGGTTTTATTATCAAGATTGCTGATTTTCGTGTTCGCCGGATGCGTGGTGGTGTTGTTTGTAATGTTTATGACATTGGAAAAAATGTTTCCATTGAACCGGCCCGAAGTATTCTTTATAACATCAAAACCCGAAGGCGCGTCCGTAATTCAAATTACTGAATTGCCGCCAAATGACCAAAATTTAGAGGCTTATCGCCAGGCGTTTGTTATGGAATACGTGCGCGCGCGCAACGAAATTGAACAAAATATGTCGGTTATGCGGCAAAAATGGGGCAACAGTGACGGTGTGGTTGCCGCATGGTCCACCACGGATGTTTATAACGCGTTCCGCAAAACGGGACTGTATCACGCGATTATGAGTGATTATCCCGATATCGCATTTAACTGTGTGGTGAATTTCCGTGGGCGGCCGATGCAGTTGCGCGACAATCAATACACGGTGAAATTCGAATATTTTTGCTCAGATAATAATGGACAAACCGATAAAAAAGATTATACAATCCTGATTGGAATTACTATGACGGATGACGCACAAATTAAATGGACGGAACGTTTGAATAACCCATTGGGGGTCAAGGTTTCGCGATATACGGTCGAAGGTGGTGGCGGCGATCCACTGGACACGGTGTATAAACAATAAAATGTGAAAGGCAAAAAGGGAAAGGAAATATGACATTGGTAAAATCATTTGCGGGCAAGATATCTTTAGTTGGCGCGATTATCGCGTTTGTTGCGTTTGACGCACGTGCGGTGAACTATGGCGTCCAAGGCGCATGGGACAACCCAAATGCCAATATGGCATCGGGCAGTATTAAACCCGGATACGCCCAATTGTCTTGGGATGCGGGAACCGTATTACCGGTTAAATTGCGCAATGGTATGGTGACAATGGTGAACCTGCCGGTCGGTGAACAGATTGAAGAGGCCATTGTCGGTAATGACGGGTTCTTTTCCATTGACGCAACCCAGGGTGGTCGCACAATGTATATTACGCCCGCGGCCGATAATATGGGTTCCGATACAAACCTGATTGTGACGGGAAAATCGGGAAATGTTTATACTTTCTATCTGCGCAGCGAACCGTCAAACGCATCGGAAATCACATATTCCCAGGTTGATGTTGTATTGGATGGTGGCGCACGGTTGCCGGCGTCTATGGCCGTGGCGGGCGCGCAGACCGGTGGCGCAATGAATTCTATATTCAAAAAGACGCCTGCAAAAAGCGGGACCATTGGTGTTGACGGTGAAGATTATGATTGGATTAAAACAATGAAAATCGACCCATCTGAATTCCGTTTTGATTTAGATATATTTGTTCCAAACCCGGATGATTATGTGATTGCGCCGGAACGCGTGTGGCGTGACCGCGTATTCACATACATTGATTTCGGCGACAAAGTTATTTCTATGACCCAACGTCCGGTCGTGTCGTTGTTGGTCGAAGGTGGCGAATCGCCCGTTGGTTTCCGCACAGACGGCGAAGACGGACGGCTGTTGATTGTCGAGGCCGTTGGTGATATGGTCCTGCGCAGTGGTCAAAGAATTGTATGTATCAAAAAACGTTCTAAACCGTTCTTGATTGCCGACACCGCAAGTGTTATGGCCTTGGCCGAAGCGAACGTTGCACAAAGTATGCTGTCGGGGCAATCGTTGAACAACGTCCTGTACACCGCGGACCAGGTTGCAATTCAAAACGGTTATGGTAATTACACAACGACACCGACGTACATAAACAACACTATGCCGGTCACAAATGGTGTGCAAATGAATGTGCCGGCGGCAACATCGGGCGCAATGATGATGAATATGTACGGCACGCCAAGTGGTGGCAGTTCGACCGGATTAACAATGTTACCAACCGCGCGGAATACGGCCGGTGCGTATTTACCACAATCTAATATACCACTGATTACCACGAACCAAGGTGGCGTTGCGGTCGAATTAAAATCCGACACCAGTGTCAAGGCATTGGACGATTACTGGGCGGATTTGATGGCGCGGTTCAGTGGCAATGATGGCCAAGGTTTATTGACCAAGTACAAAGACAGCGTATTTTATGCGGTCGATGAACAAGGTGTCGGCGAATTGGGCGCGACATCTTCGGCGGCACGTTTGTATCGGTTGCGTATTGGGCCTATGCCGGATATCGATACCGCACAAAAACTGTGTGACCAATTGTTAAAGTTCAGCGGTGCCAGTTGCCAAGTGGTTCGTATTCAATAATGCGCAAAAATACGGTGGGTTATTATGAGTAAAATCGGGGAACAATTTTCAGAATTTCGCAAAACCACACCACGGTATGTCCAATGGATATTGTTGGCGGCGGCAATTGTTATTGTGGTCGTGTTGCTGATGATGTTGGTTGGAAATCGCAAGGCGCAACGTGTTGTGATTGACCCAAATTCTTTGCCGCCGACGCCTGAATTGATTATCACGCCCGATGAACCGGTTGATTGGTCAGATACGGTTGTGGGCGAAGTTCGCGAAACAGAATTCTTTGTTTTTGCAAATACACGTGTCCAGGTCACCAATGTCGTTGTTCGTGTCGAAGGTGATACAAATGACGCCGTTGGAATTTCTGCAACGGAAACATGCAAGAATGATCAAACCATTATCGAAGAAAATGTTCCGTGCGTCATAAACATTAAATTTCAACCGGAACACCCAATCAACACAACCGACGCAAATGTCGCAATCACGTGGAGTGCATTTGAAACCGGGGCCGAAGTTGATAACCCAAAGGCAATCACGATGGTTATCGGCGCGCGTGAAAAACCAATATCACGCAACGACGCGCCCGCACCAAAACCGGAACCCGAACCAGAGCCCGAGCCGGAACCCGAACCCGCATTTGACGATTGGGGGTATAATACGGATTTTCAAGATGACCTGAATAATATCGCGGCACCAATCAGTTTTAATGAACCCGCGTACAATGCGCCGGTTGCCGCGCCACGCAATATGTTCAAAAATAATTGTTCGGACTTTGCATTTCCGGCATACAACACCGCCGGTATTCAAAGTGGTTGGATAAAACCAATGGGCGGCGCGTATTATTATCATCCGTTTTCCGACACGAATTGCGATACACCAACCGGGATGTATAATGCAGACACAGGTTATATTATGGATATAAATAATCCAACACGCAAAATTGGGTCGGACGCGGAACACATACGTTTTGTTGTGACGGACCGCCTGCCGCGGCTTGGGGGTGGCACATCAACACGCCGCACCGTCACAAAAGCAGAGCAAATCAATGATATGGATATGTTGGCATCGCAATTGGCATCTATGCCGGGGGCACGTCAACCGGGTGTTAGGTTAAAACCACGCAAAAAGACAACCGAATTTACCGGATACGACAATGACAAAGGCGTTGTTGGAACGCGTCCATATGACCGCAGTTTTGTTCTGCGTCAATATAAACCGATTCCGGCAACAATTGTATCGGATATTCAGGCAGATTCAAAATTATTGCAAAGTGGTTTGCCGGTACGCGCAACGGTTGACCGCAACGTTTATTCCGATAATGGTCGTACGGTTATAATCCCAACCGGAACATTGATGTTGGGATATGTGACGGGCGAATTGCCCGGCCCGTACAAGGCGGTTGGCCGTATGGAAATAAAATGGTATCAATTTATTCGCCCCGATGGTGTGGAATTTAACTTTACAGATAATAAAAAACAGCCGTTTGCCGCCGATTCCCAGGGCCGCAAAGGCGTTCCCGGTCACGGCAGTACGGATTACCTGCAACAATTTGTTATGCCGATGCTGACCGCGATTGTGCCGGCGGCCGTGAATATGATTGCGCCAATTTCGGATGCATTTGTAAATCAAATTGATTTGGACAATAACACGGTTGTGCAAACCGGTACCGTGCGTTCGTCTGAATTGGCCAAAAACGAGATTATTACCGCGTGGAATAATGTCGCAACAAAATTATTGGTGGATTTAATGGATAATACGACACCGCCGTTTTCGATTGCCGCCGGTACGCGTATCACGGTATTTTCACCTGTTGATTTGTTTGTGACATGCGGTCAGGAAAATGGTGATACACGCAGATGTGCAATATTGCCTTATCCAGAATCACCGAAACGCGATGGCAAAGAAGATGACTTTACAGAAACAGATCCATCCAAAACAGAAGAGTTGATTGGTCAGGTTCGTTCAATGTTGGTCGCAAACATAAGTGAATTTTGCACTCCTGTTAAAGACACTAATGGCAAAGAAACAGGGGCGTATATGGCGGACATTAATGAAAAGACAACAATGGAAAAACGTGGTTATAATTTTAATACTGTCGATTTCTATTGCCGTTCAATGGGAACATACGATGCAATCAACAATGCAAAGCAAAAGGCGGTATTTGAAAATCAGCAACAACAGATGGCAAACAAAACCCCACAGGGTTCCCAGGCATACAATGAACAGGTTTTGGGATTGAAATATAACGATGATGGTTCAATTCAAAATCCGTTCAAGAAAACTTCTTCATCTGGTTCGACCGCAACAACACAAAGCACATCGGTTGTGACGTGTGATGGTGGGGCGGCACCGGATATGAATGGATGCTGTCCGGGTGAAACATATACAGATATGGGCGATCAAGGATTTAATTGCTGTCCGGATGCCGGGGGTGATTGTTTCCCGCCAATCGAGTTATAGGGTACCGATGAACAAGATGCGGCCGCCATTTTATGGCGGCCTTTTTATTAAACCAAAAGGATTTAATATGACATAGAATTCTGTTATTTTTTACAACCGGAATATTGGCGGCGCATTTTTGCGCCCTTTTTTACAAAAAAATCGATATATGCGATTCGTGGCATATAAGAATAAAATCCTAAACGAATCGCAAATCCAAGACTATATTCAATTATTGGTTGTAATTATTTATTTTAGTCAATTATATATAAAAAATTGAGAACGTCAAAAAAAACCAAGGAGAAAAGATTATGACGGAAATACAAGCAAATTATACACCCGAAAAATTTCAAAACGCGGAACAAATTTGGTTCTGGTTTTTATATTCTAAATCGGTGCGAAATGATATAGGCCAAAACAACGGACGGACATCTACGCGGCGTGTGTGCGAATTGGTTGACGTTGAAACATTGATTACAAAACTGTATTTATCCGGAAAACTGAATGATGCCCAATTGGCGGTTATGAAGGAATTTGGTGACCGTCGTCGCGCACCGCATCAATATATATGGCGGGAAAATCACGCCGCCGCAATTTGGAATACGGCGATGCAAACTTTGGATGCGGCCGCGCGTGAAAAAGGTTGGATTGAATAAAAGGAGAACAAAATGGTTATAATTGCGTTTGCACCGAAATCCAGTAAAATTTTACCAAATATTTTTTGCAACCACTTCAAGCACTGTGCCGTTTTGTTGCGTGACGAAAAAGGTTTTATTATGTATCAATTTTCATCGCACAAAAACGTGGCAGAAATTTTTATTCGCACGCGCGATATACGGATACTGGGGCGATATGGTTGGCGATTTGTGTATGTGCCGTGCGATATAGATTCGCTTTTTAATCCATACCGTGCATGGACCTGCGTTGGTATGGCAAAGCGCGCAATTGGTATGCACGCACCGTTTATACAAACGCCCGATGCACTGTACAGAAAATTATGCGACTAAAAAATCCCCACACAAATGTGGGGATTTTTTTATTTTTTATTTAATTGTTTTTTTATTATATATGTTTGGAATATGCCGAACACATTCGAAACCGTCCAATACAAAACCAATCCCGCCGGCATCCACGCAAACATAACCGCAAATATTATCGGCAACCATTTCATCATACGTGCCGTGGCCGCCATCGCATCGTTTTTCGGCGCATCTTTATTCACACGACCCGATTGGATATATTGTTGCAACCACATTGTCGCACCCATCAAAATCGGCAATATGAAGTATGGGTCCATCGCCGCCAAATCATTTATCCACAGGAAATGCGCATTTCGCATTTGGACCGACACCAATAACGCCTTGTACAATGCAAAGAAAATCGGTATTTGAATCAGCATCGGCAAACAACCCGACATTGGTGAAGTCTTGTGCGTTTTGTATAAATTCATCATTTCTAATTGCAAACGCGCCTTGTCATTTGCATAAAGTTTTTGAATGCGTTGTAATTCCGGCTGCATTTTCTGCATTGCAATTGACGAAGAATAAGATTTACGCGTCAATGGCCACATCAATAACCGCAATAATATCGTCAATAAAATTATCGCAACACCATAATTCATAACAAACGAATTTAATATATTCAACGCCCACAACATTGGCCGCGCCAAGAACCAGAACCACCCGTAATCTATGGTTTCATCCAAACCGCCGATTGTTGTTGCGGCCGCGTCTAATACACGTTGGTCACGTGGGCCGGCAAAAATTGTTGTTGTGAATATGCCTGTATCATTTGGCGCAACACGAATCGCCGCCGCAGACGCATCCGCCATATATTTATCGCCAATGGATTTTGCGCGCATCGTTTGGTCCGGCGATTGAACATTCGCGATTGTTTCCCAATATTGGTCTGCAAAACCGACAAATCCGTTTGTTGTAGAATATGCATAAGATTTCTTGGACAATTTATTCCAATCAACATAGTGAACTTTGGAATTGACATTCGTAATTGCACCGGTTGCAACACCTGCGGAACTGGATTTGTCACCGCGCACGATTCGCGCATACGGCGCAAAAGAAATTTCATGTTTTGTTTTATTTTCAACCGTATCAGTCACCGTTATTAAATAACCATCAACGGTAATTGAACGCGTGAATACAACGCCGTCCACATTGCGCCAACGCATTGTGTCATCGGTATCTTGCCATTGGGTTTTGGCATCGGGTGCGGTTGTGCCGGTCGCGTTCAGGCCAACCTCGATAAAATCGCCATCGCCGCCCAACAACGTCACGTGCGTGTCATCATCCGCCTTGGCCGAAGCCGCAAAATCTTGCAGTGCGACATTTGATATGCGTAATCCCCGAACATTTGCACTGATTTTATCGCCGGATATTTCATGCGCCGATACATTTGACACATCGGTCGCAATAATCGCGTTTTCTGTATCCGTCGGTAATGGGGTGTTTTTCGGCGCCATCCACATACTGAACAACCACCATGTTCCCAAAAATAAAATTCCCCACCACAAAAAATTACCAATGCGGGATTTTGGTTTATCATTGGTCGCCGCGGTTTTATTCGCGTTCCACATATTGAATCCAGAATTATTGTCTAAATATTTTACCATTAAATTACCCCCTGATATTTTTCAAACATTTGCGACGCGCCAACCACCAATTCAAAATATAGAACGCCACACCAATCGTTATAAACATATCTGCAACATTAAACGCCGGCCAATGAATCGCACCAATATGAAAATCCAAGAAATCAATCACTGCGCCAAAGCGGATTCTGTCAATCAAATTTCCCAATGCACCACCAACAATCAACACCAAGGGTGCAACCTCGTAATCCCGCGCCCGGCGCAACAAATAATACAACAACAACACAATTATTAAACCCGTTGCAATAATCATTATCAACGGCGCGTTATCACCAATCGCACGAAACATTGAAAACGCCGTTCCCGGATTCCACGTAAAAACCAAATTAAAGAAATTCGTCACACGCGCCATTAAATATGGCACCGGTACAACCGACCACGCGGGTCCCACAACAAACGCCGAACCGGTAATTAAAAACAAAAGTATCCCCTTGGCAATTTGGTCCAATAAAATCACACCGAAAATGCCGGCAAATATTTTGAACATCCTTTTCATTTTCTTTCCTTTTTGATATGGGGTCAATATAGCAATATATGCGCACAAAATCAAACATAAAAAATGCCCAATCGGGCATTTTTAATTATTTCGGTCAGTGATGGCGTTATCCAGTTCCGCGTAATTTTCACTGCGCATTTCATCAACCAGTTTTGATATAACAGTGTCCGCGATGCCCAATTGTCCCAAAACACCACGTGCCAACATCAACGAAGATTCTATGGTTTCGGGCCATGCCTCTTGGACGCCGTCTTTTAGTAATTCGCGCGTTTCGGCCAAATTGCGCGCACGCGCAAATATTTTTACACGTGGGGCAACACTGCGTACACTTAAAACCGCATTGCGTGCCGTGTTTGCATTATCCAAAGCAACAACAACCGCACGCACGCGCCGTGACGCCAAACCAAAATCACGCAGGACACTGGAATTTGTGCTGTCGCCATAGAAAACATTATATCCGTGTTCGCGCCCCATCATAATTGCATTCACATCTAAATCAATCGCAACGTATGGTATCTTGCGCGAGCCCAAAACATATGCGATAATTTGACCAACACGACCAAAACCACAAATTATGACTTCGGGTTGAACATTGTTTCCACCACCGTTTAATTGACGGCTGCGCGAACGCGTGAACCATTTTGTAGAACGCATAATCCGGTCATGAATCGCCAACAAGAACGGCGTTGACACCATAGATAATATAATTATCGCGGTTAAAAGTTCTTGATGTTCGGGTGGAACGGCGGAAATACCACTGGTCTTCATTGTTTGAAACATCAATAATGCGAATTCACCGCCTTGGCTTAACACCAACGCAATAAGGCGCGCATCATGCAGTGGAATATTGCGAACACGCGCAACCATAAACAGTGCCGTGAATTTGATTAAAACCAACGCAACCATACCCAAGACAACGATGTACCAATTTGCCAACAATATATCCAGATTTAATCCCATACCCAACGACACAAAAAATAATGACAAGAACAATAATGCGTACGGTGCAATTTCTGCGCGCACTTGATGACTGTATATTGTTTCCGACATCAACATACCGGCCAAAAATGCCCCCAGTCCCACCGGCAATCCCATCAAATCCATAAACACCGCCCACAGCGCGATATTTAACATTACCACCAATAAAAATGCTTCACGTGATTTTAATTTTGATACGCGTCGCATCAGTGGGTTCAACACGAAACGCCCAACAATCACTACGCCGAAAATCAATGTGGCCGACGTGACAACAACATCAATTACCGTTGCACCAAAGTTTAATGAACGCCCCGCAAACACCGGCAACATGGCAAGCAATGGAATAGACAACAAATCTTGGAACAACAATATGGAAAAAGTTTGATGCCCCATAACCGTGTTCAATTGATTTCTGTCTGTCAATAATTGCAAATCTTCAGACGTACTGGACATTGCCAACAGCAACGATATTGTTATCACGCCCAATATCGACCAAGTTGTTATACCAACCAATATTGGAAACAGCATTGTTGCAACCATTAAAACCTGGGCCGCACCGAAACCAAAGATTGTTCGCCGCATTTTCCACAGGCGCTTCATATTTATTTCCAACCCGATATTAAACCACAAAAATAAAATTCCCAAATCGCCCAAAAATGTCCACGTGGAATTTACCTGGAACAAATCCAAAATGAATGGCCCAGAAATCATACCCGCCACCAAAAACGCGACTATCGCGCCGATGCGCATCGTGCGCAACAAAAACACCAACACAAATAACATTGAAAAAAATATCAAAACAGATAAAGACATCTCTCTCCCCTAAAATAACTCAGGGTTATTATAGCAAAAAAATATATAACCTATGCAACCAGTTTTTTTGAAATTTCTAAAAATTTTTCCGGCGTTAAATCTTCGGCGCGTTCGGTCCCGGTCAAACCGAAACAGTTCCAATCAATATCGCGCATTATTCCGCGTACCATTTTACGCCGCATTCCAAACAATCGCGCCGTAAGGTTTTCCAACGCACCAATATCATCAATATTTTTTATCTTGGTCGCGTTTGGAATAATTTGCACAACCGCACTTTCAACACGCGGGCGCGGAACAAATGCGGTCGACGGGACACCAAACAAAATTTTTGCATCCGCAACCAGTGATGTTAAAACCGCCAATCGTCCATATTGTTCATCGCCGGTTTTTGCAACGATGCGTTCCGCCACTTCGCGTTGAAACATCAACGTCATAGATGTTATCGGCACACCACGCGCAATATCATGCAACCAATTTATCAACAGTTCTGTTCCAACGTTATACGGCAAATTCGCACAGATGGAAAATTCACCGCCCGCAATTTTTTGCAAATCGACATGCAACGCATCATCGTAAATGACGTTGAACCGCCCGGCCGCCGCCGCGATAATTTGCGATAAAATTGGTTCTGTGGTTTTGTCCTTTTCAATCGCAATCAGTTTGTGCGCACCAACGGTCAGCAATGCACGCGACAGACCACCCGGACCCGGGCCAACCTCAATAACTGTGGAATTTTCGATATCGGGAACACTGCGCGCGATGCGACCGGTCAAATTCAAATCAAACAAAAAATTCTGGCCAAATTGTTTTTTGGGTTCTAATCCCGCATCACGCATCATTTGTGAAACCGGTGGCAAAGATTGTAATTTATCCATCATAATGCGCGCCGCCCCCCAAATGCCAAAGACAGTGTGCCGTCATCTATGTAATCCAAATCACCCCCCAACGGTACGCCGGACGCCAATTCTGTAAATTTAACATTCGCGGTCGCCAGTGTTGATATAATATATTGCTGGGTCGTTTTGCCTTCGACAGTATTTGGCAAAGCAAAAATTATTTCATTTATTTTTTCATCAATTATGCGTTGCGGTAAATTCCCTATGTTCAAATCCCCGGGCGTAATACCGGCAACACCCGACAACAAACCACCCAAGATATGATACCGACCATTAAACACACCGGTTTTTTCCAATGTCCACACGTCCGCCAAATCGCGCACAATGCATAACATTCCATTTGCACGCGCCGCATCACGACAATATTCGCATGTGCCATTTGTTCTGTCGGTTAAAACGCCGCAATTTGGGCAAGGATATACATTGTCGCGGCCATCCGTCAACGCATCAATCAATTTATCTATGCGTCCGGTTTTATCCTGTAATAAACCCAAGACGATACGACGTGCCGCACGGTTTCCAACGCGTGGCAACTTTGCAAATTGTTTAATAAGTTTTTCTATTTTTGCATTCATCGGTAATATAATAGCAATCAATGAAACACATAGCAATCAATTCCGGCACCAATTGCACGATTTTTTAATTCGTTCGCCGATGCATCGGTCAGCCCCGAAACGCGCACACGGTATAATCCTGTGCCCGTTGGTTCAATATATCCATTTACACCAAGTGTGTTTTTAACCCGTACCAACATGGAATTTGCCGCATCGGTTGATGAAAATGCGCCGAATTGTACGCCAACGCCGCCACGCGCCGCAATCGCCGGTGCATCGGTCGCATATTTTTGCACAATCGGCGATGACACGGGCGCCGGCTGGGCCACCGCCGTTTGCCTTACCACCGCAGGCGCCCCGGCACGCAATATTTCAAATCCGCGATTCAACATACGAACCGAAACATCTGAACGAACGTCTTTGTTTTCCGCACCCAACACCACAGATATCAAACGATGACCATTTTGCTGTGCCGTCGCAACCAACGAATATTTCGATTTATTTGTAAAACCGGTCTTCATACCATCGCAACCCGGATATGTTCCCAATAACCGATTTCCGTTGGTATATGTTTTACCGTTATATGTCCAAGACCGAATTCCAAAATATTTCCAATACTGTGGGAAATGTTTATAGACCGCCATAGACAGCAACGCAATATCACGCGCAGTAGAAAGATGGTCATCGTCCGGCAGGCCGGATGAATTTTCAAAATTTGTCTGTGACAAGCCAATTTCCCGCGCGACACGCGTCATCAGTGACGCAAAACTTCCTTCTTTACCGCCCTTTAGGTTTTCCGCCAAAACCCGGGCCACATCATTTGCACTGTGCACCGCGACCGCGATAATCGCGTCTTCAACACGAATTTTTGACCCCGCCGTCAACCCAAGTTTCACCGGTGCCGCCGCCGCCGCATTTTGTGACACAATTAAATAATCATCCAAATGCAACCGCCCATGTTCCAGCGCATCAAAGGTTAAATAAAGTGTCATTATCTTGGTCAGTGATGCCGGATAATTCACGTCCTTGGCATTTTCCGCAATTAGAACGCGGCCCGTATCCATATCTGCAACCAATGCCGCCCGATAATTCGTCGCATGCGCAAACGTGCAGAAAAACAGTGCCGGCAAAACAAATAAAAATTTTCTCATTTCCATAAGTTTTATGTTAGTAAAAAATCGCAACGCGGGTCAACACAATTTATACAAAAAGTTGCAAAGGGGATAATATTTTTTATAATGCGCGTGTTATGATTGTTGAAATAGAAGAATTTTCTTTTCGAAATATTATTCCACAATTTCGTGAGTTTAATTCTGCGGTGCGTGAAAATCGTGCGCGATTGACGCCGTACTTTTGGTGGGCGGATATAAATTCCATATCCAGATTCAATTTTATACTGTCCGGCGTGTTGACCGAAAAATTGACCCGCGTTATGCGTGATTTGCCGTATAACAAGAAATTTATAATCCGCGCAGACGGTGAATTTGCCGGCACAATTGGACTGGACGATGCGGCACAAAACGCATACCGCGCGGAACTCTGGATTTTTGTGACCGCGAAACATGCCGGGGCGCATGTTGCATCCCATTCGATAAAATTGATTGAAGAATACGCGTCAAAAAAATCTATTCAAAATATCTATGCGCGTACAGACGAACAGAATTGGAATTCGCGGAATATGTTGGCGGCCAATAATTATGAATTGAAACAAACAAAATCAAACTTTTGGCGAAATGTGATTGAATTGCGTTGGAATAAAACGATTAAAACAAAAACTGTTGAAAAATAAAATTAGGTTGTTAAAATAACCGCGTATATTGGTCCCATCGTTCTGGCCGAAACACCCACGCGATGCATCGCGCGGGACCCGGACGCCGGAATGACAACGACGACGGGGCCACGCTTCGCTAGGGGTCCCATCGTCTAGCGGTCAGGACATCGGATTCTCATTCCGGTAACATGGGTTCGATTCCCATTGGGACTGCCATCCGCTTTCGCTTACGCTACAGCGAGATTGGTTTTGCAAAAAACAAGCGAAGGTGGAGTGTTAGAGAAACGGATGTCTCGCTGTAATGAACGTAGTGAATGAAAGCGGACCGAATGGATTGAAAATGTATTATACTTATATCTTGCAAAGTATAAATTTTCCTAAACATTTTTATGTTGGATATACCCAGGATTTAGAACAGCGTTTAAAACAACACAATCTTGGTAATTCCATTCATACCAACAAATTTCGGCCTTGGAAATTACGAGGCTGTATTGCATTTGATACCGAAGACAAGGCAAAAAAGTTTGAACAATTTCTAAAAACCGGTAATGGCAGACTTTTTCAGAAAAAATTTTTCTAGTTATTTATCATTTGAATTTAACCGCTGCAAAAAGGCAGACGGAAGTATGCCGGTCACCCGAAGTTTTAACGAAGGGTGATTTTGCAAGGTGGCGAAGCATTCCCATTATGTCAATTTTCGAACTCTTTAAGAAAAACGATTGGTTTTTTACATTTTATGTTGGTCATCTGGTTTGGTGCTGTTTTCTATATCCTGCACCGCACTCATCGCACCAACCACTTTTGTTCCATCTTGCAATGATTGCCACTTCTTTCGTTTTCGACCAGCCCAAGCTTTATCTATTAGTGCCTGTTTTTTACTTTTATGCACACATCTAGACACCATGGAACCATTTTTCATTTCAAGTATAAAACCTTCGAAATCCGGATCGTGTCGAAGTTCGTCCAACAGTTTATTGGTAGTTGATGCATCATTACGTGGGAAATCTTTATCTTTTGCTAAATCATTAGCCGATAACCATTCATCTGTTTTAGGTGGATAATACTTAAATCCCGCTCTTTCGGCAAGTAATTGTTTTTTACTAACATGTATGCATTTGGTCACCTTACTTCTGGTTTTCATATTAAGTATAAATCCTTCAAAGTCAGGATCATGTTCAAATTTGTCCAATGCATCATAGATATATCTGATATGACCGCTTGGAAAATCTTTGTCTTTTATCAAATCACTAGCCGATAGCCATTCATCTGTTTTAGGTGGGTATGTTCTAAATCCAGCTCTTTTCGCAAACAACAGTTTTTTACTAACATGCAAACACTTGGTAACTAAGCCACTACATTTCATATCAAGTATAAAACCTTCAAAGTCTGGATCGTATTCAAATTTGTCCAATGCATCATTGATATTTTCACGATTACTGTTGGGAAAATCTTTATCTTTTGCCAAATCGTTAGCTGACAGCCATTCATCTGTCTTTAATGGATATGCTATAAATCCCGCTCTTTTTGCAAACAACAATTTTTTACTTTTGTGTATGCATTTGGTCACAAAGCCACCACTTTTCATATCGCGTATAAATCCTTCAAAGTCCGGATCATGTTGAAGTTCATCCAACGCTTTATTGATAATAGGTGGCGTATTACGTGGGAAATCTTTATCTTTTGCTAAATCGTTAGCTGACAGCCATTCATCTGTCTTTAATGGATATGCTATAAATCCCGCTCTTTTTGCAAACAACAATTTTTTACTTTTGTGTATGCATTTGGTCACAAAGCCACCACTTTTCATATCGCGTATAAATCCCTCAAAGTCAGGATCGTGTTCAAATTTATTCAATGCGTTATTGATTATTATCCAATCACTACGTGGGAAATCTTTATCTTTCGACAAATCTTTAACCGACAACCATTCATCTGTTTTTTCGGGAATAAATTCGTCTGCTATGCGTTCTTCGGTTCGACGATTCAATTCGATTAGGGTTGCACTATCCGTAATCAAGTCGAAATCCACAAATTCGACATTGCCATGAGTGCGTGCACCTATGTTAGTTTTATCACGTTGAAAATCCTTGGGGTACAAAACGATATTACCTTCGGCGATATCTTTGAATAATACTTGATGCGAATTTGATGCCGTGTATAAAATTTCTTCAGGTGCTTCATTTTTTGTAGCACGAAATATAGTATCCAAAACAAATGCAATTTTATCGGGGTTATCTTCATCCAATCGTATTGCTCGACCGGCGGTCTGTTCCGCTTTGACCCGCGAACGTGTCGGATAATTTATACACAAAGCAACCGTTACATCATCAAACCCCTCGGTTAATGTCCCCACCTGACATGCGACAGTGTACCTGTTGCCATATTGGAATTCATCTTTTAAACTATTATATTCTTTATCGCCAATTCCTACTTTATGTAAAGATATTGCGACATCTTGTCCCATAACTTCATTTATTTTGGCTGCCTGTAAATTTGCAATTGCTGCATTTGGACAATTTATTATTGTTTTTAATGTCCTGAACTGTATCCCTGTTTCTTTATCAAACCCATCCGCATAAATACGTGCGATTTCCGTTGCCAAAGTTTCTGGGCTGATTTTTGTTGTTATTTTTTCATAATCATAATCGCCGGTACTTGTTGCAGCCACCGAAGACAAATCGCATACAATACTTGAACGATAAAGGATGTTTTTCACTGGGCTTAGAACACCTCTATCTACAGCTTCTGGGATATTCATGGAGTATATTTCAGTGTTCAGCATATTCGCAACCGCACGATTTACTTCATATTTAGGTGTAGCGGTAAAACCTATAATTGGCACAAACTGGTTATAGAAAGTTAATTGTTCGGAAATTTTCGCCCCCAACATATGATGTGCCTCGTCCGCAAAAATCAGGGCAACATCATTAAAATCTACAACCCCAAATAATTTTACTAACGAATTATAGGTCGTGATAATAACATCACTATTGATATTCTTTTTCTGTCCGCTGTATTCTGTTGCGGTAATGTTTGCGAATTTTTCTAGTTTTTTCTGTGTTTGTTCTATCAGTGATAAACGTGGCACAATTATTACAATTTTTTGGTGTTTTTTTGTACCGGTTGCAATAAGCGCATCAAAATAAGCACGTGCCATACGCGCAAACATAACCGTTTTGCCATAGCCAGTTGGCAATTTAAAATAACTATGTGCTATTTGTTCGTCTGTAAATTTGTCGGACACAAGTTCACGAAAAACCTCAAGTTTTTGCTTGTCACGCCACGTAGGCCAAGCATCTGCATCGGCTATCTGCCTGGCAAGACCCGTACGTAAAAGTTCCACATCTGTTGTATCCATATTTAGACCTATCTTACGAATTGCATTGTACCATAAAAATCTAATAAAAACACCTTAATTTTCTTTCCGAACCGCAACAAATCTTTGATTTCATCGGTTCGTGAATTGCACAGTATGTCCTGCCATCCGCTTTCGCTTACGCTACAGCGAGATTAAGCAGCGCGACCAGTAAATAATTCTGATTTTTATTGCAGCAACTCTCTCGCTTGATTCAACAGACCAATTGCCAAATCTATTTTTGTTGTATCAAATGGTGATGCGGTCGGTGCGGATTCGGTTTCGTAAATGTCGGGGCGTGGCGTGCTGTGCGGAATTTCACGCGTTGGCATTTCCATATCAATCGCAGAAAAATCACCATTATGAATCAATTTTTTTACACCGGCGATTGTCATTCCGCGATTATACAACAAATCTTGGATAGTTTTCAGGCGCGCGATTGTTTCCGGACGATAATAACGTCGCCCGCCGGCGCCGGCGATTGGGCGCACAACGGTTGGAAATTGCTTTTCCCAATACCGCAGTGTGTGCGCCGGCAAGCCCATTTCACGCGATACTTCGTTTATTGATGCAAAGTATTCTTTATCCATTTGTCACCTGATCCAATGTTTCTTCTTCCGCGTCCGCACCGTCCGATTCAATAGAAATTGCAGACATAACCTTTTCATTTTCCGCCGTACGGAACAGTGTCACACCCGCAGTTGAACGGCCCGCAATGCGAATGTCCGATGCCGGTGTGCGAATAATTTTTCCACCATTCGTCACCATAATAACATCGTTATCTGCGTTCACCGGGAAAGAACCCGCAACCGCGGTATTTTTACCGCCCAATTTAATGTTGGTAAATCCGCCACCACCACGATGCGTTAAACGATATTCATACGAAGATGTCCGTTTACCAAATCCGTTTTCAGAAATGGTCAGTATGAATTCTTCTTTCTTCGCCATTTCCGCCATTTTCGCATCGTCCAGAACCAGTGTTGTTGTTTCTTCTTCGGCATCACCCTCTTCTTCTATACCGGTTGCGGCGCGACGCGCGGCGCGTGACTGTTTCACATATGCCGCACGAACCGACGAGTCAGATTCACCACGATTCAACATGGACATTCCAATAATACGGTCGTCTTTGGATAACGTGATTCCGCGCACGCCGGTCGAATTGCGTCCGGCAAAGATACGAATTTCCGGCACAGGGAATCGTATTGCGCGCCCGCGATATGTTGCCAAGAATACGTCTTGGTTTTCGTTGCACGGCAATACAGAAACCAAACTGTCGCCTTCGTCCAGTTTCATTGCAATTTTTCCGTTGGCACGAATTGAATCAAAATCAGACATACGATTACGGCGTACCGTACCCGACGCGGTTACAAACATCAAGAAATGTTCCGTACCAGAATTTTTGATTGCTGCAACATCTTCTTCGGGAACCGGTAAAATGGCCGTGATTGTTTCGCCCGCCTCTAACGGCAACAGGTTCACCAATGGCCGTCCCTTGGCCGCGGCCGCCGCCTCGGGCAACTTGTACGTTTTTAATTTATAGCACAAACCACGCGACGAGAAGAAAAGCAACGGCGTATGTGTGTTTGCAACAAAAACCTGGACCACATAGTCGTCGTCTTTGGTTGTCATTGCATTGCGACCCTTGCCACCGCGTTTTTGCGCGCGATATGTATCCAGTGACACGCGTTTGATATAACCCGTATTTGACACAGTCACGACCATGTCTTCGCGCGCAATCAAATCTTCGATATCAATATCGATTTCCGCATCAGAAATTTCTGTACGACGTGGCGATGCCCAATTATCACGCACCGCGGTCGTTTCATCACGAATAATTTGAATAATGCGCTCGTGCGATGCCAAAATATCCAACAGGTCGCGAATCTGCGCACCCAATTCCACCAAATCCGCGTGTAGTTTATCGCGTTCCAACCCGGTCAATCGATGCAATTGCAATTCCAAAATCGCACGTGCCTGGTCTTCGGACATATAGAACATTCCGTCTTTGTATTCCGTGTTCGGATCATCAATCAATTTAATATAGTTTTCAATATCAGATGCACGCCAACCACGCGCAATCAACGCGGCGCGGGCTTCCTCGGGGTTTGCGGATGATTTAATCAGTTCGATAACTTCATCCAAATTACCAACCGCAACAGACAATCCCAACAAAGTGTGCGCACGATTTCGCGCCTTGTTCAAATCAAAAATTGTTCTGCGGCGAATAACCTCTTCACGGAATTCGATAAACGCATCCAGCACCCCACGCACGTTGAACAGCATTGGCCGCCCGCGGTTCAACGCCATCATATTTACCGGGAAATTCGTCTGCATTTCCGTGTATTGGAACAGATGATTCAACACAACGTCCGCAATCGCATCGCGCTTTAATTCGATAACAATGCGCAGACCTTCCTTGGACGATTCATCACGAATTTCACTGATGCCTTCGATTTTTTTATCTTTGGCAAGTTCGGCGATTTTGATAATCATCTGGGCCTTGTTCACCTGGTACGGGATTTCATCGACAATAATCGCCTCGTGATCATGGAATTTTTCGATATGGGTTTTTGCACGAACAATAATCGAACCACGACCGGTGGTGTGCGCCTTGTATGCGCCGGCACGACCCATAATGACCGCACCCGTCGGGAAATCCGGTCCCGGAATAATTTGGAACAATTCATCATCGCTCAGTTCACGATTATCCAACACCGCCAAAATACCATTGCAAATTTCACCAAGGTTATATGTTGGCACATTTGTCGCCATACCAACCGCAATACCCGAACCGCCGTTCACCAAGAAATTTGGAAACTTGGTCGGCAACACAACCGGTTCTTGCAGTGTTCCGTCAAAGTTCGGTTGCCAATCAACGGTATCTTTGTCCATATCTTCCATAAGCGATGCGCCCAGTTTGGACAGGCGTGCCTCGGTATAACGCATAGCCGCGGCCTTGTCCCCGTCGCGCGAACCAAAGTTACCCTGGCCTTGGACCAACATTTCGCCCATAGAAAAATCTTGGCCCATACGAACCATTGCTTCGTAAATAGAACTGTCGCCGTGGGGGTGATATTTACCCATAACATCACCGACAATACGCGCAGATTTAACCGTTGGCTTGGTCGCCGGCGCGACATCGTTCATAACGTATAAAATACGGCGATGCACCGGTTTGCAACCGTCGCGCACATCAGGCAACGCACGGTCCACAATAACAGACATCGCATAGTCCAAAAACGATGTCCGCATTTCATGTTCCAACGAAGATTGTGGGACTTTGATTGTATTTATTTCGTTTGTGTTTTCGATTTCTGACATAACTTCACTTTCCCTTGGTTTATAGCATATAAACGATAGCAAATTTTTGCGCGCACGGTCAAGAAATAAAGCAATTTTTATGTATTAAATTTCATATTGACAAAAGGTTTTATTTGTAATACGATTAAACCAAGAAAAACAAAAAGGGATAGAAAAATGATAACAGGCGTTTTTTCTGGGATTTTTTGGAATTTGTTCGCGGCGTTGTTTGTATATCACCTTATATTGTTGGCGTTGCAAAAACTGGGGTTGGTAAAAAGTAAATAAAATATTTGCTTTTTTATAAAACATATGATTAAATATATGGCACAAAAGGATTTGAAATGGCAACTAAAAGAACTTATCAACCGTCAAAGACACGCCGTATTCGCACGCACGGGTTTCGCGCACGTATGGCAACCAAGGGCGGTCGCGACGTTTTGAATCGCCGCAGGGCGACGGGTCGCAAACGCATTGCGGTCACCGCAGCAAATTAAAAAATCGCCGCACGGCGGTTTTTTTTTAGTGGTTAGTGTTAGTGGATAGTGGTTAGTAAATTCTGGAATAAGTTCACAATTACAAAATTATTCCGGAACCTGCTAACCACTAACACTAACCACTAATCACTAAAAAATTGCCGTGCGGAGGAAATGCACGGCAATTGACTTTACTTGGTATACTTACGATTGACTGCCACCGGTGACACAATTGATCGTAATCAAATCACATGGTGTGGTACCACCATCACTGGATGCACATGTGTGTGTGCAATTTTGTAATGCGGTGACCGCAGTTTGAACGGTATTCAGTGCCGATGCAGCAACCAATTTATTTGCATCTGTACCCGCGGTATACGATGATGCATCGCTGTAAATTCCGCGTTCACCGATTTGACCGGCCGTACCTGTATAAGTGATAACTGTTGTACCGGCTGTTGCACTGTTTGTACCGGTCGCAGGTATCGTTGCCTGTTTACCGTTCAATGCGGTTGTTGTTGCCGCATTGGTCAACGCGTGCGTAGTATCCGTTGTACTTTGTGTACCATTTAAAATATTAGTTGCCACGGAAGAGGCCTGACTATCAACGTATGTTTTCACAGCATTTGCCGTAGGTATTTTTGCCGCATCGGTTCCGCCGGTCCCAGCATTTGCCAAACTACCATCTGTTGTGGCATTAACATCAATAGTCACAGCACCCGTTGTTGCATTAACACTTTTGGTTGCATATGTACCATTGGTGACGGCATTTTCAACTGCAGACCACGCACCATTTTGGCCAACCTTATAAACCTGTGTAGTATCTTTATCCTGTTTATTTGCCAATGCATCGTGAACCGCATTTTCTGATGGTGCTTTATTTGTCACACCGTCAGTGATGGAATCTTCAACAAAATTACTTGCCGCAACTTCGCCCAATTCCAAATTACCTTGCGAATTGACGATAAGTGTTTTACCAACGTTTGCGTTATTGGTACCAACACCCTGGGCAATATCTACTTTCAAATTATCCCTGTTATCAACGTATGTTTTTGATGTGACGATTGTGTCTGCGGACGCGGCCACGGACGCCATTATCGCCGCCAACGATATAAATGCTAATTTTTTCATGCTTGTTTTCCCCCTTCCTTTTAGAGTCTGTTGTGTGTTTTTGAATCAAATGGTGAAACTGTGTGGTCGGGGCGTTGAGGAATCATACAAGCAAATGACTCCGAAAGTCTTCAGATATACACTTTCGGCACCCCGACCCCATAACGGGAAAAATCGGGCGACACACCACATGTAACAAAAATTGTTGTACGTGCGTTGTGTCATACCTGTCTGAGACCCCTTCAAAAATCCCAAACCCAACAACTTCAATTGGATTCATACCTATTATATATGTTTTCCAGAAATAAAACAAGCGTTATTTTACAAAAAACAATTTTCGCAAAATTTATCGTATTTCCGCATACTTACGAAACAACCGTATCGGCAATCATTTTAACCGCGTGATTTGGAACCAATGATTTTTTTGCCATTTTTTCCAAACGCGTCGGGTTTTCAAAAAGTTCCGTCAATGTTGCGGTCAACCATTTTGGGGTAAATTTATCCTGGGGCAGTGCAAACCCACCACCCAGTTTTTCAAAGTTTGCGGCATTGGCGGCCTGGTCCGGGTTTATGGATAATGGCACCAATATTGCCGGGCGACCGATTGTTGTCAATTCTATGACGGTACTGGCCCCACTGCGGCCGATAACCAGGTCTGCATCGGTAATCGCGTCCGCCATATTGCGAATAAACGACAAAACATTTGCGTGAATTTTATTGTCTGCATAGAATTTCTGCAATCGCGCAACGTTTTCCGGACGCGTTTGATGAGTTATAAAAACTTTTTTATTTTTCATATCGCGCACCGCGATTGGCACAACATCGTCCAAAATTTGTGCGCCCAGCGACCCACCCGTCACCAAGATATGTGTTTTACCCGGCAAAGGCGCGCCGGCGCGTTCAATGAATTCACGCCGCACCGGCAACCCGGTATATACCACGCGCGCACCCGAATTTTTTGGAATGCCGGTGACGTTATTGAAACTGGTCATCAATGTTTTTACCCAACGCATTGCAAACCGATTTGCGCGACCGATTGCGCCGTTCTGTTCATGCAGGTATGTTGGAATGCCCCACACGTGCGCCGCAAACACCGCCGGCACAGATGCATATCCACCGAATGCCACGACCCTATTGGGGCGCGAAAACACAAAACGCAGAATTAACGCAACCCCGGATGTTCCAATTTTGAACAAAGCCCATAATTGTTTTATGCGACTTTTGGCGCCAACACCCGATGCCCAGATATGAACGCGTCGCGCACCACGCGGGGCGCCTTCGGCAACCATTTTTCGCACACGACCATCGCATGAAATTGTTATTTTATGACCGCGTGATGCCAATTCGTGGGCCACCGCCAATGCCGGAAAAACATGTCCACCCGTGCCACCCGTTGCAATCCATATTTTCATCACGCGCCCCCTTTTATTATTTCCATTTGTCTTCACGCACAATCGCCAACACCATACCGAACAACAGGCAAAAACCAATCAGCGAACTGCCCCCGTACGATATGAACGGCAAAGTCATACCCTTGGGCGCGAACAAATGCAATGTTGATATTAAATTTATACACGCCTGAATTCCAAACAGTGCCGCCGTGCCGCCCACCGCATAGAACACAAACCGGTCACGCGCATTCAATGCATCGGTCACCAATAACTTTAACACATACACCAATAAACAGAGCAACAAACACGCCATTATCGCACCCAAATCTTCCACAATGGCGGCGTAAATAAAGTCTGTGTGTGCATCGGGCAGCGATTGTTTTATAAACGCATCATCGCCACGCCCAAACAACCCACCGTGTTGAATTGACTGAACAGACTGAGTCACTTGGTACGTGTCACCGGTGCCGGTCAGCATAGATTCTATACGATTGTGAACGTGCGACATTGTATGATACGCAAACACCAACATACCCGCACCCGCCGCAATCAGGCCCGCAAATATCGACCACGGCAAACCCGCAATCAACAACATTGCAACCAAAACCCCAAGGTACAGCAAGGACGTTCCCACATCGGGGTGCGTTAAAATAATCACCAAAACCGGAATGAACAGTGCGATATAACTCCACCAACTGAACCAATGAAATTTCCACGCAGATTTAACCGTGAACATATGTTCGCCAAAGCGTTGGCGCATACCCGCCAAAAACCAAGCGGTCAACATAATGAATCCGGGTTTCATAATATCAGACGGCAAAACATTCACCGGGCCAATCGATACAAATCGTGCGGAACCCTTGATAATATGTGGGGAAACAACCGTCATCGCCAACAATAATAAACCAACCGCCACATCGGCAACCGACAGCCCCAAAATCGTTTTCTTGTTCAATAAACTGGTCACGAACAATGTAATGACGCCGATGACATAAAACGGCAAAGCCTTGGCAATAAAGAAATACCACGGTTGATTTATACGTTCGGCGGCGACACTGCCGGCGGAAACGGCAAAGCACATACCAATTGCAATCATCAGCAGTACGACATACAACAACCGTCTGTCTATTTCAAAAAACCAACTGGTCAGTTTGCTTTCTTCCGTACGTTTGAACATTTAACCAATCCCTTATGCGAATTTTAATAACATCAGTGCCAGGCCCGAAAACAAGATAGACATAACAAAGAACCGGTCCACTATCTTGGTTTCGTCCCAACCCAATTCTTCAAAATGATGGTGCAATGGCGCGCGCAGGAACACCCGACGGCCCGTACCCGATATGCGCCGCGTGATTTTGAAAAACATTGTTTGAATAAACGATGACAACAATATCAAAACCATCATCGCCGCCGCAATTCCCATAATGACTTCGGATTTAAGCAGCATCGCAACCGTTCCCATAAATCCACCCAAGGCCAATGAACCCACATCACCCATAAATATTGATGCAGGCCGCGCATTAAACCATAAAAAACCAAGTACCGCACCAAACGCCGCACCCAATACCGCGTACAGGCCACTGGTCGCCGGCATAAACAAAACCGTGTCCATAAAACCAATGCGTGTCGCGCCATACAACGCAACAACCAAAACAATCAACACCGGCATATATAACTTGGCCAACATTCCATCCAAACCGTCTGTGATATTCGTTGCGTTCGCGCCACCACAGATAACAAAATATGCAAAAACATAGTAAAACAGACCAAGCGAGAATATTATCCCAAACGGTAACGCCAATGAATATTCCGGCACATATGACGGCATAGTTTTATTTATCAAATATGCCAAAATTACGACGAATATGCCTTCGACAAACAAACGCATCATCGGCGTCAGGCCATTTGATGCCTTTTTGGATTGACTGGATACCTTTTTATAATCATCAACGAACCCAAGTGTGCCGAACATAACCAAAGCCAGCAATGCAATCCAACCCGTCATACTGTCCACCGGCATAAACAAAATCGCACCGATTAAAATCGCAATTATCACCAATATTCCGCCCATTGTCGGGGTGCCGGCCTTTTTGCGGTGTGATTCGGGAACATTTTCACTGATTGGTTGGCCTTTTTTCTGCCACGCGTGCATCGCACGAATAAATGGGCGCCCAAATATCATCATTATCAAAAACGCCGTGCCAAAGGCCGCACCAAACTGTGTCCAACCACCAAAAAACAATCCATAACCGTGTGATAACAAATAATCCGTAAGCATAAATTCTCCTTTTATGCAATTATTGTATCACAAACGTGAAGATAATGAAATCTTATTTGAAAAAAATTATTTACATTCAACCGGTTCTTCGTCACCGATAATCAATGTCCAATCGCGACCCTTGTTCCACAGGGTGATTTCCGTATCGTTCAGGTTCGCAATATACCGCGCCCCATCGGCGGATGGCGCAATATTCATTTCCACCACGTCGCCATTCAAATCCGCGGTCAATTTTTCCCCGGATTCATCCAAATTGATTTCAACCGTATATTTATCGCAAACATATACATTGTCCGCACGGTCGCACGCAACCAAAGTCAACAAACCAATAAAACCAAACATAATTTTTTTCATATCATACCCCCTTGTCTTAGAACACGCCACCAACAACCGCACTGGACCCGGAATTGCCACTTTGATAGACAACCGGATTTGGATGCTGGCCGGGCTTGAAAGCCTCGGTCACAATTGTGCCGTTTGGGTCTTCGGCGGCCGATGCGCCGGTGCGGCGGTTTACCCGCACAAAGTTCAACCCGTCCGGTACAGAAAACGGTTGGTTCTTTTCATTTTCCAACGCCACACGCATAAAGTCGGCGAATGCGGTTGCGGCCATATGGCTGCCTGCGCCTTTGCCCAACGGTTTTGGCGTGTCATAACCCAAATACACCCCCGCAATCAGGTTTTTTGTGAACCCAACAAACCAAACATCTTTGACATCGTTTGTTGTGCCGGTTTTACCCGCAATTGTGTGACCGGGAATTGCCGCCTGGCGACCGGTGCCGCGGTCAACAACGCCCTGTAATATCGACAACAATTGATACAGACTTTGCGGGTCCGACAATGGTTCGGCATCATTTTTTTCTTCGACCGGTTCCATATCGGGCGACCAAGTCAATATTTCACTTTTATCGCCGCCGATAATGTTGCCATATCGGTCTTCGATATAGTCAACCAATTTCGGTTCAATTTTGCGGCCACCGTTCACAAATGCAGAATAACCCAAAACCAAATTTTCCAATGTTGTTTCACCCGAACCCAATGCCAAAGACAGATTCATATTCTTCATATCGGCCGGATACACGCCAAAGCGTTGTGCGGTCTCAATCGCATTTTCAACGCCGATTTTTTCGACCATACGAACACTGGGGACATTACGCGAAGTTTCCAACGCAAAACGCAATGGCACATCACCAAGGAATTTCTTGTCATAATTTTCCGGCTTCCATTGCATATTGTTCTCGCGCCACCCAACAATCGGCGTATCAGAAATCAAATATTCTGGCGAAAAATCACGTTCCAATGCAGACAGATATACAAACGGTTTTATCGTACTGCCAATCTGGCGGTATGCCTGGGTTGCACGGTTAAACGAACTTTCTGCGAACGAACGCCCACCCGCCATCGCCAACACACGACCCGTATGCGGATTCATAACAATAATTGCGCCCTGTAATTTTTCACTGCGGCCCGCGTTATACGCATCCAACGCTTTGTTCAATGCCGCAGACGCCGCCCGTTGATAAACCGGATTGATTGTCGTTTTGATGTATAAACCTTGGTTATACAATGTTTCGCGCCCTAATTTGTCCAACAATTGTCGGCGCACATCTTCGGCAAAGTATTGAAAATCATCCTCCATCTGGGCGGTGAAACCACTGTTGATATTCAATGGTTCGGCCGCGGCGGTGTTCGCCTCGTCCCGGGTGATATAGCCTTCATCGGCCATACGGCGTAAAACATAGTTCCGGCGTTCTTCGGCACGCGCGCGGTCATTTGGTGCCTTGGGCAGAGACGCCAAGAACGCACATTCTGATAAAGTTAAATCTTTCACCGGTTTGTTAAAATACATCAATGCCGCAGAACCCACACCATATGCACGCGCACCCAAGAATATTTGATTCAAATACAGTGTCATAATATGCTTTTTCGAAAACGCGCGTTCCAGGCGCAATGCCAAAATCGCCTCTTTAATCTTTCGTGACATAGTGCGGTCGGACGAAAGGAAGAAATTTTTTGCAACCTGTTGAGTGATAGTTGATGCGCCGGTAAAGGTTTTATCAAAACCGAACACACGCATCGCGTTGTTTATCGACGCACGCAAAATACCCTGGACATCTATACCGGGATGGGTCCAAAAATTTTGGTCTTCGGCGGCAACGAACGCATTTATCAATTGCGGCGGCATATCTTCAAAGTCAATAAAGACGCGACGTTCTTCGGCATATTCAATCAAGAGCGAACCGTCCGCCGCATACAGGCGTGTCGCAACCGGTGGCGCATAGGTTGCCAATTTACGATAATCCGGCAAATTTCCACCATAAATTAAAAACAATGTCGCAGTCGCGGCAACCATTGCAACCACGCACCAAAATATAACGTGTAAAAAGATACGAAAAATTTTCTTGAATTTCATAAAAATGATTTTAAGACAAAAACTTTTCATTTGCAAGTGCGATATGAAGTTGTTAAACTAAAATTCGAAAGGAATATTTTATGGAGAGGTTAATCATGAGAAAATTTCTAATCGCCATATGTGGAATTTTGGTTGTAAGCGGTGCATTGGGGGCAAAAAGCCAAAAGAGCCCTAACCCAGTTACAGACGCAATTAAACAATCATGGGGTTGGGGTGGTAATTATAATCAATCCGTGGCCGGAGAATTTATGGATGCAGATTATCTTAATCAACGACACGGCGCATGTGGCAGAGATGAGGGTGCAGGTGTTGCAATTATTGCACACAAGATATGGGAACATGGCGGATATTTTTGCACAACACAAATTCAATCCGCAAATGCGGGAGGCAAGTCTTGGATTGATTTCTATAAGCGAACAGATAACATATATAAATGCGAGACCATATGTATGCCTGGATATTATGGTACAAAATGTGAAAAAACCGGTGTTGGCGATTGTAATGATGGTGCAAACAAAGATTATACATCCGATTTGGATAATGTTATAGATAATTCCAAATTGGACAAAACCGATGGTTGCGAAACTGGGGTTATCACTTCTGATATAGATGTTTTCCGATATGTTTCGAACAGCAATAACAACAGACATTCTAATGTACATGTGTTGGGTGTTATTGAACGTAAAGAACACGGAGTGATTGTTGGTATAATTCAAGTCAATGCCAACAGAAGAAGTAATCATTATTCTTATATTGCCGATGTATATTCAGATGGCCAAACTAAATTGCTTTGCGCCGAAGGTTATGTTGCAAATTCTAATAAGACGGACTGCATACCCGGGCCATTGTGTGCCACCGATGAAGACAAGTTGAATAATATGTGTCCCGGTTTTTCCGGATATGATTCATCCCAACACAGTCTTAAACACGATGCCGCAAAAAGTTGTTATTATTTCCGTTGCAAGAACAACAAGGGATTTCAAAGCGAGCTAAGTAGGACATGCATTGAATGTGAAGGTGGACTGTTGGCGTATGTGAATAACGATGGGTTATGCGACGTATGTATAAAGGGTGAATATCCCAGAAGCAGTGGCAACGGCTGCATACCAAAGGAGCAAATGGACACATATTCACAAACACAAATGAAATCTGGGCCTAATAGCAATCGGGATTGTTGGTTAGAAACCGACCCAGAAAAATTTGGCGGATGCGTGATATGCAGTTCAAATAATCAGTGTTGGGACGGTGGAAGTTGTACATCGTGCGATTGATGTCATTACGAATCAAAAAAAACGCCGGCGGTTGCCGGTGTTTTTTATCTACCCCACCGTGTTCCACGGTCCCCCCCCTTCACTATGCGAAGGGGAATTTGCCATTTGTGGCGATTACGTCTGCGCCGATTTCAATTTTGCCGCCCGATTCGCGAACGATTAAATCACCCGCCGCAATTTCTGCAAAATCCAGATTCGTTGACATAAACCCGTCAAATTTACCCGCGGCAACCCACGCCAAATCCATCGCCGGACACCCGGTTGTGCGAACATTGCCCGCGTTCAGCGGATTTCCCACAATATCGTTATATGCGACCGTCATATCGGCCAAATCTTTGATATTAGACGTGCGGATGCGCGCCGAATGAAAGGCGGAATATGCATATGCACCCGCGCCCGCCTCGGCATAATACAAATATTCATCAATCGGCGAATAAATCAGTGCGATTTTTGTTTCGTCCATTGAACGCAATGCCAAAGATATTGCAAAACGCGGATTTCCGCGAACAAAATTCGCCGCCCCAGACAGAGCCAGCACAAATTCATCGCGACCATCACCCGCACGCGTCACATTTGGGGTCAGCAGCCCCGCCGATGGACGAACCAATGATAAATCGGATAAAATTTCTTCTTCAATACGGGCGGCGGCACGGTGCACAAAATCACGCGCACCACGCAGGGATTGTTGCAGGTTTTCAACCTCGCCAAAATCGTGGCGCAGACCCGTTGCGGTCCGTTGCAGCGCCATAAACATCTTGTTTAATTCCGGCGAACCCTTAATCAACAAATCCATTATGCGCCCCCCAATTTACACACAAATTTAGAAACCAAAACCGGCAAATTTCTTTTTGAAATCCGCGGTACGGCGACCTTTTTCACCAGCGTTTGAACGTTGACCCGTCCATGCAGAATGGTTCAAATTGTCGGTGGACAAAACCAAATCTTTATTCACCGAAGAAAACATTTTAACCGTTTTGCCGTCGGTACGTGTCACGTTGATTTCATAATAATCCGGATGAATACCCTTTTTCATCACAAACCCCTTTTTAATTTTTTTGCCCGGAAATTATACAGGCTTTTTTTGGAAAATCAAGGCAATAATGCAATTGCCACACTAATATTGGCCAATGCAACCCAGATACGCGTTTCCGGTCGATTCCAATACGCGGACAAATCGATTCTTGTCATGTCCCGCAAACAGCGCCAATATCGTCCCCGCATCGGTCGCCAACATATCGGCAACCGTCGCGATTTCAGAACTCATTTTCTTGAAAAATCCACTGGTTGGGTATATTTCCGCCGCAAATAACTGATGCGATGCGTGTTTCGGCGTCTTTGCCATATTCGAATTTTCAATAACCATCAATTGGCATTCCGGCGATATAATCAATTTATCGGTTATAACCCCGGCACCACCCAATAATTCGCCCCACCAACCGGTAGAACCGTAAAACACAGGATAATATATCACCGCATCGGGACGCGCGACAAAAATATCACCGACATTCAAATCGCCGGTTATAACATCGGGCATTGCCCCAATGGTGGAATTTATGACCTTGCGTGCCGTCTGATATTCTGTATCAGATTTCGTACTGCGCGGCCAATAAAGAATCGGAAATCTACTCATTGCTAAGAATTATATCAGATTCGGTGCAAATAAAAAAGGGGTGGGCGAAAAATAAATGTCTTGATTTTTTATTTTTTCAATGTTTTCCACCATTTTCCGGCCAAGCCGCGCATTGTATTAAAGTCTTTTTTCGCCGTTTGATAGTATTTATCGGAAACACTGACATTGAATAATGTCTTAATCAATGCCGGAATTGACGTCATAAACACCATAAAGAACGCCCCCAGCAAGATTATGGTTATAAGGCCGTCATCACGCAACATAAGGCCATCCATCAAAATTTTCGAACTTTCCGAATCGCCCGCCATAACCGCCGCCGCGATTCGCGACACGCCATCAACATTTCCAATAATCGCGTCCAAAAACATCAGTCCAAAGATTAAAAATACCACCGTCATGGCAATACCGACCGTGCCTTTGACCACATCGTCTATCATACCTTGGATATTTTTACCGCCATTCAATGCGGCCGCAATTTTCCAATCTTTGAACAACCAACCCAATAACATCAACGGCAACATTATGAAATCCAATGCCAACCCAACAAAAATTTCCAAGAAATATAACGGTATCGGCAATATCGCCATAAAATACAGAACCAAAACCAAAAGTCCCCCAAAAAACATTGGAACATTTGGAAAGATTGGTATGCCCCACATAATCTTGTGCATATAATCGTAATTGAACGCCATATTCAACATCGTCCATCCAACCGTCATCCCCAAACCGGTCACTTGGTGAACATTTGCCAATTCACAGCTTAGGCCACTGCGCAACTTTACCGGGAATGCCCCCGTTGGCATATTGTCGTTACGCAAAGATTTCGCGTCCCCGCCATTGTCCATCAATGTTGTTGCAACCATACATTCGGCAAATTTATCACCGTCACCCACAATATGATTCACCGACATACCAATATTGAAAACGGGTTCTATGACAACGTTGCTTATCAATCGGGGCAAAGGTAAAAATAACACCGTACATATCACCGCCAATTTAATCATATGTGTTGTGAATTTAGATGTGATTGCCCATCCGCTTTCAATTTTAGAATTAAAAAATCCCGATGTTATGGTCCATGTAAAATACACCGCCGTCAACATCAATGCCATTGGTACAACCGCACGACCAATCTCGGCAAATATTTGTGGCAAAATTGTTGACATTGTTGCCATAACCGCACTGAACATTTGGCACGTCCAACACGAAGAAAAAAATTGCAATGCATCATTCACATTGACCGGTGCAACACTGCGCCAAATAGAAAAACCTGCAACAACCGTACCAACACCCGCCAACACCCACGGCCAAAATGCAGCCGCGGTTAGTGGAAAGAATGATAAAAATACAATTAAAAATTTTTTTAACTTGCTCATTTTGTTTAATTATATCACAATTTTGTCATAAGTAATATAATCAATTGTAAAAATGTAGGATAATGTTTTTTAACCGGCGACATTTTAGAAATATTTTTCGGCGTTTTTTGCCGGTGGTTTTTGTTGCATCCATATTCGCGCCACACGCGGCATCCGCGGCCAGTTGGGCGGTTGTTGATAAATTAAACCTGGCGCCGTTTGTACCGCATGTGTTGGATGCATTTATGACGGTTGCACGTGGAACGTACGAATACTTTGTTGGAAACGGCGATGGAATTATTTACATTTTAATTTGGACGTTTTTGGCGTTTTCAATTTTACTGTACGCGGCGTTGATGTGGTTTCCAAAACGTTGGGTTGAATTCTTGGGATTTTCCGGTGGTGGCGAAATGTGGGACGGAAAAACATCGGGATTTGCAATGGCGGAAACGGTATTGAAAAGTGCAATGCGCGCGGTTATTGCGGCAACATTTTTATTGCAGGTAAAACCCGTATATGTGACGCAATGGTTGGTAAATCCGTTCTTGGAATTTGGCGCGATTTATACGAAATCTGTAATAGATACCGCAAACATAAATGGTGCACACGTTGATAACATAAAATGTCCGCAAAGCGTGTTGGCCGGCGATTGGATGAGCGAACGCAGTTGCGATTTCCTTATACAACCGGTTGCAAAAGTATCGGCCGCAAACAATGTGATTATAAAACGTGGATTTGAATATCTGTCACGTGGGTTGCACGGCCTGGTGACGTTGGTTCCGCACGGCGGACAAAATATTATGAGTGTGATAACGGGGGTGCTGTTGATATTTACTTTTGTTGGTTGCAATTTGTTTATGGCACTGCTTATTATCCAGGGTATATTTGATTTTGGTATGGCATTGATACTGTATCCGTTTGGTGTATTGGCGTGGGTTGCAAAGCGTAATGACAAATGGTTCGATATTTGGCCGCCGTTCAGTGAAATTATCAAAGCGTTGCAAAAATTGGTTATAACAATGATTGCGTGTGCGTTTATATTGATTATCAATATCGCCGTTGTGCGCGCATTGTTTCAATCGGCCGGAACGCAAAGCATTGCCGCCGGTGGCACGGCCGCCAGTAATTTGATGAACGGAAATATAACGGCAACGGCGGTGAACTTTGGTGGGCATTCGTTGTTATGGTTGTCTGCATTACTTACATTCTTTTTGATGAACGCGATTTTCGATATGACACGTAAAAAACTGAACGAATATGCATCGGGAATGTCAAAATTGTACGACCAAACAAAATCAGATTTCAAGGCAACAACCACATGGACCAAGAACGCGTACACTTCTATTAAAAAGGCCATAGGATTGATTAAGAAATGAACAATATGATGAACAGTTTTGTTGAACGTATCGCGCAATGTTGGGGTTGCGATGTGTTTGATAATTTGTTTGGCGTTGTATCAAACGCGGGCGCGGTTGTTTATAACAAAGTGGCCAATATATGTTTTGCAATTTTTGCGGTGTTGTTTGTGTTCTATGTCATATGGGCCGTATGGAAAACATTGAACCCCCAAAAACCGGACACGTCCGACCCAATGTACACAAAAAGCGTTGTTCGCGTCGTGATAAATTCTTTGTTTGCATTGACACTTTTGGGATTGGGCGTTGGCGTACCACGATTTGTGACACGTATAACATTTGAACCGGTTGCGGATATTACTTTGATTTATACGCAATCGATATTAAAGACCACACCTGAATTTGTGGACGAACATGTAAAAAGCGCACCATTGAAAACGGTGTCCAGTGACGGTTTTTATCGCCCAGAATTGCGCAACACAATTATTGACATTATGAAAACAACAATTGTAATGTTTCAATCGTATATGAAATTGGGAATTGCGGTCATAGATAAATCTTTCACATGGCATGAAATGCCGACCATCGGTGCAATATTCCGGCATATATTGTATTTCTTTGTGGGTATATATTTGTTCTATGGTTTTCTTAAATTATTTTTACGTTTTTGTTTTTACTTTGTGGACGTGATTATCAATATGGCGATGTTTGCATTTCTGTTTCCAATTGCGTTGATGATGATGTCTTTCCGCGGGGGCGATATGCCGGAATGGATGTCATCATTGGGCAAAGGTTTGGGAACAAATCAATTAAAAAAAGTTATCGGTTCAATTGTCGCACTTGGTGCGGCGGTTATAACATACCTTGTTGTTATGGTGATTATTGCGCGTTTCTTTACAGATTCCGGAACATCGGTCAATGAATTGATGAATGCAATTATGTCTGGCGAAGTTTTCGCATCAGATTTGTCGGATGATAATTTGGCATCTATTACACTGGTTGGAATTATCGTGTTGATATATGTTTTAAATTATATTTATTCCAAAGTTCCCGATGTATCAAAAATGATACTTGATACGTTTGGCGTTTCGCAGGAAAATAAGATGAGTGAACAAATGGCAGACGATGCAGAAAAATTGGTTGGATTGATTACAAATGGAATTAAAAACGTTGGAGAAAAAATAATCAACAACGGCGATAAAAAAGAATCAGGTGATAAAAAGGCGGACGATAAAGAAGATAAAAAGTAATGAAAAAATTATTATTGGGATATCTTGTTCGTTTTCTTATTGGCGCAATTGCGTTGGGTGTCGGTATTTGGTATGTTAGTTCATCACTTGGTAATGCATCAATTACATATACCAGTATGGACAGTTTCCTTAAATCAATCGGTGCAACGGATGGAAACATTGCGTCTGCAAATGGTTGTTTCCTGTGTGGATACGTAAATGATTTATTTACGGTATTGGGGGTGGCCGCGGAGAAATTCTGGACGGCAATTTTGGATAACCTGTGGATAATTATGGTGTTTGGGTTTGGTATATTTATTGTCATTCACACAATTAAATACGTGTCCAAGGCAATGGTTGACACCGGCACATTGGATACAAAAGAAAAGAAATTAGAATTTGCGCCGTGGTTTGACACCGTTTGGCGCCAAGGCGTACGTGTTATGATTGTGGGCGCATTGATTGGTGCGTTTGGTATGGGCGGAATTTCATCTATTAAAACACTGTCCAATGTGACCATAACGCCCGTAATGTACATTGGCACAGAATTATCAATGGCCGCAACCAATGTTTCGGATTCAACCAAGTGCGTTCCAACAAAATTTGATATTGAAAACCCGATGGCACCGGTTGCGAATTCGTTTATGTGCATTGTTGGAAATATAAATACGGTTATGTTGGCGGGCGCGGCGGGCGGATTCGCATTGATGAACTATGCGTGGATGGGAATTGGTGGTGGTGTGTTCACCTGGGTCGCAGGATTATTGATTGTGATAATGTTTGTTGTTATGGGATTTGATTTATTCTTTCAAATATTATCGGTCATATTCAAATTGGTATTCTTGGTTATATTCTTGCCGTTGATTGTCGCGGCATCGACATTTGAAAAAACATGGAAGATTGCGTCATCCGCATTAAAAAATTCAATTACTATGTTGGTCGATTCGGCAATAAAAGTTATCGGTATTTCATTAAAGGTTGTTATAATCTTTGCAATTATATCTTTTGCCGGTGGCGAGGTTTTCCGCGGTGCCGGTCTGTTTCCGCCGTTATTGGGTGCGGAAAGTGTTGCAACCGATGAAACGCTTTCTGTAAAAAATACTTTCGCAATGTGTGAAGCCCAATCGACACAACCCAATGGTGAAATTGATAAAGATGCATTCAAAGAATGTTTTATTGCACGCAAACAAATTGTAGAGGCCCGATATCCCGGTGCATTTGATTTTATGCGTGATGGATTTGGGTTCCTGATTTTGATGGCGGGTTTGGTGTTTATTTATTTCTATATATTAAGTCCGCGCATTGATAAACTGATGGTCAGTGTTCCACCATTTGAACCATTTAATAAATCCGATGGCAAGGGCGGATTTGATGACTTTGGAACCGACCTTAAAAAAATGGCGAAAATGACGTGGCAAAAACCCCAAGAATTGGCAGACAAATTGATAAATAAAAAATGAAGAAAATTATAAAAAGATTTTTATCGGTTATATGTATCGCATCTTTGGCGGCGGTTTTTGTTGCACCGGCAAATGCCGTCACAATCGGCAATATTTCAACGGGCGATATTGGTGAATATGGCACATGGACGACCGACCACAACCGCAATGAATTATTGGGTAATGTTCAAAATGATTTAAACGGATTTGAAAGCGAATACGGCCACGAATATGTTCAAACAGGCGTCCCAATCGAGGCACGTTTAGGAATTGTATTTGTGCGCGCATTATCATATGTTGCAAAAATTTTGGACAATTCTTTGGTGCGATTTGTAAATATATTTTTGATTATCGCATTTATATTTTGGGTCATGCTGTATGCATATCAATTGATTACAGACGATAAAACGAAACCAATGGCAACATTCCAAGATATTGCAAAAAAGGGTGCAACTCTTGCAATATGGTTGATTTTATTGACCGGTGGAATTCAATGGTTATTTGGCGCGATTATGGGGCCGGTTTTTGGATTTTCTTCGTATTTATCAAATTTAATTTTGAATGCAACAACCGAAACGGGGGGATATGTGTTGGCGGATAATTGCGCCGCAATTCATTCATATGCGGTATCGCACCTTGGGAATAACACAATATTTACCCCCGATTTTGCTGCAAACATAATGTGCGTTCCGGCGCGATTGTCGGGATTTTACTATGGTGCAATAAAATTTGGTTGGGGGTTGGTTTTATCCGGACTGGGGACCAGTACGTTCACACTGTTGGTTGGATTGATATTGGTGTGTTTGTTTATATACACGGCATACAAATTTTTATTCGTCGCATTTGGGGTTATCGCAGATTTATTCTTGGTCGTAATAACATTGCCATTTACCGCCATCGCAGAAACCGTGAACAAAACATCATATAAAGGAATTGCCGGCGATATATACAATGCATTCTTGGGACTGTTCAAATCACAAAGTTTATCATCACAAATTAAACGGTTTATTGATGCGGCGATTTATTTTGTGTCGTTATCAATTATCATCGCAATTGCGGGCGCGTTGTTGGCATCGGCCGTTCAGTTAAATTCTCAAACACATTTGATAACTGTATTAAATGGCGATGTGGTCACATTATTGCTTACGGGTGCATTGGTTGCGTATATCGCTACGCACGCCGAAGAATTTGCAAAAACAATTGGTGGTGCCATAGACTATGCAATCGGGTCTGATTTGCAGAAAGATTTGAAAACCGTATATAATGATACCAAGAAAAAAGCCGAAGCATTTATCAAGGCATTAAAGGCAGACAAGAAAAAATAAATTATCAATCAATTATTTTTATAAAATCGCGTGCAACTTTTTTTATTCCGGTCTTATTGAATGCAACCGTCAAAATGTTTTCGTTTTCTTCAATAACAACACCGCGACCCATATCCGCGTGCGCGACCAATTTTCCAACCATTGTTGTGCGCATCGGTTTTATGCGCGGTTGATATGTTGCCGGGCGCGCGGCATATCGCGGCGACCGCCCGCCAAAGTCCAAATAACGCGCATCCATTTCACCAATAAAACGTGCCGGCGGATAAAATTGCCGTGAACCGAAAATAACACGTGACATAGTATTTGTAATTATCACACGCCGGCGCGCACGTGTAATTGCAACATATGCAAGACGGCGTTCTTCTTCCATACCGCCTTCTTTGATTGCTTTATCATTCGGGAAAATTCCATCTTCCCATGCCGGCAAAAATACAGTATCAAATTCCAAACCTTTGGCGGCGTGAATTGTCATAACACTTACCGCCTGGGAATCATTTGTAAATTCTGCATCATTTTCATCGGTTGTCATCAATGCGGCGTGTTCCAAAAATTCCGGCAAAGTATTATAATTTGCAATAACATTTGTTATCAATTCGCGAATATTTGATAAACGTTCTTCGGCATCTGCATCTTTCGATTCGGTCCAGTATTTCATATACCCAGATTCATTCAATAATTTTGTCACGGCGTCTTTTGGCGATACGGACGCCCAATCAAAATCAAACGCAGATAAAAATTCTTTGGCGATTATTCCCTGTTTGCCACCAAACCCGACATTACGCAACCCCGACATCAGCGAATCGCCCGCCGCGTGCATCTTTGCAATGGCCGCCGGCCCAAACCCACGGCGTGGCCGCGTCATTGTGCGCACAAAAGACACGTCATCCGCCGGATGCACCAACAAACGTATGTATGCAATAACATCACGAATTTCCATTCTATCATAGAACTTGGTCGTGCCGATTAAACGATACGGTATGCGCGATTCGGCAAATGTTTCTTCGAACCCGCGCGACAGCGAACCGGTGCGAATTAAAACCGCATAGTCGCCGTACCGCCCATTCGCATATCGCAAAATTGTATCTGCAATCAATTTAACTTCGTCAAAATTTGATGGCACGGTTAAAACATAAACAGGTTCGCCAACATTTTTTTCATCGGCCGGCCGCAGGTCTTTGCCCAAACGTCCATCGTTATGCCGTATCAAAGAATTCGCCGCCCCCAGGATGTTTGCGGTACTGCGATAATTTGTCTCAAGCCGAATAATTTTCGCACCCGGAAAATTTTTTTCAAAATCCAAAATGTTTTTAATTTCTGCGCCACGCCAAGAATAAATAGATTGGTCATCATCACCGACACAGCATATATTCGGCGAATCCGTATCACGCGTCAACATTTTCAAAAATTGCATCTGGGCGGCGTTGGTATCTTGGAATTCATCAACCATAATATATTTGAATTGCCGTGCGTATTTTTCGCGCACATCGGGATTTTTTTCGAACAATTCCAACACCAATAAAATAATATCACCAAAGTCAATTGCACCTTGACGCCGCAATTCGGCGTTATAATTATCCAAGATTTGTTTCGTCCGCGCACCAATATCCATATTTTCCACGCGTCCGCGGTCTTTGATATTTGAAATTTTTTCGACCCAATCGGTTGCATCAAATTCCTTGGAATCTGCGCCCATTGCCGCAAATACATTTTTCAAAACCGCGCGTTGGTCGTCTTCGCCAAAAATTATAAAGTCCGGTTTCAATTCGGTGTACATAACATTTGCGCGCAGTATTCGCAGACATATCGAATGAAACGTCCCACACCACAGGTCGCGCGCATAAAACCCGGTATCGCCCGCCAACATAGCCGCAATTCTATTTTTCATTTCGTTCGCGGCTTTGTTGGTAAATGTCAATGCCAAAATTTGCCACGGGGCGGCCAAATTATTTGCCAATATATACGCGACACGCGTCACCAAAACGCAGGTTTTTCCGGTTCCCGCACCCGACAGCACCAAAAGTGGCCCTGCGGTCGTTTCAACCGCTTTTTTTTGTTCGGGGTTAAGATTTTCTAGCATTAAATTCATTATTTCATTATAATATCACAAAATTTGCTTTGGGAAAGGGTAAAAATGACACGGGTAATTTGTTTTGATATCGAAACCACAGGATTTGAATACCTGCGTGGTGACCGATGCATTGAAATCGGTGCGGTCGAGGTGGTGGACGGTAAAATCACCGACAACACATTTCACGAATATATAAATCCCGAAGGCAAAATAATTCCACCCGAAACATATATGGTGCATAAAATTTCAAATGCATTTTTGGATGACAAGCCCAAGATGTCTGTCGTTGCACCAAAATTTCTGGAATTTGTCGGCGATTCGCCAATTGTTGCGCATAACGGGTTGGACTTTGACTTTCCGTTTGTAAATCACGAATTGGAAATGTTGGGGTTGCCACAAATTCCGCGCACGCAAATGCAGGACACTTTGGTTATCGCACGCAACCGGGTATTTGGTCCCAAAAGTTATACTTTGGATGCATTGGCAAAATGGTTTGGCGTGTCTTTGACCGCGCGTGCGGATGCGCACGGCGCATTGATAGACAGCGAAATTTTGGCCAAGGTTTATTTGGAATTGGAAAATACCGCCCCGGCACCGGAAATCGCGGATATTGTCGCCGAACAACATGCGGCATTTTTAAAGCACCCGAAAATTGGTGGCGATTTTCCGTATCGACAATTCCCCGTGTCGGCCCAAGAAGAAAAAATTCATAATGAATTTATGGAAAAAATAAAAGTTAGTGGTTAGTCCGTCCCGGCATCCGCTTACGCTTGCGCTACAGCGAGATATGCCGCGGCCGCGACGGGTGTTAGCGGTTAGTGGATAGCAAACCACAATAAAAAATCGATTCGGTCAAAAAGCACCAATTTTGATATACTATCTGGATTTCTAAGATGACTTTCTTATAATACTAGAATCATTTGACTAATTTCTTAAATTCCGCCAAAATGGATTTGTGTTAAATTAAATGGGGGAATACTATGACGCATAATGATGTATGGATGGGAATCGTGAACGTTGCACGTTGGAAAAATTTATCTTGTTCGGGTTTGGCACGATTATCCGGATTGGATTCTACGACGTTTAACAAAAGCAAGCGCACGAATCGTGACGGTTCGCCGCATTGGCCGTCAACATATACGATTGCATGCGTGTTGAACGCACTGCATATGACATTGGGTGATTTTGCAAAATTTATGCCGAACAACGGCCCGACATCCCACCAAAAGAATTAGTCTGGGAAATTCCGTAAAGACCAATCCGTATCGGCGTGGGCGGGCGCATTTGTCGCAGCGCCCCCAATATCGCCATTCGCATTATATGTGACCGGCCCCCGACGTTTCGGTCGGCAAATAACTACTGGATATATCCAATTTTTTTACTTTATTTTTACAAGTTAAATTTTTTTGATACAAAAACCAACAAAATACGCGTCACAACCCACCAAATGGGACGAACGCGCACAATTATTTCAATTTAATCAAATTAAAAAAAGAGGATACAATGGCTGTAATTGGATATATTCGCGTTAGTTCTAATAAACAAACATGTGAACATCAACACTATGAAATTGAACGATTCGCACGACAAAACAGAATAAAAATAAATCGTTGGGTTGAAGAAACTATTTCGTCTAAAAAACCACTGCACACGCGCAAACTGGGGAAATTACTAAATGAATTGCAACCCCAAGATATTTTAATTTCCTGCGAAATTTCACGATTGGGGCGATCACTGCTTGAGGTGATGCGAATATTGGAAAATTGTTTGAGTAAAAATTGCCGTGTGTGGACGATAAAAGAAAACTATCGATTGGGCAACGATATTCAAAGCAAAGTTATGGCGTTCGCGTTCGGGTTGTCTGCGGAAATTGAACGCAACCTTATCAGTCAACGAACCAAGGCGTCTTTGGACAACCTGCGGGCACGCGGACAAAAACTGGGGCGACCATTGGCCGCGACATCAAAGAAACTGAAAATGGATAAAAACAAAATTATTGTTAGGCATATGTTGGACGCGGGACTGTCGAAATCACAAATTGCACAGAATTTCCAAATTCAAAGAATTACCCTGCGCCGATTTATGCGACGTATGGATTGGTAGGCCGCATCGGTCTATCTTTCCGGGGTGGACGTGTCGTGTGATGGCATAAATTTCACAAAATCACTCATCGTTGTACCTGTGGCGTTTAATACTTTGGCCAAACTGTACGTGGACGGCCAACGTGGTTGACCATATTTACTGAATCGTTTGCTTTTATTAAAAGTTGTTGCGTCCAGACCGGAAAACTTGGCCAAGCCCGAACAAGACATATTCTTTGACGCCGCCAATTTAACAATTGCGCGCCACAGTTCATCGTGGGTCATACTTATCCCTCCATTTGTATAAGACTAGAATAATTTATGTTGTTCATATTATACTTGAAACATTTTCCTAGGACAAGTCTTTATACAATGTATGTTTTCCTAAGGGACGATTTGAGTTTTTAATAAAATGTCGCGGGCGCGCCGCACTTTCAACTTGATTTTGATATAAATTAGTATATAATCGGTTTGCTCTTGAATTTATCGCGGGCATAGTACAAGGGCTAGTACGCAAGCCTTCCAAGCTTGATGTGCGGGTTCGAGTCCCGCTGCCCGCACCACGAATTTTCGTTATTGCGCGCATAGCGCACAATTAAGAAAATTCAGTGCCGCGGCGTAGCGAAGCGGAGACGGGCTATATCGCAAAGGCGGACATAAGTGGGAAAAAGTTCTGGGCGTGCGCCGGAGTTGGAGAGCCGGGGCAGACTGTAAATCTGTTGGCTTAAGCCTGAGGTGGTTCGAATCCACCCACTCCCACCAAGAAATGCCGACCAAGTATGGTCGGTTTTTTCTTTGTCCAAACATGGCTGATTTCCGGGACGTTTTCAGGGTGTTTTGTGGTGAAAATATCTTGTATGTATATAGGGTTCGCCAAAATACGTTATTTTTCCAAAATTACATACAAAGCCGATTTTTTAACTGGAGATTCATCTCATATAATAAGACGCATCGCGACATTCATATCAGAAATCCAAGGTTCTTGATTGTTATGATACAATGATAAATTGCGATCCAACTCTAGTTGTGTACTTTTGTACACAGCTTGCAATTCAACGATGTTTTGACCTTCTTTGGGGGCTATAATCTGGTTTGATATATCTTGTAGTTTTTTTACCTCATCTGTACACCAAATATGAAAGTTTTTTGAGAATTGAGCTTTTACGTTTTGCAACAATAGACTGGTGTGAAAGGATGCATACTTGTAAGCGTCTAAAATAGAGCAGTTTCCATCGCCATCAACATCTTGATTGTTGTTTTCAATAAACCAGCGAGAAAAGAAATACAGAAATATGTTTGCACACCAGGAAACTTCACTAAATTCAGCACTTAATGATTCACAAAAATTACTTGCACCAATAACACATATTTTTGATGTTGTTGGCGTATTGAAGACACCCGCAAAACACTGACCCAATAACAATAGGCCGTCAGTTAGTCCTGGAATGTTGTTTATACAGCTTAATATTTTGTTAGGATTTAATGTTGCTGCACCATCTATGTTTCCGTGTGACGACACGACACATCCTAAAAATGGTATACCAGATAATTTACCCATTTCAGTTTTAAATTGAGATATTTCATAGACTTTATCTGTTGATATGTTTTTTAGTGCTAAAACTGATTTCAACTGCTCTACGTTATCAACAAAGAAATAAAAATTAGAATCATTACCAGATTGTTTGGCTTTTAACTTCTCAGCAAAATTTTGTATATCAAACAAAAACCTCGGCAGATCCCTATCCATTTCAGCAATAAACACCCATACAGAACTTTGCGCTGAAGTTTGGAGAATCTGAACCATAATTAATCCTTTTGGAGTATAACCAAATCAGATCTATCGGCATTCTCTGGCATTTTATCAAGTGGTGGTAAAATTAACTTTCCAGTTACGTTTATTCTGAAATACAGATCGCCAACCACCATTATATATTTTGTTCCTCTATCATCAAAACCATCCTGTTGTGAATATAACGCAATATTTCCACTCATAATTTCATTTCTTATTTGTGGCGGAAGATCTACTAATACATCATACTTTAAAATCATATTTGACCCTTTTGCAATGTCATTATATCACAAATTATCCATATTTGTTATGAAATATTTAGCACATAAAAATGGAAAAATCAACTTGATAAGATACGGTTTATATACTTAACCGTCTTGATGCAGGCATTATATCATAAAACAACATAAAAATCAAGAATTAAAGCATGTTTGGCAGATTAAACAACTTATCAACACTACATTGCAACTTGCCAGACATGATGTCATTGATAGTATGCGGGTTCATATATGCAAGTTTCAGATGTCGGTATACACTGCTTTCCGAGACATTTTCTGCTCTTGCGATTGATTTATAATCACTATTTTTTTCATATAATTCACGATATTTAAATGCACGTGCAAATGTACGAACAATTAAATGATTATTATCAGTAATACTGATAGCACCAGATTTGCCACAGTTATATTCATTGCTTTTGTTGTATTTACTAAGAATAAATAGCTGTTCAATTATTATGGTGTCACCATTCACAATGTAATCCATTTGATTGGTTGATTCATTTATGAAATCATCACACATAAATTGTTTCAAATCATTACTTAATTTCAAATAAAACGTCAGTTTGTTGTCGGAATAAACTACTTTATCAACAATTGTTTTTATAAATTCTCGTTTCTGCGTATACGGCAAACTTTGTACATTTACACGTTTTAACATCAATGTTATATCCGGTGGTAATTTTTGCATGTCAGAATTCAAAAAATCGATGATGGTATTCATTGCAATTTCATCAACACTAAGTGACGGAATATAAAAACCAGGTTTTGAATAGTAATATTTTATAGGTTGTCCAGATTTTCGTGTTTGTTGATTTGTGAATTTAGTACCATCTATATCAAATAATTTTCCAGTCAGTAAATTTGGTGAACCAGCATAACGATTACCTTTATGATTACCATTTCTGTTCAATGCCATTTGAACACGATTGAACAAATCTTTTTCTATGATTGCCGCATGTTCACCCTTTACAGATGTTCCACCAGATTTACAGACCATATTCCCAATATAAACTTCATCACGCAATAAATTGTGCAACGTTTGTTGATAAAATTCTGCGCCACCACGCACAACACCTTTCTTGGTTGTCCATTGCTTGTTATGGATATTGTTTTCACGTGCGAAGCGAACTAATTCAACCACAGATTGTAATTCCAGATATTTTTCAAATAAGATTTTTACCTGTTCTGCTTCGGATTTATTAATAATCAACTTTTTATTTATTATGTCATAACCAAGTCGCGGATTACCACCAACCCAAATGCCTTTGGCTTTTGATGCACGAATTTTATCACGCACACGTTCACTGGCAACCTCGCGTTCAAACTGAGCAAATGACAGCAACATGTTCAATGTCAATTTACCCATAGAATTTGATGTGTCAAATGACTGTGTTATGGATACAAAATTCGCACCGTATTTCTCAAAATATTTCATCATATTATGAAAGTCCAGAATTGAACGTGACAACCGGTCGACCTTATAAACAACCACTGTGTTTACCAAACCGTGTGCCATATCGTCCAACATTTGCTTTAACGCCGGACGTTCCATAGTCCCGCCAGATATTGCCGCATCACTGTATGTTTTATAATATTGCCAACCGTTGAATGTTTGGGACGCAATATATGCTTTGCAAGATTCTTCTTGGTTTTGCAAAGAATTGAATTCCATATCTAAACCGTGTTCGGTTGATTTGCGAACATATATGGCACATCTATTTATCGGCATTTTTCGTCCTTTTGGCTATTCCAAAGAAATCTGGTCCCGATATTTTTATGCCGGTTATATCCATCGCAACTGCTGACAAAGTTCGGTATCTTTTATCGTTATACGCGAACCCGTCGTCTGTAACGACAACATTGTGTTTAATGCCACGAAATGTCTTGGTTATGGTGCTACCGATGGTTAGGTTGTATTTATTTTTATGCACCTTATCCAAACAAGCATTGGGGTTATCCTTATATTTGCGAATTTTTACCATATATTTTGGTTCTATTCGCAGTTTTAATCGGTCGCATTGAATGTAATACCACAGGGCAAAATTCTGGCGTTTGAACGGGTATTGCGAATACTTTGCCCACAATCGCCCACGTTCTGCAAATGACAGGCGTTTTAACTCTGCCAAACTCTGCGGTAAATCAGTTTCATACGACATATAAACTCCTTTTAACGTCGTCCAATTACCGCTCTAAAGAAGCCGAAAGTCAAGTTATTTTAAGAAAATTTCTTGAATAAATTGTATATTTATGTAGTATGTACGTCACAAGAGGTAACAAATGGCATCGTTTGAAGATATACAAAATAAATTAAATGAATTACGTAGTATTATAGGAGAGATAGAACAAGTTTGGCCTACAGATCAATTAGATCAAAAAGAAAAAGTCAACGTTCTTATGCGATTTGCAACAGATAGATTACAAAGCGAATATGTACAATTGTTGCATGTAAATGAAATTAATAATATATTTAATGCAATAAACGCTATTATTGCGGATCTTACTAATTACAAAAATACAAAACATCCAAATTATATTCGTAATGCCGTAGCTCAAATTAATAATTTAAGAGTACAACTGAACGCGATTCCAACAAGTAGCATAAACCAAATTTCGTTAAGAAAGTTAATTGCTGAATGTTCTAAAATGAAAGATGTAAACGCGAAAACAATAGACCAATTAAGACAACAGCAAGACGATTTAAAAAGTAGAGGTGATCGGATATTAAATCAGGCAATAAATTTATTATCAAATGTTACTACTGGGGTTTTATCGAAGGAATTTGAACTAAAACGTCAAACGGAAATAGGAGGTTTGCCACAGAATTTTAAACCACTTAAATGGCTAGGCGTAAAAAAATTGGGTGTTTATCAAAAAAACACTATTGGGCTATGGTTATTATTATTAATTATGTGTTGCATAGTTATATTTGGGGGATATCTAATTGATTATATTGTTGTTTTGGACAAACCACAAACATCATTATGGATTTATGCTTTGATAAAATTTATAGTAAGATTATCCATATTGGGACCACTAATTTGGTTAGCTATTGTGCAAAACAAAAAGATGAATTTATCAAAAAAATTAGCTGAGGAATACTGGCATAAGGAAATTATAACAAAAACATTTGTTGGATTGTCTGATCAGATTGATAAAACAACAGAAGGAGAAACGTCAAAAAAATTAAGACTAAAATTATTAGAATTGACATTAGATACAATTGCGAAAGATCCTGCAGACTGTATAGGAAACCACAATGATGCAGACAACCCCATGCATAATATTATGAAAATATCAAATAAGGGCTTGGGTAAAGTGAATGATATATTAGATATAACTAAAAAGACAAAAGAAGTTTTAGAATAAATTAATTAGGCTAATAATGATAAAATCGTTTAATTGTCGTGAGACAGAAAAGATTTTCAACGGCAAGTGTTCTAAGGACTTTCCTGCAGATATTCAGTCTAGAGCATTTAAGAAATTAAGCATGATTAATGCGTCTGAAAAGGTGGAAGATTTACGTCTTCCGCCATCAAATCATCTTGAAAAGTTGTCAGGAGATCGTAAGGGGCAATGGAGTATTCGTATAAACGGTAAGTATAGAATATGTTTTACTTGGACCGAGAAAGAAGCAAATAATGTGGAGATAGTAGAATATCATTAAATAATACTTGACTTTTCTTATTATCTATTACATAATACATAATAAAAGAATAGGTAAGCTATGTCTAACTATATTGATATTGAACATGTTGGTACTATTTTAAAAGAAGAATTCATGGAACCTTTGGGGTTGTCCATGAATGCTTTGGCGCGTGCAATAGACGTTCCTGCTAATTATATTCATGGAATAGTTCACGGTACGCGGGGTATATCTGCAATGTTAGATTTACGTTTAACTCATTATTTTGGATTGTCTCAAGGATATTTTCTGCGTATTCAGACACATTATGATATGGTGTTGGCTTCTCGTAATATAACAAGTAAAGAATTAGCGAAAATTATACCTTTTAGACCATTAGACAGTCGTCCTGCTAACGATGATTTTAAACGGATAGCGATGTAAATATTTCCTTCAAAAGTCTAATTGTATGATAATATCCTCCTAAAAGGAGACGTTTATGGATATATCTAATATTTATAATTTGTCAGAAGAACAACTTGTAAAATATCAAAACAATCCATTCCCAGATGATGAAATTAGACCGGGTTTGAAGGGTTTTGCTAAAAAATTCAAAGAGGAAATATCCGTTTTGCCGACACCATATGTTATGGCTCTTGAAGGCGGTTATGGAACAGGTAAAACGTATTTTATTACAAGATTTTGTGAGTATTTGAAAAAAGTAAATTTTGATGGAGATGAATCTATTTTTGCTATTTATTTAAATTTGTGGGAAAGGGATTATATAGAAAATCCGTTTCCTGTCATATATTCTCAAATAATATCCGCATTGGAACCTGGTCATGAATTACAAAAATCTATAAGAGATAACGCAGTAAAAATTACAAAGAATTTGTTAAAATTTGGTGCGAAGGCATTTGGTGGGTTAGATATAAGTGAATTGTTGCCAGATCCAGAACAAGAAAAAGCTGATTTGATATCTTTTAAACAATCAATGCAACAAGTAATTGCGGAAAAAGGCACAAAAGTTGTTTTAGTCGTCGATGAGTTGGATAGATGCAAACCTGATTATGCGGTAAAAGCTCTTGAAACACTAAAACACTTTTTTGATATAGAGGGCTTATTTGTGATATTAACTACAAAACTTGATTTTATGAACAATATATGTGAGGCATATTATGGTCATCCCCAGTGCAAGGTTAATATGGGCGAAGGTTATATACAAAAATTTGTTCAATCAACAAAGATTTTAAATCCAACATCTAAAGAGGACTATTGGTTTATAATAAACAGGATTTTGAATAAGGATACCCTACCGGTCAGAATGCCTAATTATGGACAAGCACTAGAAAGAGACAGCGATGAAAATTTATACGCGATTAACGGTTTTCAAAATAATATGGCTGAACTGTTTTGTACAGCTAAATTTTCAATACGTAAAACGATTGATGTTTCCAAAGAATGTTTGAATATTATCAAAAAGTATAAAGGTAAGATATGGGAACGAATATATGCTGGCTTCCCTGAGTTTATATTGATCAGGTATTTAAAAGCAAAATCTTTGATTCCAGAAAATTTTCCAGATCCAAAAGTTGGTTGGGACTACAAAACAGACTCTTCAAGAGTAAATAATTTCATCGAGGAAACTTTAAAAACATTACTATAATGTTCTGTCTTCGATATTGGTACGTTGGTGTTGGCGTGATAACTCCCATAACGTTTTGCCATTGTACATAAAATCTTTTGCTCCGTCTGGCAACCCTTTAATTCCATTGTTCGGGTTCGTTTGATCGCGAAATCTTTTTGCGGCAATACTTAATGTTGAACTTTCGCCATTCAAAAAGAAAACTCTCCGCCAATCATTGCCGGTTTTTACCCTTAATTTTGGCTTTGATACAAATGTCAATATAGTTCCAACGGGAATATTTAACGATTTAAATGTGATAGTTTTACGTTGGTTTTTGATTGCTACTTTTTCTTCTGGTAAAAACGCATTTTTTATTGGAACTTCGACAGCGCTACCACTTGCAATATGGACAGATAATAAGTTAATTGCATCATCAACGCTCATTTTGAAGAACTCACGATTTGGATTGTGTCGTAATTTTGTTAACCCCTTGTGAATCAATTTTTCTATATCTTTATAATTGTTCACGCAAATTGCGAATTTTGCTTCAAATGGTTGTGGCATGTTTTCTCCGTGTGACAATTCTTTACGGCGTTTTTCAACATCTTTTGATGTACTGCCTTGGGTCACACCAATTTTCACCAGTTCTGGAAATAACTCATTCCACATTACATAAATAATTCCACGGTTCATTTGGTTGCTCCTATATATTACCTTGCATATCTATTCTGGTATTTATTTGTATTATAAATTCCTGTTAGACCGCGTGTTTGTGACACTGGCACTAAACTTAAATCATTGCCCCAACCACCACATTGCAGTTCCATAAACGTTCTTCTTCCAGAAATAATATTCACATCATCACCAACTCTACTTTCTGTTGGTAGAGCAGCTCCTGCATAATAAACCGAACTTTTTGCGTTGCCTGATATATTATGATTACCAGGCGTTAAATTTACACAAAAGTACTCATTGCCTGTACGGATATCGCCGATTGTGCGTTCATAGTTATCAATAAAAGTGAATTTTAGTCCTTTATCACAAGTGTAAGCATCGCCAACACGTGATATACATAATTGTCCCTGTCCGTAATTCATAGGTGGCAATTTTGTTGCCACAGCATGTGTTTCAGAAACAGACAATTCCTGTATTGATGTAACACAAGCAGCTAAACTGCAAACTAACCCCAAAATTATAAAATTTTTCATCGCGCTCTCCTTTTTTTGGTATTAATTAAAAACCGCTATCATCAAGAGAGCGGTTGGAGGTTAGTTACTACCAAATGAATAGTGTGGCTTATTTGGCAAATGCCTTATTCACCGACCCTCCAACCATAAGGCTGCAGGGCTATTAACGTCAGCGCTGACGCATTTGGAGAGGTAACTACACCCCAACATCGGGATCCCCGACATCAGTCCTATTTTACAATAAACATGTTGTTTTATCAAGTTTATACGATAAATAAGTGTGGGGTTGGTTGCGCAATTATTTTGGTGCAGTATAGAACACCCTGTGCAAAGGCATCGCATTGGTCTTTGAATGCGGAATTTGGGAACAGCAACAATTCTTTTTCAAAATTATCCCAAAAATGGTTGTGGATTGATGGAAATAATACCGTTCCACGATAAACATATGCTGATGCACCATTCATACGCGCAACTTTGTCTTCGTCTGGATGAACGGCTTGAATATACGTGCTACGGATACCATTTTCTGGCAAAAATTGAATAAGTTGAGTACCCGACGAAGCATCCTCTATAACAACTTTATGTTGTGCTCTTGGATATGCTGAACATAAATAATCAAATTTAGATTTTACCATATTTGCCAAGTGCGGAAATTCAAGTTTATCGCGATAAATGTCCAACAGATAAATATGTTTGTCTGCAGAAATTCCGAACGTTATGCATGCAGAATATGCGTTTGTCGAGCCTGTTTTTGATGCGGTGTCCCAAGATGTAATTATATGCGTAAAGTTTTCGGGTATTGCCGTATAATATTGCATCCATTCAGATTTGATTATGCAACCTTCCTGGGGCGCAGGTAATTGTTGATATTGTCCAGCGAACACCAATTCACCGACACTGTTTTTGATGCGCATAACGGTTTCAATGGATTCACGTTCCGGATGTAGTGGTGTCCCAATCGTTCGCTTAAAAACACGATTTGATTGTGTGAAGTGTATTTGTTCATCCGTGTCCGCAATAATCGGCAATCGCAGGAGTTGAAAATCATCACTATTTTCTAACAGGTGTCCAGTCAGGTCATCTTGATGCAATCGCTGCATAATTAATAAAATGCGACCGGTGTTTTTATCATTTAACCGCGAAAATAACGTTGTATGATACCAATCATTCACTCGATTTCGTATAATTTCTGAATTTGCATCAACAGGTTTTATCGGGTCGTCAATAATTATCCATTCTGCACCACGTCCAGTTAAAACACCACCAACAGATGTCGCAAAACGTCCACCATGGACGGTTGTTTCAAAATCATCTTTGGCGAATTGTTGCTTGGAAATTCGTGTTTGTGGAAACACGTGTTTATACCAATCTGTTGTCATAACCGTTCTGGTATCATTTGCGAATTTAGTTGCCAGGTCATCAGAATAACTTACACATATTATGTGTGAACGCGGATTGTGCCCCAGTATAAACGCTGATAAAGCAACCGAACAAATGATGGATTTCATATATCGTGGCGGTATATTGATAATCAGGCGGTTTTTATTGCCATTAATAACATTAACGATATAATCGCAAACCAGGTCGATATATTCTCCGTCTATGTATCCGCCGCCACCAGATATTTCATTGAACACTTTAATAACGAACGATTTAAAATCTGTTCGTAATAACGAATAAAACACATCTAATTCAGTAATATTATTGTCCATTGTGCGATTTGACGTATTGTTGCAATATTAGTTTGTCGTCGTGATTCAGGTGTTCGCGTGCCGCGGACATGGCTTCGTATTCCGCATCTGCGACATCGCTTAATTCCATTATCCACTTTGCAGAATTCAGGTCGCCTTGTAGAGCTTTGTTGGTTTGTTTTGCGATAATGCCTTCTTTGGTACTAATACGACGACTATTGCCATCCGGACTCGTCAAAGTTATTTTGCGGTTCATTTGCTCACGCACAATCGTATTGCGATTACGAACACCACGTGGGCGACCACGTGGATTGCCCGATTGTCCCTTTTGATATTGGTGTTCTTTTGGCGGGACACAAAACCCGCATTTTTGTTCATTAGGCATTTTGCACCTCCTTAGCTGCATGTTTTTCCACCAACAAATCCGTATATGTTTTACCAGTACGCAGATTTATCGCATCAATACCGAATGCCTCGTAAAAACGTTTTACACAGGTATCGACATATTTCGGTTCGTATTCAATTCCATAACAAATGCGTTTATGCCGTTGCGCCGCGATAAATGTGCTGCCAGACCCCAAGAAACAATCCAAGACGGCATCGCCAATACTTGTTACGTCCAACATAATATCGCTTAACATCTCGAAACTTTTAACGGTTGGATGCATTTTCAAATCATTGCGGTGCGGTCCATACGAATTACATCCATAGTAATGCCAAACATTACTGCGATTGCGTCCGTATTTGCCTAATTGAATATGGTCGGGAACCTTGCCATCTTTGTTCAAGAATACAGTGCATAACTCATGCTGACTTCGGTAAGGCGTTCCCATGCCAGCCTTGTTTTTAACCCACACGCACAGGTTGATATATCGTGCAAAATTTTGTTTGCAGGCGGTCAGCATAGGCATAACGTTTCGCCAATCTATGAAATTAAAAATCATGGCATTGTCATTGGCAAATTCTGAACAAAGCGCAAAGTTTTTACCAAGAAATTCCGTATATTCGGAATCTGACATTTCCCCGGCAGCCATTGCAAAGTCTGGATGTTTAACACTGCCGTTGCCAGACACAAATCCTTTGATTTTTATATTAAACGGCGGATCTTGCAAAACCAGATTTACCCGTTTGTTACCAAGCAGTTTCGCAAAAGTATCACGATCTGTGCTGTCGCCACAAATAATTCTGTGACCGCCGTCAAATTCCCAAATATCGTCAGGGACTGTGATTATCTCATCATCCGCCACATATGGCACCGCATCCAGTTTTTTGACTTCGGCCTTTGTACGCGGTTCTGCCAAGATTTGATCGATTTCAATGTCATTAAATCCGGTAATTGTTATGTCTGAAACATCTTCCAGTTCGCATAATTCGCTGATTTCTATATTCAAAATATCCGCATTCCATCCGCCACCATTTTCAGATATTCGATTGTCGGCAATCCGCAACTTGCGTTTTTGGACATTGGTCAAATGTCCAATACGTATCACAGGCACTTGTGGCAGATTTAATACCTTGGCTGCCTCAAATCGTCCGTGTCCGGCGATGATTTCACCATTTTCATCAATCAAGATTGGATTCACAAAACCGAACTGATGAATGGAATCAGCAATTTGACTAATCTGGTCTGGACTGTGAATTTTTGCGTTATTTTTATAAGGTTTTAATTGTTCAACGTTTACGGTTTCGATTTTTAATTCTGTCATTGCATATACCTTTGGTTAATTCACAACGAATATATGCGGACAGAATCAGGGTTGCAATAACTCGTTTCTCTAAGCGCGCTTACCGGGTAAATGATTTATGGAAAATTCATAAATCCAGTTCGTAATTGTTTTATCACATGGGGTGATGCCACCTTTTTTGTTCGGTTTTTGCAGTGATTCGCCATATATCTCAAAGTATACATCTTTGATTTTTTGGATCGTGTCCGCTAAATGCGTTTGGGTATTGCTCGGTCTGATATTATATTCTGGTGATTGAATTATTGCTTTGCATCGTGCTTGCCTGGTACTGCGTTTTTCACCGCCGGTTTTAGCGTTCTTACCGTTAATACACACTGTTGATAAATCGTCGGTAATTCCGCGTAATGTATCAGTGCGCATAAACAGCAATCTTATGTCCTTGGGTAATTTTAATTGGTCGGGGGCGGTCATTTGTTGCCATATCTGGTCAATCAAAATAAAGACTTCGCCAATAAGGAACAGTTTATTTTCTTTACTTGATTTGACGCCTGCGGTTCGCCACAGTTCTTTTTCGTAATTAGGTTGAATATATAATTTTCGATTTCCATGGGTTAAAAAGCCGACTAAATCACAGCCATATTTTTGGGCGATATTTGCCATCAAATCATGAATATTTGCGGTTAAAACATCATATTGTTTATGTTTTAATTTTTCAGAAATATCTGGGCGTATAATTCCCCAAGCGGTGAGCGCAATGCTTAAGTGGGCTTGAAATAAAGATTGGAATTTAAAATTATCAGTAAAAAAATCGGTCATCTAAATCTCCTTAATTTTATGCCAAATGTTACCTGACGGAACACATGAAATACAGTAAAAACGACAATTGCGTAAAATCAAAGGGTTGTCCGCCAAAAATCGCTGATATTTAAAATATTTTCCCTGTTATTTTTGTGATCATTCTCTGATGATATGCAGAAAAACCGGTGTTTTCACAAAATTTGTGCAAAAATCACTATAACAAAATCCCTGCAAATCCCTGTTATCTTGTATGTGAAAAACCGTACTAATTTACAACTCCACCAAAAGATACACCGCACCATTAAAGTGCGGTTTTCTTTTAGATTTCCAATACTTTTAATGGTTTGAAGAAAGCATATCCAAAAAACACCGTTTTTTACCAATCTTCGAACAAATTTATAAAAAAGGTTAGAAAACTAACCTTTTTTATCTGTCTACCCTATTTTAATCATTTTTTTGATGAAATAATTTATGAAACATTGTGGAGGCCCTGTTTTTAGATTGTTGCTCTATCATACTTGCTATATCAACACGATGATACCTTTTGTTTTCAATCGCATCATTAAATTCTTTTTGAACATTGAAATTATGTCCTAACCCTTTATCTACTTTGGTTTTTAACGGCTCATCTAAAACATATACTTCGTAACCCAGTTTTCTTATCTCTTCTGCCGTATCACATTTTTCAGATTCTGCTATTTTTATTGGTTGTGTAGAGTAATATTCTGTTCCTTTATCGTGTATAAACGGATTTTCTTCCGTTTCATATGCTGTGTATATATAAAAATAAGATTTTATATTTTCTTGCAATTGTTCAAGATATAAAACATTGCCATGTTTTTTACCCATTCCCTTGCCAATGCAATGATGAATTGCAAAATATTTAGCATGATTTATATCAGATGTTACAAAAGCACCAGAAACAACACCATCTTGTACACTATTAAAAGCCTCTCTTGGCCTTAGATACTCACCATGTATTTCTCTATCAGAACCATGATAATACTTATGTGGTGTTAAACTTGTTGTCGCCTGATTAAATATATCTACTTTATCCATAACAAACCTTTTTAGTAATTGTATCATATTCTGAAAATTAATCAAATTTTTCACCATCGGGTGAAATTAACCATTTTTCTTTAAACTCTTTTATCCGTTGCATTAAATCAGCAAATTCTTGTTTGTTTTCTGCTCGATTAATGCAAGCATACTCCCACCAAAAGATACACCGCACCATTAAAGTGCGGTTTTCTTTTAGATTTTCAATACTTTTAATAGTTCGAAAACTGTATATTCAAAAAACACTAAATTTCACCACTCTTCGAACAACTTAGATTTTCAAGGATTTGCCCCGTTCGAATCCACCGAGGCGGTTTATACTTTGTGTTTTTTATATTCTGTTCCCCATTTCGCCATCGCATTCAAAACAGGTTCCAGTGTAGCACCTAATTTAGTCATACTGTATTCAACACGTGGTGGAACTTCGGCATAAACTTTTCTGGATACCAATCCATTGTTTTCCAATTCACGTAAATTATCGGTCAGAACCTTTTGGCTACACCCGACACTGCGTTGTAACTCTTTGAATCTTTTTGTACCAGTTAGTAAATCACGAATAATCAAAACTTTCCATTTTGTTCCAACCAATACCAATAATGTAGCAACAGGACATGGTGGTAATTCATTTTTTTTCATATTATTTTCCTTTGTTTTCTGCTAATAGTATCTTTTATAATACTATGTTATAAAATTGTGCCTACTTTACAAACATCTCTCAATAGTATATATTATACCTGTACAAAAATAAAGGAGAAAAATATGGCTAAATATTCAACAATACAATTTGGAACTTGGGCTGATGTAGCAAAAGCGGAACATGGCAAAGTATTTTTACACGATACTTTGGGATTAACATCCGGTGAAATTTCAATCAGTGTTATGCCACCGCGCACGGAATCACCATTTAATCACATCCATAAACAAAACGAAGAAATCTATATTTTCTTTTCTGGTAATGGAACATTTACGGTCGATGATGAAAAAATTGAAGTAAAACCAGGAACAGTCATTCGTGTTGCAACTGGTGCAAAACGCACTCTGGCAAATACTGGCAATACAGAAATGCAATATATCTGTATCCAAGCAAAAGAAAATTCACTAACCCAGTTTGGTTTTGGTGATGCAGAAATTTGCTAAAATCAATTTTCACCATCGGGTGAAATTATGTGTTTATCTTTAAATTCTTTTACCCGTTTCATCAAATCGGAAAATTCTTGTTTATTTTCTGCTCGATTAGTGCAAGCAGTCCCCCACCAAAAACACAAACCGACCATTTTGGTCGGTTTTTGTTTTTGCGGGCCGTTGGGTATGTATTTGATACCATGACAACGAAGTTGGCAAGGTTCGAAACCAAGTAGATTGCGGGAGTGAAACGAACCGAAATCGTCACGGGTTGCGCGCAGCCGGCATATCATGCCGTACGAGCGAATCCACCCATTATGCATTTTTTATTTTGGTTATTGTGTATCGAGGCCCCACCCAATCCCACCAAAAAACGCCGATCAATTACATGAACGCATAAAAAAAACCGGTCGAAACGACCGGTATGTTGTACAAAATGTTATTACAATATGCGTCCAAAAAATCCGCCATCCAAAAACAATGTTAATACAATCCACCACCATGACCAAGTAACAGTCTTGGTTAATTTCAAGATTAAAAATATAATTGTGAACATTTTTGACTCCTTTTTGACACAATATGATTATATTCCAATCTGCGTTTTTTTGCAACAATTCAATTTTATCAAAAAAAGTCATCGCCATTAGGAAAACAAACGTTTGTTAAAGACTTGTCCTAGGAAAACATTTCAAGTATAATACGAATAATATAAATTATTCTAGTCTTATACAAATGGAGGGATAAGTATGACTCACGATGAACTATGGCGGGCAATTGTTAAATTGGCGGCATCAAAAAATATGTCTTGTTCAGGTTTGGCCAAGTTTTCCGGCCTGGACGCAACAACTTTTAATAAAAGCAAGCGATTCAGTAAATATGGTCAACCGCGTTGGCCATCCACGTACAGTTTGGCCAAAGTATTAAACGCCACCGGCACAACGATGAGTGATTTTGTGAAATTTATGCCACAACACGACGCGTCCACCCCGGAAAGATAAAAACAAATGGTCACAAAACAGTGACCGTTTTATATATTATTCAGCCCCTGATTTTATCTTTCACTTTCATAACTTTGCGCCGCACAGTTTGTGCCAGGTGCATGACAACAATTACCGCCAGAATTATAAACTTCACCATCATTGCATTCACATCTTTCGGATGGTGTGGTCCAATTGGGATTATATGTTGCATCGGTTGGGCATGTTGTGCAACTGCTGCTGCCCCATTTGAAATAGGTATTATTACACTTGCACATTCCACCGTAAATTTCACCCTCCAAACTGGCGTTATAAGTCGAATTACTTGGACATTCAAGACATGCCCCAGAATACCAATGACGCCCACCAGAACACTTACAATGTCCCCAGAATTCGATATCATTTTCACCCGTTGCATTGATGCCATATGCCACCGAACTGCATTCGGCCGCGACACCACAGACACCGGTGGACAAATACACACCACCGTTGTCACACGCCGGCAAACATGCGCCACCAAATGTGACATAACCTTCGCGACATTTGCAAAGTTTGTTGACGCGCCCCATCGGCGTATTGTCCGGCGATATAGACGAAGAATTTGTGTATGAATATTCTGAATTATCTGGACACAGTAACGACTGATAGAATATTTCAGAAATGCTTTCTATACATTTGTTTTGCGATGTTGTGTCATCACTGGTTGGGCAACTGGTTTGATCGGCGGCAAATACCGCGTACCCGCATGTTAACGCCACATTGCGGCACGCACCGCGCATAATGTTATATACACTGGACGCCGCCGCGGTTGCCGACCAAGATGTCAATTGGGAAACCTGGTTATTATAACATGTGGCAATGTCTGTCAAACACGTTGACGCATAATCAGAAACTATTTTGTATTGGGCTGCCTTGATATTGACCATCGCACGTTGAATATAATTTATGACTATATCATTGTATGGGTTGTAATTGCCGCGCGTATCGTACGTATATGCACGACATTTATCCAACACCGGGCGGCACAGGCCTTCATCGGTTGCCTTTTGCGCCGTTCCAATTTTTGTCAGCAAATATTTTACAACACATTTTCCATCGCCGGCGGTCGCGCAATTAGAATTTATTGCCGTACCATACGCCGAAGACAAAAATGTTTGATTTACGCCCGCGTTGTTGTAATTCGTAACAAATTGTTGAATATTATTTACATTTTTACCCAAGACAACATTGCCGTTTTCATCGATATACATCTTGGTCGGGTCGATACATTTTTTATAATCTTCGCCACACACCATATCATCCGTCATACAGGTTTCCAGTGCACTGATACAACCACGTGCATCGTATGTGTTTTGATTTTGCATCACGGCCAAGCGCGCCTTTTGCAACATACGCGTGGCACTGCGCACATTGGAAACCAATGTTTCATTCATCTTGGTTAAACCCTGTTCGTACGCGATACAATCTTTATCAATCGCCAAATCATAATTGCCGGTTATTTGTTGCGCGGTTGCCCCAACCTCTTTACATTGATTTATAACGGTGTTGCAACGTTTTTTTGCCGCGTTATACAGGTCCGCCCCACGCAGGTTCGAAAACGCACTGTTATTATTATTCAAGAAATCCAGCGTGAACAAATCATCCAGTTCCGTGGATGAAAAATCTAAATCTATATCCAACAAGCCAAATGAATCGGTTGAAAAAGACGAAGACGATGTTGTCGTTGGGTCTTTTATCATCTTTTCAATTTGCGCCAACAGTGTGCGATTTTCGGTCGTATCGGTTTTGCCGGTCATGGCCTCTTCGGCCTCGGTCGCGGACATAATCGCCGATATTTCATCCGCAGACAAACCGACATAGCGAATATTTTGCGCAACTTCGTTCAATTCGGCGTTTGCGTCTTTGACGGCCTTTTCAACCTTGGCATATTTGGATAAATTTGATGAACACGAACACCGTTTTTGATTTGAATCAATCACCGCGCAGAATTGGTCCATACAATCGTTATACTGTTCTTGGCAAGATTTGTTCAATGCCGCCGTTTGTTCCAATCGGTCTTTGGCATCGGCAATTGCCGCCGCATCCAATTTATTGCTGTCGCGACTTTTCACCGTGGCAACGCGCGAAGATTGCAAATTGCGAATTTCCGTGGACATATTTGAACCGGTCTGGGCGCCGGATTCCATTATGGCACGACCGCCAACCTCGGCCGTGGATGGACGCAGTGTCAATCCCATACGCCGCACCGCCGGGTTCGAATTTATACTGGCGGCCTCGGTCCGGGTGGAACGACCACTGGTACGAAGGGCGGATTCCAAAGTGCTGCGGGCATCGGTGTTTGTTTGCGAACGCGAAACCGCCGCAGAACGATTTGCACTGCGTGTTGTATCGGCAACTTCGGCGGATACGGTGCGCGACACAGTGCGCGTCACCGCGGTTCGTGTTTGATTTTCGTTGGATGATGCGACGCCGCGCGTGGTCGCCGCGCGCAATACCGCACCGGCGGAATCCGCACTATCCACACGCAAAGACGCGTCAACGGTCGGCTTGGTTTCCGTATTTGTACCGGGAATTATGCGTGAAATACCGTCCGCCGCCAACGTGGGCAGCGCAGTCAGCGCAACCAAAAATCCAAATGTAAAACCCTTCATCCTTAGGTACAATTATATCACAAATATTCGGCGGATAAAAGGGGAAAGTGGTTAGTGTGAGTGGTTAGTAGTTAGTAGAAGCATCTGGAATTTTATTTGCAAACTTGCCGATTATCGGTTATAATATTTCTGCACGGGTGACACCGTTGCGGGGTTTGAAAAGCCCCTAGAGAATTAAACTCCAGCATTGGTTGGAGGATTGCGAATATATTGAATAAGCAATACTGTATCTCTACAGCTTTTCAACCTCCAACCGTCAACCTGTCATTGACGGTTTTTTTATAAACAAATCAAGGAGGTAAAAAATGGTTGTTTTGGTTGATGCAAAATATTTCGGCAATATATTACGATTTGCACGCAAACATCAATGTATCAAAGTAAATGACATGGCCAAGATGTTTCATATTTCTGTTAAACAATGGCGACGATATGAACGCGGCGTTGAGCCCATTCCAGAAAATATTTTAATGGCGTTATTTCATCGCGGTTTTTGTATGTTGCGATGCAAGATGAATTAAAAAACGGCGCGATGTTCCCCTCTGGCAAGAGGGGTGCCGGGTGGAACCCGGCGGGGTGTCGTAAAAAATATCGTTGGCGACATCCGCCCACACCACTTCGTTAAAACTTCGTAGTGCAAGCGCCAAGGCTGCGGCGCGACAGGCCTCCCGGCGTTCCGCCGTACTCCGGCTTGCCAGAGGAGAACTAAAAAAACGGTTGCAAATGCAACCGTTTTTACAACTACCCCACCGGCTCCGCCGGTCCCCCCTTCAAACCCACCCCAAAAAATTTCATTTTTCGGGGCCCCCGGTATGTGAAGGGGAATTGTTTATTTTGTGGTGTCTTCCGGGATAACCGAAACAGTTTTCCGGTCACGGAATCCACGTTTGAATTTCACCACACCGGCGATTTTCGCAAATATAGTATGGTCTTTGCCCATGCCCACATTTTCACCCGGGTGAACGGCGGTTCCGCGTTGACGAATAATGATATTACCCGGAATCACGCGTGCGCCACCAGATTTTTTAACGCCAAGTCTCCGTCCCGCAGAATCGCGTCCGTTAGAACTGCTGCCCACACCTTTCTTATGTGCCATAATTAAACTCCTTTAATTCCGGGGATTAACCCACGATTTCCTTGATTTTCAACACGGTAATAAACTGACGATGACCGCGTGTACGACGATAGTTTTGACGACGTTTTTTCTTGAACACCAAAACTTTATCCCCGCGTTTTTGTTCAACGACAGTCGCAACGACCTTTGCCCCATCAATGGTCGGCGTACCAACGCGTTCGCCAATCATCAAAACATGGTCAAAAGTGACGTCGCCATCCGCATCCAGTTTTTCAACCTTGATAACGTCACCGGTTTTAACACGATATTGTTTTCCGCCGGTTTGAAAGATTGCAAAGTCGCTCATATTCAAATCCTTTTATGGTTATTTTTTAACTTTTGTTCAAAAGTTTATGCAAATAATATCGTTTTTATATCAAAAGTCAAGCATTTTGCATAAAAATTTATGCAGAAGCGGATATCCCAACGTCATCCCGGCGTAGGCCGGGATCTTTTCGATCTTTGGCAATAACGTAGAGATCCCGACTTTCGTCGGGATGACTTGAAAAAACCGGGGCGGATGCCCCGGATTTTGATTTTAAATATCTGGATTAATCGCGCGATGGCGTCCAATCACGGATACAACCTTCATCGCCAGTGTTGCAGCCCAATCTGTCCCTCAAACATTTTTCACGAATTCCCGCCGAATCACTGCTTGCACCATTTGGTTCCGAAGGCAACGTCCCGGTACCGGTCGCACTTAAAATTTCATTCAGTGTCACGACATTGCGGCAAGTGTTTTGCGTATAATCACTGGCATTCCAATTACAAGATGAACTGTCCGCAACATCGATAATCGCCTTGAATTGTGCAATTGATGGCGTGCAAATCATATCTTGATAGCAATGCGGCGCGTTCGCAATCTGTGCACAGTATGTTTTAATACGTGACCCGGACCATGTTGTCGAAGATTCTTGGGTTTCATAGCAATCCCAAAGTTCACTGACACATTCGTTAAAGTTCGTACCCGCCGCGATTGCATTGGACAATACGTTGCTCTGTTCTTCGTTATAGAATTCCAAACGTTTTTGTTGCAACGCCTGTTGTGCGGCAACCTTTTGATATGAAATCTTTTGCGCCGTGGTTTTCAACTGTTCCCCATACAGGTCGCAATCCGCGTTCGCATCCAACAAATATTTCTGCATAACCGACCGACGTGCATCGGCAACCGGGCCACGCAAAGACGAATACGGGTCACCAGATGAAGAACTGTACCCAAAGCACGATGCGGTCGATGTTGCGGTGGATGTGCTGCGTTCATTTAATGTCACGTCACCGGATGATGAAATTTCAACTTTGCTGTTATAATTAAATGGACAAGAAGATGTTGCACCGTTCGCGCAACGACCACCGGACGGCGGTGTGCCACAACCTTCGTATATACCATTAAAGCACGAATCCAACACGCGCGCGCATACATTATTATGTGCATAGCGGAACAAATCGTAACCCCATGTTTCCGCCAACGTGTCCGTCGTCGTATCTTCGTACAAAGAAGACGCAGAACCGGTTATACCGTTTATAACACCGGTCAGTGTAGAAATAGCACTGAACACAGAATCATCGTTATTTGTTAAAATTGTATCAACATTTGTTTTTACCGTATCCGCCCAATTCGCCAGCGACGCCAAAATGTCAGACCCCGCCCCGTCCAGGTCTTGAACCTTGAACCCATAGACACTTTCGTTCGTACAATATGCCGGGGCAACCGAACAAGAACAATTTGTATATTCGCCGTGGCTTTCGCACCATGTTTTCATTTCGTCACTGCTGCATCCTGTGCCGGCGGCGCCAGATGTATCCATATGCGAAACTTCGCGCCAAGACGCGCAATTCATAACCTTTTCTGCATCTGTCAGGCTGAACGCGGCGCTGACCTCCTTGCCCTTGTTGGCAATCAACAATGCCAATTCGCCAGAAATCTTAATCAATTCTTCGTTGGCGGATTCCAATGCGTCTTCGGCCTCGGCAAATGCCTTGACACGGCCGGCGCACGCGCAACGGCGTTGCGCCGCATTACGCGCAGTACAAATTTCATCCATACACGTATAGTATGATTCCAAGCAGTTGCTGTATGCATCCGCAGAAATCAAACCGGTTGTCGAATCGATAATGTTGGAATAATTCCCAGAATACAATTTGCCGGAAAGGTATGTGTAATAAGAACTGTTCAATTTTGTTCTGGATGCACGTATCGGGTCACCGTCCAATGCGACACGCGATTGAGTTGTCGCGGTGCGCGACCGAACATTACGCGTTGTGGATGTCGCGCGATTTGCCGTATTGCGCGCGGTGCGTGCAACAACATTTCGCGTTGTTGTGCGGGCGGCGTTTGCATTTGTGGCGGTGGAATTTGTACGCGACACAACATTACGTGACGCCACGCCACGTGATGCAGCAGCCGAATTTGTTGCCGTTGTTGGACGTGCCGTATTTGATGCGGATGTGCCGCGCGGACTTGCCCGACCGGACCGTGGCGATTGGGTTTGCGCCATCATGGCCGATGCATCAATGGTTGGTGCAATCGGGTCCGCAAAAACAACACGCATTGACAACAATGTTGAACATACGAAAAATGCACCCATCAATAACAACACAGTCCCCAGTGCATTTTTATACAAATTTATAACAGAACGCTTTTTCATGCATACTCTCCATATATTTCGGGAACGCCCGAAATCCACCAGTTTGCTGGGTAAATCCTTCCACGAACTTTACCCACGTTTTGTTTATTATAACATTTTTACGCGCGCGTGTAAACAAGAAAACCCGCCACGCGGCGGGTTATTTTTTATTTGAACAAATTTCTAAACCAACCACCGGTTTCTTTGACATCTTCACCGGTTTGTTTGGCGGCCGCGTTCACATCATTTGCAACCGTTTCACCGTCGGCCTTAATCGCCGCGGCATCTGCCTTGGCTGCTTCGACTGTATTTGCCGCCTCGGTCTTGGTTGCATCCACAGTATTTGCAACCTCATCAACCTTGTTCGTGATTTGTTTTTTCACATATCCCGCACATTTCGAAGACAAAGACGAAATATTTTCACTTAAACATTCCATCATTGTTTTGGACCCCATAATCATTTCTGGGCAAATAGATGTGATTTCGTCTGTATTGCATGCCTCGGCCAATGTTGTTGGTTCTGTGCTTTTGTTCAAACCGAACATATCGCGCCAACCCGCATTCGCCGCAGTTGTCACGGCAACCGCCGCAATTAAACTAACTGTAAGTACTCGTTTCATTTTTTCCCCTTTTGGTTATATGTAATTTGATAATAGATTTTTATCCCATTCCCGTCAACATTTTATTGATAATATATTTTTGCGCGCATATAATGACCGCATGCAAAAGGGGTACAAATATGAAGAAATTTTTAATTCCATTTTTATCAGTATTTGCCATTGGCGCGGCCGCGGCAAACCCAATGTTCGGGGACGGACATGAAAATTCTGTCACTTTGTCCGCGGGAACCGGAATTGGTTCGGGATCTATGTTGAAATTGGTGTACCCGGGCGATTGGGAATTGGTGCCTATGACGATGATTATGGGCACATACAGTCAACCAATGACTATTTTCAAGATTCCGGCGCGTATGAACGCGACAATTGTACAAAACATTGCATATCATTCTGCGGATGGTTTGTCATTCATTGGTGTGGGATTGTCGTGGGATGTTGTCGCATTTGATTGGAATGGTTGGTATGTCGGCGCGGGATTGGGCCCGTATTACCGCGATAATCACGACCGTTGGGTGTCAAGCCGTTTGGTGTTTGGTGAAAAGTTCTTTATTGGAAAAAACATCACAGATGATTTGCGATTAGAAATGTACACATTGCATTTTTCCAATGGCGATTTAACCGAAACAAACCGGGGATTTAATTTCTGGGGTGTATCGGTCGGGTACAGTTTTTAGTGGTTATCCGTCTTCGCAATCTTGCGATTGCTACGCCGAGACTGCGCCCGTCACCGCTGATATCACCCACAAAATTTTTCAAATTTTGCGGGGCCCGATGTGGTGCCGCGGCTTGGTGAAAACGGGGCAACGCCCCAGTTTTTTAACTTGCTTGAAATTCCGTGATTTATGCGATATAATCACTTTGCAGTGGCGGGTTGCCATTGTGGGGAATAGAAAACCCTATCTGTTTAGCACGTCAGCGATGACGCGAAACATCCAACCGCTGGGTTGGAGTCCGCCGAATATATTGAATAAGGCGGTCAATACTTGCTAAGCTATTGTTTTCTATGCTCCAACCATTTGTCTTGTTCAAATGGTTTTCTTTTTATATCAAAAGGAAACAAATATGAAAATGGAAACCATCATCACCGATGTTGCCGATGGCGGAAATAATGCCGCATTGGCATTGATAAACGCAATGTATCGATATTATGAAAAACCACAAAATAATATGACCGTGGGGGAATTATATTTGCTGTTGAAAATGATTATTACAAAATTGGAAGATGAATTTGAAAATATGGATATACGCACGTTAAACCAATAAAAACGGTTGCAATTGCAACCGTTTTGACAACTACCCCGCCAACTGCCATCACCCACAAAAAACTTTGTTTTTTGCGGGGCCCGATACGTGGCCCTCCCCTTCTGAGTCCACCCCAAAAAATTTCATTTTTCGGGGGCCCCGGTATAAGAAGGGGATTTTACTTCCGTGGGAATTTGACCGCTGCCTGGGCCGCCGCAAGGCGTGCGATTGGCACGCGGAACGGACTGCACGAGACAGAATTGAATCCGCATTTGTGGAAGAATTCAATCGAGTCTGGGTCGCCACCGTGTTCACCACATACCCCCAGGTGAATTTTGTCGCCCTTGGTCGCGCGCGCTTTGGCGACCGCGTCTTTAATCAGCAATCCAACACCCAATTGGTCAACCGATGCAAATGGGTCTGCAACATAGACGCCACGTGCGCGATATTCATCCAAAATCTTGCCGGTATCGTCACGTGACATACCCAATGTTGTTTGCGTCAAATCGTTTGTTCCAAATTCAAAGAATTCGCAACTTTCCGCAATTTCGTTGGCCAACAGTGCCGCACGCGGCAATTCAATCATTGAACCAACGGTGTATTCGACCGATTCGCCAAGTTCTGCGAACAACGCATTTGCGGTTGCATCAATCACAGATTTAACAATATCGACTTCTTTTTTGGAACCCACCAACGGGACCTCGATTTCCGGATGGACAGAAACGCCATTTTTCTTGCATTCCAACGCAGCCGACAAAATCGCACGTGTTTGCATTTCGCAAATTTCCGGATATGTAATTGCCAATCTGCATCCACGATGACCCAACATCGGGTTTTGTTCATGCAACGCATCGGCGCGCGATTTGACAAAATCAACCGTTTTACCAATGTGTGCCGCCAATTCGGCGATTTCTGCATCTGTATGTGGCAAGAATTCGTGTAATGGCGGGTCAATCAAACGGATTGTGACCGGCAGACCATCCATAATCTTGAACAATTCGATAAAGTCCGCCCTTTGATACGGTAACAATTTCGCCAACGCCGCACGGCGACCGGCTTCGTCATCGGCCAAAATCATTTCGCGCATATCTTGGATTCGCGCCGGGTCAAAGAACATATGTTCTGTACGCGCCAAACCGATACCTTCGGCACCAAAGTCACGCGCCTGTTTCGCATCTTTCGGTGTTTCGGCGTTTGCCTTGACTGTAAGCGTTTTGATTTCATCAACCCACCCCATCAACGTTCCAAAGTTTCCGGTCAATTCAACGGACACCGTTGGAACCGCGCCTTCGATAATTTCACCTTTGGCACCATCGATGGAAACCCAATCACCTTCGTGGATAACCGCACCAGATGTCGTTTTCATTGTTTTGGTTTCATAATCAATCTTGATATCCGCAGACCCCGACACACACGGTGTTCCCATACCACGCGCAACCACCGCCGCATGCGATGTCATACCACCACGTGCAGTAATAACACCTTGGGCCGCGTTCATACCGGCAATATCTTCGGGTGATGTTTCAACACGGATAAGCATAACTTTCTTGCCTTCGGTCGCCCATTTTTCCGCGTCTTCGGCACAGAACACCGCCATACCCACCGCGGCACCCGGTGATGCCGGCAGGCCCGTCGCAATAACTTTCTTTTCGGCACGTGGATCCAACATTGGGTGCAGTAAGTGATTCAATTGGTCGGCACCAACACGCAAAATCGCCTCTTCCTTGGTCAACAACCCTTCGTTCACCATTTCAACCGCCATACGAACCGCGGCCGCCGCAGTGCGCTTGCCATTGCGGCATTGCAACATCCACAGTTTGCCGTGTTCGATTGTGAATTCCATATCTTGCATATCTTTGTAATGTTTTTCCAATTTTTCACGAACATCGCAAAGTTCTTGGTACACCGCCGGCATCGCCTCTTCCAATGAAACACGACCGGAATTATCTTTGCTCATCGGTTGGGGGGTGCGAATACCCGCAACAACGTCTTCGCCTTGGGCATTTATCAAATATTCACCATAGTATTTATTTTCGCCGGTTGCCGGGTCGCGTGAGAAGCATACACCGGTCGCGCTGTCGTCACCGGAATTACCAAACACCATTGCCTGGACATTAACCGCGGTACCCCAATCGCCCGGAATGTTGTTCAATTTTCTGTATGTGATGGCTTTCTTGCTCATCCATGAACCGAACACTGCACCAATACCCAATTTTAATTGTTCCCATGGGTCTTGGGGGAATACTTTACCGATTTTGACACCGATTTCTTTGAATTGTTCAACCAATTGTTTCAAATCTTCGGCGGTCAGTTCAGTATCGACTTTATAGCCTTTTTCTTCCTTCATACGTTCCAATGTATGTTCAAACAAATCGATATCGGCACCCAGCACGACGTCACTGAACATCATAATGAATCGGCGATACGAATCGTATGCGAATCTTTCGTTGCCGGAAATCTTGGCCAATGCACGAACCGTTTCATCGTTCAATCCCAAATTCAAAACGGTGTCCATCATGCCCGGCATAGAAACGCGGGCCCCAGAACGCACAGAAACCAACAAAGGATTTGCCATATCGGCAAATTTCTTGCCCATAATCGATTCAATGTGGTTGATACCGGCACGAACCTGGTCCATCAAATCCGCCGGATATGTTTGATTGTGTTCATAATAATACGTGCAAACCTCGGTCGTGACGGTGAATCCCGCCGGCACAGGCAAACCAACCAAATTCATTTCGGCCAAATTTGCGCCCTTGCCACCCAAAAGGTTGCGCATATCTGCACGGCCTTCGGCATGACCATTACCGAAAGTATATACCCATTTATTGCTCATGGCTTCTCCTTTGTTGTTATTTTTGCGCGCACATTTTTCAAAAAAAATACAAGAAAAGCAAACAAAAAAAGATTTTTTTCAAATAATTTCATTTTTGAATTTGGAAAAGGGCTTTTTTTGTGATATAATTGTGACATAACAACACAACAAACAAACATATGCAGCGTTTCGTGTGCCACATTTGATGTGTTTCAATTGGGCATACGGGATGCGCATAAAAAAAATTCATTTTATGTGATTTTGTTATTTACAAGGTCTAGATAAAATGATAGCATCGGGTAAGAAAGGTAAAAGGATTTTGATATGGTAAGGAAGTGGGAGGCCATGTATTATCTGCGAAAATGTGGGGGTTTTTCACTAATTGCGCTGTTTATTATGGCACCTTCTTTGGTGTCTGCAGACACCATTGTGACAAGCCAAACATATGTTGATATACAAGATGCATTGGACGAAAAATTGTCTAATAAATTAAATGGGACGTCAACATCTGGTCAAAAGATTGGTGATTTGACCGCAGGCAGTGCCGCCGGCCAAGACCAGGTGATGTATCCATCTGCTGCGGCCGTCAAAGAATATGCAGTTGCCAAAAATCAAGGTGTTGGAACGAACAATGCGAATGTCGGTAAGGCGTTGGTTGTCGGTTCTTCTGGTGTTTTGGAACTTGGCAATGTTAGTGTTGATATATCTGGGAAACAACCAGTTTCCACTGCAACAAGCGTTGGTGTGGCGGGTGGCACGTGGAAAAATTTGGCTGATGGAACATACACCACTGTGACGACGGGTGCCAATAATGTAAATATTGATGTAAACGCGACAACAGATGGAACCTTGGCGAATGCGGATTCTGGTGAAACGGATTTTGCAAAGATACCCACCGCAGGGGCGGTAAAAACATATGTTAATAACGCATTGCCGACCACAATGACCGGTGCCGACGGTACAAATGCCGGGACATCTGGTTTGGTGCCGGCCCCGACCGCAACGGACAACACAAAGTTCTTGAATGGCGCGGGACAATGGGCAACCCCAACAACATATACAGGCAGTGACGGCGTCACACTTACCGGCACAAACTTTACCAACAGTGGTGTACGTGCGGTTGCAACGGGTACGACCGCGGGTACGGTTTCGGTGAACACCAATGGCTCAAGTGCGGATATTGCGGTTAACGGTTTTACAGATAAACAAACCAAGCCTTCAACCGGCGTTGCAAACGGCAAGGTTTTGACATACACCGGCACCGATGCAAATGCAAACGTGTCGGCGGCATATGTGACCGTTCCGGTCGCAAGCGGCGCGCCCAGTTCGAACACACCGACCGCGTTTGCCGAAGTTTGGGTTCAATAAAGAGAATAAAAAATTTAATGCCGACAAAATGTCGGCATTTTTTTATTTCCGGTGACGCCAATAACAAACTATCTGGGCGTTTTCGGTGTCATCGCCCGTGCGAATGCGGTGGTATGTCTTTAACCCATCAATTTTTACATCAATATGAACTTCTGGCGTATTGGGGGCAATTTCGTGTTTGTAATTCAATTCTATGCCGCACAATTCGTGTGAATCGCGATATGCGTATCCCACGCTTTCCGTTGCCCACACGGCATAGACCGCGTTATTTATATGCTGATTTTCATCTATGTCATCGAATCGGCATTTGAAGGTATGCGTTTTTTCCGATTCGAAATCTGCAAACTTTTCAAATTTCCGGTCGTATGCACGAACAACATCGGTCGGCCAATCCATTTTCAACCACTCGTTCAATCGCAACGGCCGGCGCCGCCCCAGGTCTATTAAAATCCATTGTGATGTCGCCCGAACCAGTAATCGGCCATCGGCCCCGCGAATTTCAAAGTCACGTGTCGCGCGTAAATTGTCCTGGACCGCGGGCCATGATGAATATGTCAACATTTCGCCATTGTGGGGCATTTCAACAATATCCACCAAATAATGCGTCACAACCCACGCGATATTGTTTTCGTGAATAAATGTCCGCCCGGCGCCCAGCATTTCTGCGTGTGTGTCGCCCATGCCCTGTAATTCATTCATTAAAATGCCGGGGCGCATATTACCGTACCTGTCACATTGGTACGTTTGTAATTCACGCCGAACAACCAATTTTGCATCCCCCATTTTTATTTTTCCCCTGTGGCCGCAACAACAAAGTCAACCGAATCGCCCACGACAATGTTATTCGCACGCGCCGCAGATTTAATCAATTCATACAAAGATTCCGGTACATCGCGCGAAACGGTCAATGTTTCCAATTTTGCACCATTTCCAATCTTGCGTTCTGTGCGCAGACCACGAACCGCATGCACCGTATCGATTGCATATTGCATGTCGGCAACATCGGTATTATATTCATCCATTTCATGCGGATATTCGGTTCTGTGCAATGTTTTGCCACCTTCGTATGGTTGGTATACCTGTTGCCACAATTCTTCGGTCAGGAACGGAATAAATGGTGCATACAGGCCGATTATGCCGCGCAACACCGTCCACAATGTCCATTGTGCCGACAATTTTGATTCCGCACCATATTTTTCCGGCGACCAAAAACGGTCTTTGATAAATTCCAAGTATTGGTCACAGAAAACATCATAGAAAAATGTGTCTATGGCGCAACGTGCATTAAAAGTATCGTATTTATCAAGGTTTTTGCGAACATCGGTTACCGTCTTATTCAATTCGTTCAAAATCCAGCGGTCTTCGATTGGACGATTCGCCACCGCCGGCGCGCGCCCCATCGGTTCAAAGTCTGTCAAATTCATCAAAACATATTTCGCCGCATTCCAAAGTTTCGTCATCAATTTAGAACCGCGTTTCACTTCGTCTTCGTTATATGGTAAATTTGTTCCGATTGGCGCAGTCGCAACCCAATAACGAACCGCATCAACACCAAATTTATCAATTGCCTCTAATGGGTCTGTTCCGTTGCCCTTGCTCTTGGACATTTTTTTACCAAACTTGTCTACAACAACCCCATGCAAATAAACAGTTTTAAACGGAACTTCGCCCGTGGCATACAACGACATCATTATCATACGTGCAACCCAGAAAAAGATTATATCAAATCCAGTGCATAAATAATCTGTCGGCAAATAGCGTTTCAATTCAGGCGTTTTATCCGGCCACCCCAGTGTTGAAAACGGCCACAAACCAGACGAAAACCATGTATCCAATGTATCTTTATCTTGGGTCAATTCTTTACCACCGGATTGCTTTACTGCCTCTTCTTTTGTTTCAGCAACATGGACATTGCCGTCTGCATCGTACCATGCCGGTATATGATGCCCCCACCATAATTGACGTGAAATTGTCCATGGACGGATATTTTTCATCCAAGACATAAACAAGTTATAACGGTGTTCCGGCATAAATTTAATTTTGCCTTCTTCCACCGCCTTAATCGCGGGCACCGCCAATTTTTCAGCATCCACAAACCATTGAGTTGTTATCATCGGTTCAACTGGCACGCCACCACGTTCAGAATATGGTGTCGGAATAACCTTGTCTTCAACCTTTGTCACAAGCCCTGCAGCTTCGATATCTTCCATGACCGCTTTGCGTGCGGCATATCTATCCATTCCCCAATATTTTTCTGGCACTGGTGCTGCACTAATCAACTTTGCATCCATGGTCAAGATACAAACCGGGGTTAAATTATGCCGCTGGCCAACCTCCCAGTCATCAAAATCATGCGCCGGTGTAATTTTCACCGCACCTGTTCCTTTCTCTGGATCGGCATGAACATCACCGATAATTGGAATTTCAATATCGGTCAGTGGTATAATCGCCTTTTTACCAATTAAATGTTTTAATTTTTCGTTGTCGGGGTGAATCGCGATTGCCTGGTCACCAAACAGTGTTTCCGGACGCGTTGTAGCAATCTCAATGAATCCGCCATCAACCAAGGGATAATTGAAATAATAAAACTTACCGTGTTCTTCACGGGTTTCGATTTCCAAATCAGACACGGATGTTTGCTGACGTGGGCACCAATTAACAAGACGTTCCGCACGATAAATCAAACCCTCGTTATACATTTTTACAAACAATTTCGTAACTGCACGCGACAACCCGTCATCCATAGTGAATCTTTCACGATGCCAAACCGGTGTTGCCCCCAAAATATGCAACTGATTTAAAATCTGGCCGCCATATTCCTTGACCCATTTCCACGCATAGTCCAACTTTTCATCCAGCGACAATGCATGTGGATTAATACCCTTTTTGGACAAATCACGTTCAATCAATAACTGGGTCGCAATGGCCGCGTGATCGGTTCCCGGTTGCCACAAGACATCAAAACCCGCCATACGTTTATACCTACAAATAATATCGGTCAAAACATTATCCAACGCATGCCCCATATGCAGATTTCCCGTCACGTTTGGTGGGGGCATCATAACACAGAAAGATTTCTTGGATGAATTTACATCATTGTCCCAGAAATTATTCTCGTCCCAAAATTTCTGAATTCGCGTTTCGATATCACGCGCCGCTATATTTTTACCCAGTTCTATCTTCATTTTACTTATCCTTGGTTATTTTCATTGAATAATATCAAATAGAAAATGAATTTCAAGCATCTATGTTATAATGAATTAGTAACGGATAATACTATTCTTCTAGTATCTTTTCTAGAATATATTCGTGTTGCCACTCACCATCTATAAATGCCGTATCACGCATGATACCAACAATTTCGTAACCTTGTTTCATTAAATTCCCCAAAGAGCGGACATTTTTATGTCGAACCTCTGCCTGCAATTTGTGGACATTATTATCACGTGCCCATTTTTCAACAATCTGTTTAAACTTTGTACCTATTCCATTTGATGTATATTTTTCTAACAGTGTTGTGCCCGTGGTTGCCATACGTCCCGCCCATGGATTATCAACCTGCTTTTTGTGCGCACTGGCAACCCCAACAACCTTATCTCCATCAAACGCCGCTACAAAGAATTGATTTTCATCCGCCCATGCGCGTGTCATTTGTTCCTGGGTTTTCAAAGGTCTGGTCGGGTACCACCATGTCCACTTGGCACCAGGCCCTTTTTGAAATTCTTTAAAATATTTTGTAACGGCCACATAATCTGTATCACGCAAACGGCGGATTGTGATATTTTTCCCATTTTTTGTTTTGAATTTGATTACACGATTCATGATACCTCCTGTAATTTGAAGATAATTTTATCATAAAAGATTTGATATTACAATTATTCTGCGCGGATAACGCGGCAAAATACTACGCCGTATATTTCCGCCGCACCTGCACGGCGCAATATACGCGCCAGTTCATCAAATGTTGCGCCAGATGTCATAACATCGTCAACCAACAAAATCTTTTTACCTTTGATGCGTTCCGGGTTCACAACATTAAACACACCACGAATATGTTCGTACCGTTGGGCGTGCGTTTTGTGACCCATATTGGGACGATATTTACGGCGCACACTGTCAAAGTCAATTGGCGCACCGTACACACGTGCAATTTCACGCGAAAGAAGTGTTGCCTGGTTATAACCACGTTGAAACAAACGCCGATTCGCCAAAGGCACCGGCATAACCAAATCGGGCGCAATATCAATATCACGCAGCGCCCAAATCATCGCACGCGACATAAAACGCGCAAACTTTATGCGACCACCGTGTTTGAACGGCAACATAACACTGCGCGACATATCATCATAACGACACGCGGCGCGAACGTATTCTAAATCGGCCTTGCCCGCGGCGCATACCGGACACATTGCATTTGAATCGGGTTCATACCCATCGGGAAATGGATACCCGCAACGCACACAATGCGGGCCGTCCAACCAATCAAAGCAGCCCCAGCAATCACCGCATAATTCGCCATGTATTTCAACCGGCGCACCACATATTGGACACGCCGGGGGAAATAAAAATTCTATGACACGGGATATAATTGACAATTACCAACTCATACTCTTGTACGTTTTGGAACCAACGGTGTCACCAAACATATTGCGTTTTTGTTTAGTCAATGTTTCAAATTGTTCATTTGAAATTATGCGCAGAACAAAACCTTCTTCATCACGCTGAGATAAAACCGGAACTATGCGTTGTTCGGAAACGCCCGTATCACGCAGAACCTGTTCCACAATTGCCAAACGGCGCGCCGCCAATTTGCGTGCATCGGCGGTTTGTGTTGCACCAACCGGAATTGCGACCTGAATCGCACGCTTTGGATTTGCAACAACAATGCCCGCATATTCAGACAGCAAATTATAGTTTTCACGTGACAATGCCGAATCAGAATTTTTGAAACCGATTTTGATTTCCAACGGTCTTATTTTTTCTGCATCTTCGGACAGGTCGCGCGCCGAAGTGAATCCTTCGGCAAATGCGCCGATATCACTGACCACGTCAAACCTGTCGTCAATTGGGTATGTGGACAGGTGTTTGTTTTCCGACAAGAATGTTTTACGAAACGCGCGACGCAATTCCGCAGGCGACATTTTTGTCATATCTTCACGAACCTCTTTGATTTTCGTATCATTGTCTTTTTTGACCGCGCGGCGCACAACATCGCCACCAATTAAATCGTCACGCGGAACAACAACGCGCGCAACATGAACACCGTCATCGGCGTCCGCAATACGTGGTTTAATCACGTTTTCCGGAATTTCTTCGCGCACCGGCAATACGGCGGATTCCGGCGTATAGGCAATTTTTTCCGTTGCGCGTTGCGTCACAGACGCGTGCCGCGATTTAACCGATTCATCCGCGCGTTTTTGCATTTCCATCAACCGCACAATTTGCGCATCCAATGCGGATGTTTGTGCGGATAATTCCGCCACTTCATTTTCAATTGGCGATGCGGCAATATATTCTTCGGGCAACGCATCATTCGAAGTAATCACAGAAAATTCGTTCGCACGCGGCATACGCAACGGCGTATCGTTCTTGGCCCACAAATCAGAACTTGGACGATTCGGGATCAGGTATTCATTGTTCGCCGCAATTTTTTCACCCGTGTCCACCGAGATATTTTTTGCAGGTGCCGGTTTTGATTTTGCCGTGCGCGCAATAACACGTTTTTTATTGGTTGCCGTGCGCGTGGTACTTTCGACCGCGACCGGTTGTGCGGTCACATTTTTTGCAACGACGGGAACCGGCGCGCCATATTGTGCACGCGCAGAAACCGCCGTTTTTGCGGTGTTCACCGCGGGCAATCGCGCGCCCGCAAACGCCGGTAAAACCAATAAAATTCCCAACCCAGAAACTAATTTTTGTTTCATGTTCCTTTCCTTCCTTACCCCATCATAGAACAAAATGCGAATCGCACGCAAGAGAAAAATAGTGATTAGTTCCGTCTCCGCTTCGCTCCGTCGCGACAGGGGTTAGTGGTTAGTTTTTTCCATTTGATTTTTTACTCAATTTATTGTACCTTGGTATTGTCAACAGGTGTTCTGTTGATTGGGTTGTCGTGACCCAGCATATATTTGACATCAGTGTCAGCGATGACAAAAAACATCCAACTGTCCGGTTGGATGAGGCCGAATAATTATGAATAAGGCCTACTATTTTCTGATGTCAATAGTCACGAACATCCAACCGTTAGATTTTTTCCAACGGTTTTTTTATTAAATAAATCAAAAGGAGAAAATATGAAAACGCCCAAAGTGAAGGTTTATTCCGACAAAGAAGAATTGATTGCCACGGTTTTGGATTTTTATTCTAAACACCCAAACTACAGAATGTCGCAAAATGAATACGTTGGTTTGATTTGCGCAATAAGCCAACAGATGATGAGTGATATTTAGTGGTTAGTCCGTCACGACCGCGGCGCGGTGACGGGGGGGTAGTTGGTGGAAACAAACTAACGCGAAACGGATACAACGGGCACGCCGGCACTTAGCGCGATATTGCGCGCGTTTTCTGCGCCACGTTGCGCCAAATTTAACAAATGGTCAGACAATATTTTTGCGCGCCGTTCAACAAAAGATTTATATTGCGGATTATTCACTATGTCCACACGGTCGTGGACGCCACGTGCCAATAATTCGTATTCTTTGTCGCCGTTATAATACAATTCCCATTGGTCCGCCATATTCGCAATCGGTTCAAAATTCAAAATACTTTTGTTATACCGGCGCCGAATTATTGATTCGGGAACATCGTGCCCGCCCAGGGCGACACGTTGCCGCACGCGTGCCAAATTTTGTTCCACGGATGATAAAACCACATACAGAAAAACGATTTTATATCCGTCCGCCTTGGCGCGTTCTATAAATTTGTTGTGTATTTTGCCAGACAGTGTTGTTTCAAACGCAAACGATGCATGTGCCGAAAACAAATCCCGCATTTGGTTTAACAAAATAACACCTGCGCGCGCCGCACTGACATTATGTTCGCGCTGAATATCATCGGCATTAAGAAAAGATATTTTTGGATTGTCACCAATCAATTCGCGCGCAAGTGTTGTCTTGCCCGAACCGTTGGGGCCGCCAATCAGGTAAAAAACTTTGTTGGAATAAATTTTCATGTTGATGGATTTCTGGTTTCTGTGATGATATCACAAACTTATTTTTTTGCAAGGCAACTTCCCAAAAGGGTATGTGGGAAATTTATTGCTTTAACACGCACATGTGTTGCACGGACACGCAATTGGGCCCGGCACACAGTCAACAACCGGAATATATTCATATGACGGTTCAAAATAAACCGGTTCATACACAGGTTCATTGACCATAACGGGTTCGGCGACTGTACGCGCCGCGGTGCAAATAACCTCGGTAATAACGGCACGGTGCGCGTTCGCTTCGCGTTCCAACAATGCGTGCATTGCGTACGGGTCACAATTATTCGTATAAACTGTGCGATAATCCGCATTCGCGGCCGTCGCCACCATCGCAATAACAGATGATAATAATAATGCTTTTTTCATATTTTTTACCCTTTTTTTGCCTATATGAAATCCATCAACACGGCAAATATAGCACAAAACCACACATTGTCAAGCAACAAATGCGCGTCCAACCGGGCAAAATATATTAGCGCGTTTTTTGTGACACGTTGCTAAAATTCGCAATTCGGGTGCGACCGTATAAATCGTCCCATTGTGCCAATTTATTCTGGGTCAATCGGGTATCCATTGGTTTTATATCTGTTCTATTGTTTTGCGATATATCATATTCATATACATCTGGGGGACAATATCCACCACATTTCTTGAACCCAAACACAAATAACGCCGTGAACAAACCCACGATTCCAAGATAAAAACCGCCGGCAAGCAATAATTCTTTGGTATTTTCACGTTTGACCACATCCATTTTAAGGCATCGCCGGAATATGGCGGCACACATCAAATCAATATCCATATTGTTTGGAATCACCGCACCATCCATCATAACTTTATATACCGTTATATCATCGTTGTATCGATTTTGGCCGACCGCCTGTTCTATTGAGACACCATTATATTCCAATTTGTCACCTTGGCGGTTAATATATTTACGACGCGGCCAATTTTTAAGACGGTTTAGACATTCTTGTTGTAATTTTGTCGGGTCATTCATATGGTTTCCTTTTGGTTGGTTATGGTTAAAAAAATCCGCCGCAATGCGACGGACAAAAATTATCTATGTTTTTGACGAACATTGTCAATAATGCGCGCCAACAAGAAATCACTTCGGTCTTCGGGCGATATATCATTGGGCGAAGTATATACCCGTTTAATTGTTTCGCCCGTGCGTGTTTGTTCCAACACGGTCATAATGTATGGATGATTCGATATAATAAATGTCTTGGCCCCACGACATACCACAGAAGTATTCGCACTCATTTTACACTCCTTTTGGTTTGTTCTTGATTTGATAATAACATCTAGAAATCATATTGCAACAAAAAACCGCCGCAGGCGCGGCGGGCGATTATGAATTATCTATATTTGAATTTTTGGCACGCAAAATCATATTTTTTACTTCTGGATTCGCATTTGCATATTGCATTTTTATATCGGGATGCGCATTTGCAAACACCCTGAATATTTCATCTGCAAATGCCTGGCCTATCTGTGCAACATTGGCAAAATCAAAAACAACGTGTTTGAATAATTGAACACGACTTAGCACACGACGCGCCTGGGAACGTGAAACCAAAAATTCGTTACCGTATTGCGCCAATTTGATGGGTATAACAGTCTTGTCAAACCCGTAATCATCCACAGAATAATCATCAAATACCTTTGCCAAAATACGATTGCTGTTATTTTTCAAATGCATAAAAACCGCCGTTCCTTTGTGATTTGGCGCATCATTTATGGAATCCAGCAAAATATCAGGCATCGTTCCATTGGTATCATCATGTACAAAAAGTATGCCATGCGATTCGATAACAAACCTGTCAACCGCGCGGGATGTAAAAAATATTCCCTGGCCCGAATGATTTTTGGCATTTGTGGTCAATTTACCTTTGGCAAGTTCCAAAATAGCCTCGTGTTCATTCAACAAATTAAACCTGGTTTGAATGTTTTTGAATATACCTATACCATTATCCAGAATCAGCATTGAAGTACTGGCCGCATTTTGCGATATAACGACATTTATCGTTGTTCCGCGTGAATGTTCTATCGCATTATTAAAGATTTCTGAAAATGCGTAATCCCATATATGACGCACATTGTCCGCAAATGTCGAAAAATGCCGGGATATATCCAAACTCCACACCCGGTCTTCGGATAATTTGTTTGAAATTTGATATTTATATAAAATCCGTTTATCCACCAATTTATATTTGCGGGCACGGGTCTGACCCGTCGCAGACAGAACGCCATCTTTTATCATATTTTTGATATGCAGCAATACCGCCTGGGGTGTAATATCAAAGTGTTTTGCTGTAAAACCTGCAATATCCGCCGGATGTTGTTCAACATTATTGACTATAAAATCTGTTATCGTCTTTGTGCCAATCCGCATTTTATACCCTTTTATTTTAAAGAATCATTACATTTATTTTAAAGTTTTGCAAGAATTATTTTAAAGTTTTAATTCATATATTTGAAAGTTTTAATACAAAACACAACAAAAAACCGCCGCACCTGCGGCGGTGTATATGTTATCTGGCCTGTTGATGTGTGGTGCGGGCGAACCTGGCATCGCGTTCGGCGACAACACGACGCGTGACCCGCCACGCCAGATATTTAGTGTGAACATCGGCCGGCATATCACAACTTGAACGATAACTTGTGGTCTTTACATGCCCGCCAATAAATTCCAACATCAAAATATATACCCGACCATTCATACGCGTTTCAATAAAAGATAGCGACATATTTAATCCTTTTTTTTGATTATACGCCACCATACCGCACGCATGCAACAAAAAACCGCCGCGGACGCGGCGGGGAAAATCGTTTACACGGCAATTCTAATGTGAATTTGTACGGAAACCGTTGGCTATGATGAACTGTAATTCCCGGCGCACCGCCGCGATTTCCGCAACCGATAGCGGTTTATATTCATTTGATATAGAATCCGTGATATATTCAATACGAACACCCGCCGGCATTTCGGTCAAAGAACTGTATCGTTTAGTTTCTACGCCATGATTGGTTTGCTCCACAGAAATGATTATTCTGCGCAGACCGGATGTTGTAAATTGAAACCATTTTTTCACTGTTTTATCTCTTTGGTTACCGGTTAAAAAAACCGCCACGCGGGCGGTAAATTTCGGTTTTTATGCCTGCCTCGTCGGTGCAATACACCGACGGGTCAAATTGAGTTTAATTCTGGCGACGACCTACTCTTCCGTGGCTTAAGCCAAAGTACCATCGGCGATACGGGGTTTCCCTGTCTGGTTCGGAATGGAACAGAGGGTGACTCCCGCTCTATAATCACCAGAATTAAACTCAATGAACATCATATGAATCAACATCAACGTTCTCTTCAAGCATATCGTTTGAACAAGTCAAACGATAAGATAAAAAGTCAATGGTTCGATTAGTACCGCTAGGCTAAACCCCTCACAGGGCTTACACGTGCGGCCTATCAATGTCCTGGTCTGGGACTGAACTCGTGGGGATATCTTATCTTGCGACCAGCTTCCCGCTTAGATGCTTTCAGCGGTTATCTGTTCCGAACATAGCTACCCTGCGGTGCCGCTGGCGCGACAACAGGTACACCAGAGGTTCGTTCGACCCGGTCCTCTCGTACTAAGGTCAAGTTCGCTCAAATATCCAACGCCCACAGTAGATAGGGACCTAACTGTCTCACGACGTTATTAACCCAACTCACGTACCGCTTTAAATGGCGAACAGCCATACCCTTGGGACCTG
>JAFSOV010000008.1 GCA_017443235.1 Alphaproteobacteria bacterium
GATCATCGCCTTGGTAGGCCATTACCCCACCAACAAGCTAATCCAACGCGGGCACATCCATCACCGATAAATCTTTCCCGTTTCCGGCGTATGCGGTATTAGCGTTCGTTTCCAAACGTTATTCCCCAGTAATGGGCAGTTTCCCACGCGTTACTCACTCGTGCGCCACTAGATCCACAAGGGCAAGCCCCTGCTTCACCCGTTCGACTTGCATGCCTAAGACCTGCCGCCAGCGTTCGTTCTGAGCCAGGATCAAACTCTCAAGTTCTAAAAAAACCTGTGGTTTAAGTCCTGTGCATATTAAACAAAGCTGACATAAATCAGTTCGTCTTTACATATTATATATTCGCAAGACAAGTGTTTTAACGAGGTCTACTTTGTAAACCTACTACCTGTCTAGGATATGCACATTTGACTTAGTCAAAGTTTGGATATTTCCAAATTCAACTGTCTGCATATCTCTTCTTGAACAGATTTTTGAAAAGCATCAAAAATCATTTGATGAGCTGCTTTTATTCACAATGTTGCGGATTTTCCGCATTCCAGAGGTTAGATTTCGCACTTCAAAACGCGCCCTAACTTAGAAAGCCCGCATAGTATGAACCGACGGCCCAAAAAAGTCAAGCGTTTTTTCAAAAATATTTTAATTTTTTTGCGGCGCGATGGGAAATTTGTCCAAAAAACCCCAGAAATCCGGGATTTTTTATTTTTGTTATTTTTTTATTTTTTTGTTTGGCGTGGTCCATAAAACACAAAAAATCCCCAGAAAACCGATTCGCACAGCGATTCGAATTGCCGAATCGGGGATGGTCCGTCCCGACCGCGGTGCGCACTTCGTCATCCCGGCGTAGGCCGGGACCCATCCGGCTTTGCGATAGCAAATGCCGCGATTGCGTCGCAGACCAAGTTCTCCTCCGCCGGAGGAGTACGGCCTAGCAGGCCGGGAGGTGGGGGTTAATAAAACATATTGCACATTTAATACCCCCACCCCGTCGCCGTTCGGCGCCACCCCTCCGGTTATCACCCACAAAATTTTTCAAATTTTGCGGGGCCTGATGGAGGGGAACTTGGCTATCTGGAATTTTTTTCCAAAAGCAAAAAACACGGGTGCGAAAACCGCACCCGCACTAACCACTTACACCGCCACCGCTGGTGGCCCTCCCCTTCGCCACGCGAAAAATCCCCTTTCCACCAGGCCCCGAAAAATGCGAACGCATTTTTTGGGTGGTTCCAATGGGAAGGGGTGCGGCATAGCATGCCGGGGGTAGGGGTAAATTTACGACAATAATTCATAAACTTGGGGCGGATAAACCGCCCCAACCACTGCCCCGCCACCGCTGGTGGCCCTCCCCTTCGCCAGCGAAGGGGATTAATCTATGCTGATTTCGATAAGGTCGCCATAGGTTCCGGCCTCGTCCGCACCGATAAAGAAAAAATCCCCTTCTTTCAAAGAAGGGGTGGATTGTGAGCACAGCGAACAAGACGGGGTAGTCTTTACACAAGGCTTGCGCCGTCACACTGTGTGTGACACCACTACCCCGCCACCGCTGGTGGCCCTCCCCTTCGCCAGGAAACCACCCAAAAAATGCATTCGCATTTTTCGGGGCCCGGCGCGAAGGGGATTAGTCTATGCTTATTTCGATAAGGTCGCCATATGTACCGGCTTCGTCCGCGCCGATAAAGCAATAGATATGATTACCAACGTTATTCATAAACTCTTGCTGGTCTGCGGTAAATTGCTGACGATTTGATGCCTTTAGATTCCGACCCACCGCCAATGTGCCGGTCAAGCCAAGTGCCGTTGCGCCAAGCGCATCTATACCTACACGCGTCCAGCCAGAAGTTTCACCACAAGACATACCATCCAAATCAGCCAAATGTTGTTTTATAACGGAACACGGTATACTATTGACACAGTCATCACCTTTGGCAACTATTTCATCTTTCGGTGAGCATGATTTGCTATCATAGTTAGCAGAACTTGGTGTCTTTATATATTTGGTTACAGACTTGCTAACACCGCTTCTTCTGATAGTACCACTTACTGTATAAGTATAGCCATCAAGTACATGTTCAGGATTTTCTTCACATTTTTCTTTATATTTTAGCCATGCATTACGTTCGGTATCAAGCTGTGATTTACAATCATCAACTTTGTCCGCATTGGTATTCAACAACCCACCAAGGCCACCATTGGTTTGTAACAAATCCATACCCGCAGCACCAAGTCCGGCGCCACCGATACCGGCCGCAAAACGTGCCCAACGTTGACCTGTTGTCAAACCGACCTTTTCAATAACATTTTTATCGTTGCAATTTGCATTGCGATCCAGTGTGCCATTTGCCTTGGCCTTGTTGCACGCAACAACGTTTGCGATTTCTTCCAATTTATCTTGTGGTATCCAAGAACCGCAGGTGAACACATCGCCAACCGCGAAATATGCCGTGGACCAATTCTGGTTCTTTTGTTGCAATGCCGATTGGATATCCGGGTCATCCGATTGGATTGTGACGCGTGCGCGACAGAACGAACCATACAAATCGTTGCTTGCCACAAAATCGTTCACTTTCAAACCGGCCGTGCTGTAATTTTTCGGAACCCGTTTGCTTTTCAATTTCACCCACTGGTATGTGCCGGACATTTCACGATTCCCCATCAATCCGCCATTGTTCGCGGCGACGCACATATTTTGTTCCGCCGTCAGTTTCGCATTGTACTTCGCCTGGGCTTCTTTTTCTATATCGCCCAAGACCTCTTGGAACAATGTATCGGACGCCATAGTGAACGCGTAATCGGTTTCTGTGATACGATATTCTTTATCATACAGACAGCCATCTTCGTCCATATATCCACAATCTTCAACCAAGTTTGGATTGCCCTGTTTTGCCTTGCATGCTTCTGATGTACTGCTGTCACCGACCATACAACCAACCAAAACCTCGACATCGTAAGACTTGGTCTGTTTATATCCCGATTTAACCGCGTCATTCCATGCGGTGCGAACATTATTGTTGCCCCAACCATCGGCCCCGTTATCATCGGACATATAACGCACAGATTGAATCTTCAAATGTTCATCACATGTGGTTGCATTCTTGACCGTTTCAACACACAGACCACGGATGATGTTGAAATCCAACACACCACCAACCTTGTTCATACTGTGGTCAAACGCCGCATTGCCCGTATCATATGTATCGGACATAATATCCGTACGGTTGCGATAGCAATTTGTGTAATCTGTGCCACACATAGATTTAATACAACTGACCGCGGTGGCACGGCATTGCTTTGCCAGTTGCGCAATCGCCGCATCATTATAATTTTCCGCCAACGCCGCATTCAATTTTTCAACCGCACCCAACACATCGTTTCCACCGGCCGTTGGGAACAAGACACCAAATACATTATTATCATTATATGCATATGTGTAACCACCGGTCGTTGCATTTGAAACCGCCGCCGCATATTGACAATTTGTATCGGTGTTCACAATCGCCGCACAACCGTTTTCAATTTCGGCATAGGTATTTTCGCCATTGATAGAATTTTTGAAATCGGACGCATTGTTGCCTGCACCAAATACTTTCTTGTAACACAAAGAACCCAAACCGGAACCGCAAGAACGCATTGTGCACGCCATAATCGTTTCCACGCATTTGTCCTTGGTCTTTTTATCAAAATCGTTTGCATAATCTTGAATCTTGCCACGCATAACGGCGTTCATACGCGATGCATAGATATCAGAATATATTTCGTCACGAACATCTTCGTCAATCAATTGCGATGCGGTTGGAACCTTGCCTTCGTTCACGGTCATATGGCAATATTTATTCCCACCAATTGTATCCTTGCACGCGCCACGAATAAAACTGTTCACCTTGGCCGAAGTCAACATTTCAGACAGAGATGTTGCCTGGTCAGAGGTCAAATCCAAACCGGCATTAATCGCATCTGTGATATTGATAACATTCACACTGCTGTCTGTTATGCATTTATACGGATTTGATTTGCATGTGGACAGGATGCATTGGTCTGCAACCTTATAGCAAGTAGATACCGCGTTTACAGATGCGAGGTCCGCACCTTCTTTTATCATTATCCCCAAACGACTTGTCGCCGTCGGGTTTGAATCGATATTTGTCGAACCAAACAATTCGGTTTTGCCGTCATCCATACAGCGCGCCAATGTTGATTCGCAGAATATTTTTTGTTTTTTGAATTCGCTGTTTGATGTGCAAAGTTCAAAACTTTCACCACAGACACTTTCTTTTTTCAGGCAAGAAGTGTAACGTTTGACGCACGAACTTTTATCAAGACGGTTGTTGATTGCGCCGGCCTCGATAAATTGGCCCAGGATACTGCCCGCCGTTGGATAAACATATTCATCGTTTGAATTTTTCGTTGCCAGGTTTGTCGTACTGGTTGTGCCGAACAGTGCATTGATACCCGCGGTTGAACATTGCAATAAAACACTGTTGCACTGAGGCTTTTTGGCATAGAACAATTCGTTTGTGGTGCATTCTTCAAAGTCGGTGCCGCACGCGTCCGCATCCTTGATACATTCGGTGTACGAATCAACGCATTCGGTCACATCCATCAAAGACGATGTGGATGTCGTCGTTGCCGTTGTCGTGACATTTTTTGCCGAAATCATCGTTGGCAAACGACGCGCCGCCGCAGTCGTTGGATTTACCGCCAACGATACACGTCCTGTGGCGTTCGTTGCGGCACGGTCGCCGCCCACACGCAAGTCCGCGTTTGCATCGCCAAATATGCAGAAAACCGCCATTAAACCGAATATACTAGAGATAAATTTCATCCTCGTTCCCCTTTTGGTATCAATTTATTATATCATAGCAAGGAAAAAAAGAAAAGGGAAAATTAGTGGTTAGTGGGGGGAGATGGAATTTTATTTGCAAACTTGCCGATTATCGGTTATAATCTTTTCGCATCGGTTGACGACCGGTGCGGGGTCTAGAAAATCCCTAACGTTAAAAACTCCACCTTTTGGTTGGAGGGTTGCGAATATGTTGAATAAGCAACACTGTTTTACGTTACAGTTTTCTAGCCTCCAACCGTCAAATGTCTTGACGGTATTTTTATAACCAAAATGGAGGTATAAAATGGTTACATTGGTTGATTCAAAATATTTTGCGCGCGCGTTGCGCAATGCACGGCGGCATAATTGCCTGGGGGCAGATGACGTCGCAAAGATGTTTTCAATATCTGTGCGGCAATTACATAAATATGAACAGGGTAAAGAAATAATCCCGGACAATATTTTACAATCTGTATTTTATCATGGATTTTGCCTGTTGCGATGTCGCCGCGTACCCCCAAAACACAAATAGAAAACGGCGCGTCGCGCCGTTTTCACACTAACCACTAACCACTAACACTCGCCACTAACCACTATGTTAACACTCGTCCAATATGGCTTTTAATTCCAACATATCGTCCGGCAACGGTGTTTTGAAAGACATTTTTTCGCCGGTTACCGGGTGATTAAATTCTAAAACCGCCGCGTGCAACATTTGCCCACTGTGCGTTTTTATAAATTCCAACAAATCCGGGTTACGAACCGAACCAAAACGCGCCGATGCACGACCATATACCGGGTCACACATCACCGGAAACCCGTGCGCAGACAAATGAACACGAATTTGATGCGTCCGGCCGGTCAACAGTGTGCAACGAAATTCCGCCACGCCCACACGCGGCCACACGTTCAGCACTTCGACCGATGTGTGCGCGGGTTTGCCGCCCGATTTCACCATTGTCATTTTTTGACGGTTTCGCGAAGAACGTGCAATATTTCCCGTTATGTCTGCGCCGGTCCAATTTGGCACACCCCAAACGAACGCAACATATTTGCGCGTTAAATCGTGCGTGCTGAACATTTTTACCAACCCGCGATATGCCGCATCAGATTTGGCAAACACCATAACACCACTGGTATCCCGGTCCAAACGATGAACGACCCCGGGACGCGTTGCCCCCCCCAGTGTTGAAAGGTGTGTTATCGACAGCAAATTTTGAACCAAAGTTCCCGTTTTATTTCCCGCAGACGGGTACATAACCACCCCACGCGGTTTGTTTATTACGATAATATCATCGTCTTGGTATAAAATTTCTAAATCCAATTCGTTTGATATATTATCGGTCGCAACGTCTGTTTCTTTGGCGGGCAATTGAGCCGTAATTTTGTCGTCTGGTTTTACTTTGTCGGAAAACCTTGCCGGCGCACCGTTACGCAAAACATTAAAACGTTGAATTTCACTGCGCGAAAAATCCGGCATTTGTTCAACCAAGAACCGGTCCAGGCGAACGCCGGCGGATTCATTTGATACGATAAATTCACGCGTGTCCGTCATTTTTATTTGTATTCACTCCAATCCGGGCCACGGACGCATTTTGACATATCTATGGTCAATTCATAATCGCCGGTGACCGGGCATTTCAAGATACCTGTACTTTGCGCCTGGTCCGCGTCACGGGTGGCATCGCGCCAAGTAAAACTGATTTCCGTTGGGGCGTGAACACAAACCAAACGTAATTTACCCGTCGATTGACGATTCGGGCCCAACCAGATGCGAACACTGTCGGCCTCGCCATAACAGGGGAACGCGTCAAGATAATACATAACCATACCGCGGCCGACATCCGCGTTTGACCATTTGAAATCGCCCGTGAATTGGCGCAAAGGCAACCCCGTCAACGCCGCCCAATCGGTTGTGGTTGAAAAAATACTAACACGCGGAACCGGCGCCGGCGGATTATCTGCGGCCATCGCAACAAAAGGAACCAACGCAAACACAAGACACGAAATTATCTTTTTCATTTCTTACCCCCTTGGGTTATATCCAACAATTCAACCGTGACGCGCTTTACCCCCGTGATATCGCCCGACAAAGTATGTGAAAAGCGAACCGATTGTCCCGCATCCAATAATGTCGCAGATGGCATAAATTTCTGGCGCGAAATGGGGGTGCCGGTCGCATCGTACGAAACAATTATCAAATCAGGAAATGCATATATATCATCAGACCGATTGGTGACCGTGCCACTGACCACCATACGCGGAATGTTGTTATCATCTTTCTGGGTTGATACATCGCTTATCGTTGCAACCAATGGGCGTTTTTCCGGATTGTCGCGCCGCGATGTGACAATAACCGCAACCGCAAACACGGTCGCCGCAAGTAATGCGCAAAGGGATGCAAAAAACACCAACAGGCCATTGCGACGTGTACGTTTTGAAACATTCCAAACATTACCGCACACCGCACACCGCACGCGACCAGACGGCGCGGTGCCAACCGAATATTCTGTTTTACAAATATCACATTTTATTTTCATTTGCTTGCCACCTTTATACCATAAATTATTCCAAATTCAACATTTGATATTGGGCGCGGACATTTTGCCCAATTTCACGAATTGCATTCAAATAATCGCCAACTGTCGCATTTTTGTTTGACGACACAGACGAAAATACCCGCGTTGCCGTTGTTCCCGACACAGATTCCCGGCGCAATATTCGCGGTGCCATATCCAATAATGTTGGCGAATTTATATCAACCAAATTTGCAACTTTGGATTTTACATCCCAATAATAATCCGAATTCACAGAATCAATTATTTTTTCTTTGACATTCAGTCGCGATGTAATTGAACCCGTAAATCCAACAGACACGAACATCGCGCTAACGCGGCCCTCGGTCATATCCAAAGAACCGTTTGAACGCAGTGTTGCCGCAACCCCGGATGGCGTGCTTAACCCACCCAATGTTAGGTTATTCACCCAAAAATTATCCGCCGTAAATGATGATGCCTTGGCCGATTCCGCCAAACTTAGTGTTCCGGCAACCGATATATTTTTTGAATCCCCGGACATTGCGCCTGAAACTATCGCCGTTTGAGTCGTAAATTTTGTGTCAATGGTTGTACGGTTTTGGAATATCAAATCATTTGTGACAATCTTGTTCACCTCTAACGATTCATCCAAAGACATACCGCCCGAATTTACGAACACAGAATTTATTATATCACGCCCACCCAAATTCAGTGCGGACAACATTGTCGCATCCGATGCGTTTTCCGAAGGCACACGCCACAGATACAAAGAATTATCACGCTTTATCGCGGTCGTTTGCACAATCCCAGATGTTGCGTCCACTCCCAAATCCGCCGTATTGACGCGCCAAGTTCCAAATCCACCATATGCGCGTGTGCCATCAACAAAACCGATTTTGTCATCGCCCATTGATACAATTTCACGTGTCCGCAGCGGGGTAATATCAGAATCCGTCAAAACTATCACACCCTGAAGTGATGCCTGTTCACCGTAATCATTGGACTTTAACACACGCAGTTGATATTTATCGGCCACCGATTCAACAAACGCCGCATCTAATCCATAATCAATCAAGTCTGTCAATTTTACCTTGATTATATTCCGTCCAACGGTGGTCAACATAGAATCTTTGTTTTCAACAATGTATTTTTCAAATATATTTTGAATTTTCTGCATTTGCCGTGTGACACGTACGTTTTCTGCACGAATAACCGCACGATTTTGATAACCATATATAAACGGCAACAAAGTTCCCGCCAACGCGATGGTCAACAAAAATTCTATCAACACCGTTCCACGGTGCAAATTGGAATAAGAAAATATTCTTGGTTTTATTATCATTTTGTTTGCCATCCACTTGTCATAATCGCACTGAATTCATCCGCCCGGGGCGCGGCCGGTATCGGTGCACGCGCCAATGTCAAAGATGAGAAAGACGGCGGTGTTGTTGATGGAAAATACCACGCCCCCAGTTTCACCGGTGAATTTGAAGACACCAACAATTCCCCGGAAATCGTAAGGCCGAAATTTTCATGGAAAATTATCTGCCGCGTTAAAATATATGGCGCATAAACCGAACCAACCGTGATACCGGAAAAACCACTGATTGTTTTTACAGACGCAGATTTCAATGTCAAATCACGTCCAACATTTACCACATTGTTTATGGTTGCACGGTCTGCGATTATACGACCATTCACATTGAACGAAGAACCGTTTAATGTTTTTGCATTGATATTTCTAAACCCGTTTATATCGCCCGAAACGCGCATTGAACCAATTTTGACATTATCACCGTTCATATTTGCGCCCGATGAAAAATATACCGTTCGTGCATCAACCGTATCGGCCGTCACAAATGTTGCATCTAAACTGCGCACGCGCAATGATTTACCATCTATGCCCCCAATGTTATAAACATCGTGTCCGCCCATATTCAAATCACGTGCCATAACATTCAAATCGTCTTCACCGGATGAACCGCGATGCAAAAACCGCGCGGTATCAATGTCCGATAAATTACGTGATATTTTATATATCAAATTACCTTCACGGAATCCCGGCGCGGTCACCGCCCAAGAATCGCCATATGCAATTTTATCCGGGCCGACAATGGCCGCATCTGGCCCCACATTATTTGCAATTTGGGCCACGCGTTTTATCGGCAATGGAAATTCGAACGCCAAATATACATCTATGACCGTGCCGCCACGAACAGCGTATTTATCTATAAATCCCGCCGATATAGAATCCGAAAATTCGGCCAATTCAGTCCCTGACATTTGTATTTGCGCTTCGTCCGGCCACATATCTTGATTTATTCGCACAAAGTTCAATATACCATCACGCAAACTGATTATATCATTTGCAATCGCCATATTGTGCATAGTGTGCGTCGTTTCCGCAATCATAGAATATGTGAATGGTGTCGCAACCGCGATAATTACCATCGCCAACAAAATTTCCACCAATCCGCCACCGCGTTGGGCCGCGTGCACAGATTTATGTGCAAAGATTCTAAATTTATTTGCACCCATCGCCGCCCCCCATTAAACACCGTTTGATATTTATTCTGTGTTCCAACCTTTGCCAGAAAACATATTGGCAAATGATATACTGGGCCAAAGATTTTTGATTATATGTATTGCCCAATGCGGAAATTATCGATTTGCAATCCACCGTTTTATCATCGTCTTCGGCCGGGTTTGCAATAATGGAAATTGAACCATTGTTTATTGTATCAACCAACGCGTCCGGCAAAATGGATGTTCCCGCCGGACGAATGTCCAATATCGCCACGCCATCGCCACCGTGCGCAATACCGTCCGATGTTTGGTCACGCAGTGTGATATTTGATGCATAAATATAATCTGTGTCGATTCCGGTTGCGGTACTGTACGATAAACTGTCGGCATCAATAAACACATCTTGACCACGCGTCACATTTATAAAAGAACTTACATCCAAACGTTCAACACTGAATGTAATACGACTTGTCACCACATTACCGCCAACATTCCATTTTTCGGGGCCGGCAAATCCGGTACGTCCCGCCACCATATCAAATGTATCAATTGCGGCATCTGTAAATGTCATCGCCCCAGTATCACCGAACCTAGAAATTGTGCGCACCGATAAAGAATCCACATTCAATGTTCCGCGCGTCAAAGACAGTGCCGATTCGCCCGCCCCAGTTTGAAACACGGTTTTATCGGTATTGATTGCGGCGATTTGACTGCGCTCTTTACGGCCCGATTCGGTCCCGGAAATTGCCAATGTTGTTAAATCTGCGGTTTCAAATGTTGCGCGGTGCGCCAACATATTGGCGGCATTATCAAAACGGAAACCACCCATATCTAAATCTGATAAAAATCCCGATGCATCAGGGTTTTTATCGTTACGGCGCACAACATCCGAATACATATCGGCCAATTGAATTCCAATATCAATGTCCCCCGTGGGATTATCCGAATCATACGCAGCAAAGAAACCTATGCGCCGCGCCAGTTCCGCGCGTTGCACCATACTTAAATCGCCACCGCGCAACCGCAAGAATGCGGAAATTTCCGTATTCGTTTTATCTATGATTAAAACAATATCTTGGCCCAACGCGGTACGCGGAACAAAGCCTAACGGCAAACCGTATGGTTCCAAAATTGTCGAAAAATTATCACCGGAAACAATACTGCGGTCATATGGAATACTGTTCGCGTTTTCACGAATAAAAATCTTGGCGGCGGTGCGCGCAACATCAACCTGGCGCGTGGTGGCGTACATTTGCGCCGACACATCACGCAGCGCAAGGCGTCGCGCAAAAAACGGAATAAACGCAAACACCAATGTCAGTGCAAGAAGTGCCTGTAACAAAAAATTTCCACGTTGCGCCCGCACGGGTAAAATCCCCCCTTTTGAGGTAAGCATAGCAATTGAAAAAAAATATTGCAATTGCTTTTAACTTGTTTTAAGATTTGCAATGTTGATTAGAACAATTCAAACGATTTGTTCAAAGTTTATTTCCATAAAAAACAAAAGAATGAAAATGCAAAACAAAAAAAATCAAACGGCCGTCGGTATGATGATTCAACGCTGTCACAAATGGCGGCAAAAACGCAAACAATATATGGACCAGGCACGCCAGGCCACAGATGAAATCGAACGTGAACGGTTGCTCCAGTCCGCCGAACATTACGGTCGCATTGTAAATGAAGAACAGAGCAAAATTGATTCCACCCGTGACCCCAAAGATAAAACGCCGGTTGATACAACCACAACCGATTCGAACGATTCAGGCGACACAAACGACGAAGACGAAAACCCATTTCCCGAATTTTTAACAAATTTGAATTAGTGGTTAGTTCCGCCTGCGCCCTTTGGGCTACGGCGAGACAAGGGTTAGTGAAAACGGCGCATAACGCGCCGTTTCTTTAATCTGGCAAATTCCATAACACACAATTTGCATCGGTATGTGTCGAATTGGGCGTTGTTGTCCCATCCATCCAGCCGGCACAGGTCTTTTTCGCCTGGGCATACCTTCGTACAGCAACATTGGTTATAAGTCTGTTACCTGAATAATAGCCAGTTTCGGGATTCCAATCTATGGACATGGAGTCGGCAACATTATCAAGTAATGTTTGCGATGTAATCAATACTGGATCGCTAACCCATTCGCCAGAGAACAGGGAATTTTCAAAGGATTCGTCTATTGGCATTGCCCCACCAATATCGCCATTTTCGTCATATAAGACTGCATACCCCGCATTCCCGGTTGGCAATTCTGGGGTCATGGTACTGACTGCGCCGGCGGTTATCAATTTATTTGCATCGGTTGTCTCATCATAATCGTTTGCCCCATCATATATTGCACGACCGGTAAATTGCGTCTGTCCATTTTGTGTTCCATTGTACAAGACGACATTTCCGGTTGTCCCAGCGGTAATTTTGTCTTGTTTCAATGCGTCTTGGGCATCGACATAATCACGCGAAGTCACGGTTGATGTTGTTGCGTATGCGTTGATTGATAAAACTGATGCAATCGCACCAATGAATAAAAGTTTTTTGCTCATATATTCCCCTCTTTGTTTCCTATAAAAATAGTGTAACAAAAAGGTACCTTTTTTGTGACCAGGGGTCAGTTTTTATAAGTGATTGATTTTACTGAATCGGAATTTCTAAAAAAAGTGGTGGACAAAAAGGTACGTTTTTTGTGACCAACTTGTACACAAAAACCGGCGGATTTCCGCCGGTTTTTACTAATTGCCAACCGCTTGCACCCGTTGCTAAATCTGGGCTTTGATTTCTTGGACCTCATAACATTCTACGCGGTCGCCTTCTTTCAGGTCGTTATATTTATCAAAACTCATACCGAATTCAACACCGCCAGAAACTTCTTTGACTTCGTTCTTTTCGCGGCGCAATTCGCCAATTTTGCCGTCGTATATAACAACATTGTCACGCAACAAACGCACAAAGGCATCCTTACGGATTGTGCCTTCGGTCATACGGCAACCGGCAACGCGTGTGCCTTTGCCCACCGTGAACAATGCAATAACATCGGCATATCCAATAAAGTTTTCTTTCTTTTCGGGTGCCAATTTACCGGACAATATTTCTTTGATTTCATCGGTAATGCGATAAACAACACTGTGATAACGAATATCGACGCGTGCGCTGCGTGCCATATCGCGCACCGCAGAATCCGCACGAACATTAAACGCGATAATTACCGCACCCGATGCGATTGCCAAACGTACGTCGCCTTCGGTAATTTGACCGACACCGGCGGACAATATATCAACACCAACTTTGTCGGTTTTAATATTGCGCAACATATCGGTTATGGCCTCGACACTGCCTTGGACGTCGGCACGCAGAACAATCGGCAAAGTCAATTTTTTATCATCACTGGTTTGTTTTGCAAACAATTCTTCCAGTGATGAACGTTTTACCGCGTTCGCCTTGTCACGGGCACGTTGCGCGCGCCAAGATGCGACTTCGCGACATTGGGCCTCGGTTTCCATAACGTTTAATTGGTCGCCGGCGGCCGGCACAGAATCCAACCCCAACACCATAACCGGTTGCGCCGGTTTTACCATTTTAACGCGTTCGCCGTTCGACATAATCAAACCGCGCACACGACCAAATGTTTCACCAACAACGAACACATCGCCAATCTTTAATGTACCTTGTCGAATGATAACGGTTGCAACCGCGCCCAGGCCGCGTTCCATTTTCGCCTCGACCACGGTGGCAACGGCCGGCATATCCGGGTCCGCGCGCAGGTCCATCATTTCGGCCTGCAGCAAAATTGCCTCTTCCAATTTATCCAGACCGATTTTTTGTTTGGCGGAAATTTCAACGCATTGCACATCGCCACCCATTTCTTCAACCTGGACTTCCTGTTGCAACAAATCTGTTTTAACGCGTTGCGGGTTGGCTTCGGGTAAATCGATTTTATTGATTGCAACAATGAACGGAACCTTGGCCGCGCGAATATGATTTATCGCCTCAATCGTTTGGGGCATTATGGAATCGTTTGCCGCAACAACCAACACCACGATATCCGCCATTTGCGCACCGCGCGCACGCATCGCCGTAAATGTTTCGTGTCCCGGTGTATCCAAGAAAGTGATTACCGCACCGGATTTTGTTTTAACTTCGTACGAAGAAATGTGTTGGGTAATACCGCCGGCTTCGCCTGCGACAACGTTTGCATTACGGAACGCGTCCAGCAGTGATGTCTTGCCATGGTCAACGTGACCCACAACCGTCACAATCGGCGCACGCGGTTTCATATTTTCAGGATTAGGCGCACGTTCAATTTGGTCGGCGTATGGTTTAACCTCAACCCGCTTTACGGTGGCGCCAAATTCGCCAGCAATGATTTCCGCCGTATCGGCATCAATGGATTGATTTTGGGAAACCATCATTCCCATTTCCATCAATTTTTTGATAACATTACCAACCTTTTCCGCCATCGCGGCCGCCAGGTCTTTGACGACAATTGTATCACCCAATGTGACCTCGTGTGCAACCTTTTGCGGGGCATTGAACATCGCACGCGCCTTTTCACGAAAGCGTTTAAGCGATGCTTCGGACCGACGGCGGTTTGCGCCACGAATTCCAATAGAATCTTCGTCATCGTCATCGCCCATAACGATATCATGCAGCGATATTTTGCCGGTTTTCGCGAATTCTTTCTTGCCAGAATTGAATTTATTATTCCGGCGCGAATTCATCGGTGCATCATCCCCGTCATCAACATCGTTGCGCCGCGATTGCGATTTTTTGAAAGATTGATTTTGGCGCGATGGCGCAACATCCGGGACAACATCAGGTTCTTCTTCAACCGCGGCATTTTCACGTGCCGCCAATTGTTCTTTGACCTGTTCATATTCTTTGGTTTCGCGGGCAATTTCGGCCTCGCGCGCGGCACGGGCCGCGGCCTCTTCGGCTTCACGCTTTTTGCGTTCTTCTTCACGGGCATGTGCGGCCTCTAACACCGCGCGCAATTTTTCATCCGCCGGATTATTACGCGGTTGAACCGGCGCGACGGGTTCTTCGCGCAATTCGTTGCTGCCGGGGGCAACAACACGGCGACGGCGTTCAACAAAAACAGAATCACCCTTTTTGCTTTGCACCGCGCCCAATGTCACAGATTTTCCCAGTGTCAATGTTGCCATATTTCAACCTTTGGTTTTTTATTTATTCTTTTTATTGTTCCACTTCTTCTGCCTGGGTGATGCCAAATGCGATTTCACGCGCCTTCATAATTACGCGACCGGCAAGACGCGCACTCATTGTTTCTTCGCCCAGTATTTCAACCAATTCGTCAGACGCCAAATCCGCCAAATCAGACAAAGTCTTGATGCCCGCCGCACCCAATTTCATAATAATTGGGCGTTTGATAAAATCAAACCGCAACAGGTCATCCGTCATACCCAATTTATGACCTTCGTCAAAGTAGTCTTGTTCAACCTTGGCCAGGTAAGATTTCGCACGATTTTGCAATTCAACCGCAAGTTCTGTATTGAATCCTTCGATTGATTCTAATTCTTTTAATTCAACAAATGCGATTTCTTCGATTGTACGGAAACCTTCGGATACAAGAAGGTGCGCAATCATTTCATCAACGTCTAATCCCTTGATAAAGAGTTCGGTTTTTTCTTTGACTTCCTTGGCACGGCGTTCTTGTTCTTCGGCCTCGTTCACAACGTCAATATTCCAACCCGTCAATTGAGACGCCAGGCGTACGTTTTGACCGCGACGACCAATCGCAAGTGATTGTTGGTCTTCGTTCACAACGACAACCGCACTGCGTGTATCTTCATCAACGATGATTTTTGCAACCTTGGCCGGTTGCATTGCATTGACAATAAATACCGCCGGATCTTCGGAATACAAAATAACGTCAATTTTTTCGCCGTGACATTCGTTGATAACCGGTTGAATACGTGTACCCTTGATACCAACGGTCATACCAACCGCGTCAATAGATGGGTCCGCCGTTTCCACCGCAATTTTGGCATGTGAACCCGGTGCACGAGATACAGATTTGATTTTAATAATGCCTTCGTAAATTTCCGGCACTTCTTGGACAAACAGTTTTTCCATAAACAACGGGTGTGTACGGGTCAAGAAAATTTGTGGACCCGAATTAGAACGCGCAACGTCCATAATCAACGCGCGTACACGGTCACCAACCGCCAAACGTTCACCCGGAATCAGTTCAGTATTTTTGATATAACCTTCGGCCTTGCCATTGATATCAACAAAGACGTTACCAAATTCGATACGTTTAACAACACCGTTGACAATATCGCCAATGCTGTCTTTGAATTCTTCGTATTGACGACCCTTTTCGGCATCGCGCACACGGGCGGTCATAATTTGACGCGCCGTTTGAAACGCCATACGACCAAATTCAGGTTCCGGTAATGGGTCTTCAACAACATCGCCCACAGACGGATTTTTAGAATATTTTTTTGCCGCATCCACGGTCAACATTGTTGATGGGTTATAATCTTCGCCAACCGATTCCGGTGATTCAATAACATCGAACAAGCGTTTTACATAAATTGCACCGTTTTTGCGGTCAATATTTGCAACAATGTTGAATTCTTCGCCATATTTGTGTTTGGCAATTTTTGCGATTGCGGCCTCCAATGAATCAAAAACCGTTTCACGGTCAATCTGTTTTTCGGCGGCCAAAGAATCAATGGCCAACAACAAATCCTGACGCGGCATAGAAACAAAAGACATTTGCGTTTTCTCCCTTGGTATTTGGTTTTTCGTCTTGGTTTATCTATAAGGGCGGGGTTTTTCGCCCCGCCCTTAAAATTTATCTTTTAAGAACACACCGATTATAACACCGAATCGGGCAATTGCAACTGTTTTTTGCATATATTTACTAAATATATTTGACGCTGTGACTTTTGGGCTCTATACTTGGGAATGATGAAAACCATAGACAAATATTTTACGCGACAGTTGGTTGGGATTTTCGTGATGCTGTTGTTGATTTTGACTGGACTGGCGTGGATGGTCCAGATTATGTCTATGATGAAATTTTTGATGAATTATGGCGTTAAACTTTCGAACTTTTTGGGTTTGACTGTTATGATGGTGCCGTTTATTATATCCATCATCGTTCCATTTGTGACATTTATCGCGATTCTGTTCGTTTATAACAAGATGATTGGTGATAACGAGGTTGTAGTTATCGCGGCATCGGGAACGTCCCCCGCACGCATTGCGCGCCCGGCGATTGCGTTGGCGGGAATTTTGACGGTTGCACATTTGGTTTTGAATACATGGATTGTGCCGGCGACCCAGGCAAAATTTTACGATACACAATGGAATTTGCGGTATGGCCTTGCGCACCTTAAATTGCAAGAGGCCGCATTTACCGAAATGTCGCACGGTTTGGTTGTTTATGTTGACAAGGTTTCTGGTCATGATTTAAGCCAGGTTATGTTGTCTGATACGCGCAATGATAATTCGCAAATGACGATTTTTGCGCGCAACGGTAAATTGGTCACGACAATGCGGGGGCTGTCCATTGTTATGACGGACGGTTCACTCCAGGCCACCGGCAACGGAAATGTAATTGGAACATTTGACAGTTTTGATATGGATTTAAGTGTGACGGAAAAAAGTGGCGGTTCCGCGTTCAAGGCACGCCGTATGCCAACAATTGAATTGATTAAATCTATTTCCCAAGATATGACCCCGAAACAGTACAAGGCCGTTATGACGGAATTATGCAATCGTATTTTGGGGCCACTAATGAACTTGGTTTTGGCAATGTTATGTGTGACAATATTGTTGCGTTCTTCGTTGCTGCGTCGGCGGACCAGTTTTGCGCCCGCCATTGCGGTTTTGGCGATGTCCGTGGTTATGGCATCATTTATGTCTTTGTCCAGTATGTTGGATAATGGGACGCAATTTATGTTGTTGGCGTTGGGGCAATTTGTATTATTGGGAATAATAACCATAGTGTTGGTAAGAAAATGAGAAAACGATATTTCGCGTTTTTAATTGGAATTGTGTCATCATCGGCAATGGCATCAATGTCCGTTGATTTGAATGAACCAACACTTATTAAGGCGGAAAAAATAGAATACGACCTTAAATCCGAAACAATCAAGACAACCGGCAAAACGGAAATATCAAATAAATCTGGTCAAAAAATGACTTTGACGGATTCTTACCTGACCAAGAATGGCAAAGATTTATCGGGAAACGATATTCAAATTTGGTTGGGTGAACACGTGTATTTGGAATCAGAAAATATCACACGCGATGGCGATATAACCATTGCACGGGATGCAACATTTACCGCGTGTAAAAATTGCGACAGTTATGGCGAAGCGTGGGAAATAACATCCAAAAAAATCAAACACAATTTAGATTCACGTATGTTGGCGTTTTACAATATGGTTTTCTGGGCATACGATTTTCCAATTCTGTGGTTGCCGTATTTTGATATGCCCGACCCGGGTGTAAAGCACAAGACCGGTTTTTTAACCCCAAATTTGGAATCTACCAACAAAATGGGAACCCAAATAAATGTACCGTTTTACATTTATATGTCTGATACGCATGATGCAACGGTGACTTTGTCGTATTTGACACGCGAAAATCCATTGTTTCAATTGGAACACCGATTGAATGCGCCACATTCAGAATATCGGACACGCGGTTCTTTTACCCATAATCGTGCGGGTGAAAATCGTTGGCACATATTTAACGATGATATTATCGAATTGGGCGAAAACGCACGCGCAACAATTTTCTTGGAACGCGCATCTGATAAAACATACTTGCAAAAATATGGATTTTACAGCGAACAACCGTATTTGGATTCCGGGGGCAAGGTTGAATTATTCGGTCAATCTGGTTATGTTGTCGCCGACGCCCATATATTTCAAGAATTGCGTCGCCCAACACGTAAATATTCCGTGCCAGACGGAAATATTTTGCCAAACATCCGAGGGGTATATCAAACTGCGCCAATGTTTGCCGCAACATATGCAACATTTATGGGCGATATTTTGGGTATATCGGGCGATGGCGTATTGACCCAGCGTGCAATTGGTGAAGCCCGCATAACATCACCTTGGACGATTTGGGGCGGAAATCGTTTAACCGCAAGTGTCGCAACGCGGTATGATATTTATAATTTTCACAATGCAACTATGGTTGATGGTGATGTGTATTCTGGGGTCAAGAATCGGTTTTTGCCAAATGGTTATTTGGAATGGGGATTGCCTTTGTTTCGACCGTCCACTACATGGACCCAGGTTATTGAACCGCGCGCAAGACTGACGATTATGCAGCATACGGATAAAAGTCAATTCGCGTCAAATAACGATTCCGTTGGTGCGTTGTTATCGGATGCAACATTGTTTTCGAACAATCGTTTTTCCGGACTGGATTTATGGGAAAATGGAACATTTGCCGATTACGGTATGCGTTGGTCTGCATTTAATGCGAACGGAAAAACAATCGAGGCCTTTGTCGGCCAAACATATGATTTTACAAAACGCGAAGACACCGACCCCAATAGTGGTTTTCGCAACGGACAATCCGACTATGTCGCACGTGTTGGGTATAACAATATGGAATGGTTAAACATATATACCCGTTTCCGTTTGGCCCAGGAAAATTTAGCATTGCGACACACAGAAACAAATTTTGTTTTGGGCGGCCCACGCAACTTTGTGAACCTTGGGCATATTTGGTCGCAACAATTTTATGATGCCCAGACCCAGGCCGAAACAATTCACGAATTCGCGGGTGGCATTGGTATTCAAATAACCGGCCGATGGTCGTTGCGTTGGAACGCGATTTATAATGCAACCAATGAACAATTCCAACAACACAATGGCGCATTGTATTATGAACATCCGTGTTATTACCTAAGTTTTGGTTATCGTCGTGATAATGCGGTCAAAGAAGATTACCAGGGAACAACAACTTTCCAATTCCGCTTTGGAATCAGTGTTGATGGCAAACATTATTAAAAGGGGTGAGAAATATGAAAAAAGTATTTTTGATTACGATGATTTTATCTTTGTTTGGAACGGCGAATGCGGCGACCGTTGTCGCAACGGTTGATGGCAAACCGGTCACAGACACGGATATAACCGCGCGTACAAAACTTATGGCACGCCAAGGCAAAACATCGACCGATAATCGGCGGGTCGCCCTGCAAAATATTATTGATGACAGTGTGAAATTAAAATATGCGGCAAATTTTGGCGTCAAACCGACCGAAAAAGATGCGGACGCGGAATTAAAGAAAATGAACCTTGGGGAACTTTCCGCATCGGAACGTGAAATGGCGCGTGGCGCAATTCAGGCAAATATGGCGTGGCAGGTTATTATTGCGCGAACCATTGTTCCAACGGTTGATGTTTCACGCGAAGATATCGCCGCAGAACGGGCGTCATTGGAACGCGAACACGGATTACCTTTGGAAATGACTTTGGTGCGATTGATTGATGTGCCGGGTGATGTTGCGTCTAAATTGACCAAACCAAAAAGTTGCGATGATGCGATTGATATGGCGGAAAAATTGGGTGGCGCACCACAAAAGTTCACCGCACTGCAATATGAATTGTCGGCCGATGTGCGTGAACAAATTGCGGGATTGCCGACACTTACGTGGTCAAAGCCGTCAAATGGTTCTGTGTTTTTGGTGTGCAAATCCACCAAGACGGCGGAATATGGAAAACTGGATGATATTATCAAACAAAACGCGGTGTATAAGCAATCTATGTTTATTGCCGACCAACAATTGAAACAATTGCGCCGGCGGGCGGTGGTTGTTATAAATGACGACAGATATAAATTATGACGAAAACTATTCTTTTTGATTTAACAAATGCAGAATTAGAAAAATTCATGGCCGATATGGGCCAACCACGTTTTCGTGCAAAACAGGTTATGGATTGGATGTCGCGTGGCGCACCGGATTTTTCGGTTATGAAGAATTTACCGATTTCGTTGCGCAACGATTTGGATGCGGTCGCACAAACTTTGCCGGTGCGTGCCGTTAAAAAATTGAAATCAACGGACGGACAAACAACAAAATTCTTATTGGAATTAAATGACGGCGAACGCATAGAATGTGTGTTGATGCGCACCAGTTACGGCAACAGTGTCTGCGTCAGTTCTCAGGCCGGATGCGCAATGGGATGTAAGTTTTGTGCCAGTACGCTTTTGGGTCTTAAACGCAATTTGACCGTGAACGAGATTTTTGCACAAATCTTGGTGGCCCAATGGGAATTGCGGGGCGACAAATTCGCCGACAAACCAATTCGCCCGAACGGTGATGCAAATAATAACGATGTTTCACACATTGTTGTTATGGGAACCGGTGAACCATTACAGAATACAAAAAATGTTGTCGGGTTTATAGAACGCGCAAATCGTGAAATGGGAATTGGATGGCGGCGCATCACGGTTTCTACGTGTGGAATTGTGCCGGGCATAGATGAACTTATTGAATGGGGACGGCCAATAAATTTGGCAATATCGCTGCATGCACCAAATGACGAACTGCGCCGGAAAATTATGCCGATTGCGAACAAGTATTCCGTTCGTGAAATTATGGATGCGGCGTGGCGATTCACCGATTTGCATAATCGGCAATTGATGCTTGAATACATATTGTTGGGTGATTCGAATGGAAACCTTTTGAATGCAACAACTGAATGTGCGGAACAATTGGTGGAAATCGTACGCGGAAAAAATTGTATGGTAAATCTCATTCCATGGAATGCGGTGGCGGAACGCGAATTTACATCGCCATCTGGGAATGCAGTTCATCGATTCCAAGATATTTTAATTAAAAACGGTGTACACACACGCATACGGCGTGAACGTGGCACCGATATTGGTTCCGCATGCGGACAGTTAAGAATTAGTGGTTAGTGAGAGCAGGATGTAGCAACATAAAGGACGTATTATGAATTTAGAATATATAACCTGTTCTGATATGCGGGAATATAACGAAATAGATGATATTATTGACCTTGGGAAAAGATACCCAATGGCGGAATTTGCGATTCAGGCACACCCATCAAAGTTTTCTGCATATATGCCCCGATATGTTTGGTTCGACACATTGGCACACGCGTCACGTGTGAATGATATCAATTTGGCTATGCACGTAAATGCGGAATGGCGAACCGAAATTTGTCGTGGAAATATTCCATATGAAATCAAACGTATGTGGGATATGCGGCGCGATAATGGCAAACATGTAATTGGTCGGGTTCAAGTAAATATCAATGGCGGAAAAGATTCGTTTCGATTCTATGCCAATAAAGTTTCGGATATTATTCGCGCCTATCCAGATATTGAATTTATATTTCAATATACCACACGGCAACGCAACAGATTAAAAAGATTGGACAAAATGAGCGTTCCGTTTTCAATGCTGTTTGATGCATCGGGCGGACGCGGTATATCGCCGGACACGTGGCGCGCACCAGTTATGCCGAATCATAAAATGGGGTACAGTGGCGGTCTTTCGCCGGAAAACGTTGCTGATAATTTGGATAAAATAAATATGGTTTTGCCGGTCGGTTATAATACGTGGATTGATGCAGAAGGTAAATTGAAAGACCCCGACACAAAGCAATTTGATACGCTGCGCGCCGAACAATATATTCAAAACGCAATCCGGCGGATAGTAAAGAATAAATGAGAATAAATTTAACAAGCAAATATTTTTTTGTGTTTTTATTGTCTGCTATGCTGGCGGGACCGGTTGCGGCACAAAATATCCGGCGTGATAAAAAGAAAGCAAAAACCGAGTTGCCGACAAACGATAGTATTCCAAAACAGACACTAACGCATTCTACGCCGATTCCGGGTATTCAGCCCCCGCCACGGCCAAAGCGACCAAAATTTTTGGTTGGACATGTGGACGATTCGTACCAATTGAATGTGGGGTCGTTTGTAAATATGACCACGGACGATTTGCGTTCAGTATTTGCACCGAATGTCACGATTAAACCGTTTGTTCGATTTTTCGATAAATATACAATTGGTGCATATGCAAATGTGATTGTTCAAAATTACGCAACCAAAGAATTTTCTGCGATTACAAACTATGCGTATCTGGATATGGCGGCCCAAACCAAAATCGGGAAAATAAATATCAAAATCGGGAAAGTACCGGTAATAAACTATCCAAATTATTTTGCCGAATCTGTGCCATTGGGGAATTTCCTGTTGCACCGTATTCATCTTGATTCACGGCGATTTGTACCACGTGCAATTATTGCATCATACACCGGCCAAGAAATGTCATTTGGAATCGGGTATGGTGAAAACACAGACGGATTCGGTTTTATGGGCGACGGATATTTAATAATGTTTTTCGAACAAAAAATACTGGACAATTTTCAAATGGGCGGATTCGTATTGGATGAACGGCGGCAATCATTTGGCGATGTGTATATCGCGTATCAACCAACACAACGTGATGCGATATTATTGCAACTTTTGGACTTTGGGGCGCAACCAACATTTTATGGATTGTATCGTCATACACTTAAAAATGAGGATGCCGCATTTTCAATAAATGGATTTACCCAATCCAAGGATGGCGTACGTGGCGCGGACATTGCGTTTCAACATATCAAAAGTGGAACATATGTATCGGCCGGCGCACATTATCGCGACCCATTGATGAACCCCCAAGAATCGGCACAATGGACACCCTTTATCCAGGTTGGTATAAATAAAACATTATTCCCCAAAAAAGTGCGTTAAAAATCGCCGGATTTATCGCGTTTTTTGTTTCGTTCTTTTGGATATTTTGTTCAAAAATTTTATTGTGTCGTGTTGCGTTTTGTCCCATGTGGCAATTTCTTGTTGGCGCGTGTATTCGTCGTATGTTCTTTCAAACATTTCTTGTGCGTATTCGCGCGGGAAATCGGGAAACCAATTATCGCGAACTTTGATATCAAAAATTTCGCGCCCAAACCGTGATTCGCAACGAATTAAATATACGAATTGTCCACGATTTGATTTCACCGTGTAACTGTTTGTGTAATTATTCGGTTTTGCCTGGGTCACTTTGATATCGCCACGGGAAATGATTGTCCGCAAAGAATCAAACAAAACCCAATAGAATTCGTTCATTGTTTTGTCCTTTTGGTTTTGCTTGTAATATGATATATAACACAAAAATAAAAAATGTCAATATCGTTTGTTGATAAAAGAAAACCACCCAAATGGATGGTTGTGTTAATCAAATGGGTTGTCTGCTTTCTTGTATTCTATTGTTATCGGCAAATGTTCCCATTTTAATGCGTTTGCCAATCCGCGCCGCAAATAACGGGTGTACGATTCCGGTATGTCGGATGCGCCACCAACATTTATTGTAATGCGCATTGGGTGATGCCCGGTCTGGGATGCAAATTTTATCTTCATCGGCCGTTTAAGGCGCGACATAGGCGGTTGACGCGATGCGACCAATTCGCCAATGATTTTGTTTATCAAACTGGTTGGGGCGGTGGCGTTTGAAATATCACACTGCTCATAAATTCTTTTGAACATATTTTGAACGCCGGTGCCACGCTCGGCCGAAATTGCCAAAATCATAGGCTTTATAATTTGATGAAAAGAATTTGTGAAATGATGTTTTAATTTTAATAATTTCTCGTCACGCATCTCTGGTTCCACCAAATCCCATTTGTTCAGTGCAACACATAAAATCTTGCCCGCGTCATAAACGCGTGCGGCGATTCCCAATGCCTGGTTTTCAATATCGCGCGTGGCGTCAACCACCAAAATTACCGCATCGGCCCGGTCAATTGCGTCCAAAGACTTTAATGCGGACAACGTTTCAACATCGTCACGCACATTGGACTTGCGCCGCAGTCCAGCGGTATCCATCAATAATATATCGCGACCATAGAATTTAACCGGAATTTTAACCGTATCACGCGTGACACCGGGTTCGTCTTTGACAATCTGGCGATTTTCGCCCAATACACGATTCACCAAAGTAGATTTTCCAACATTTGGTTGTCCCAATACCGCGATTTTTATGCGGTGTTCCGCTTCGGCCACAGGCGTGGTAACCGGAACGTTTTTATCGATGAATTCATATATCGCGTCAAACCCGGTCTTGTGTTCTGCGGAAATCAAAACCGGTTCACCAAAACCCAATTTATAGAATTCGTGAACATCGCCCAAACGCCGCCCCGATTCAGATTTGTTCACCAACAATAACACCGGCGCACGTGTTTTGCGGCGCACCATACGCGCCCAATCCATATCTTCGGGCAATAATCCCGTGCGCCCATCCACCACAAACAGAACCGCATTTGACGCCGCAATTGCATCAATTGCCATATTGGTGGAATCCGCGGCGATACCATTTTTTTCGCGTTCTAAACCCGCGGTGTCGCACAATTCGCAATCCGGACGTGCGGATAATGTTCCGCGAATTGTATCACGCGTGACACCCGGGCGGTCGTGAACCAATGCGTCCCGTGTCCCGCTAAGTGCGTTAAACAATGTCGATTTGCCGGTGTTTGGTCGTCCGGCGATAGTTATCTTTGCCATGTCTTTTTCCATTGATTTTTTTTAATTATAAAGCAAAAATATAAATAATCAAATAAAGGGATGCGCCATGATGCAAAAAATAAAAAAATGGTACAAGTCTATCAAAGATGTCGTTGTGAACCCCCGCAGATATTTTTCCAAGATTGTTGCCGACGGCGATATCGAAGAATCTATGTTAAAGGCGTTTATATACGGTTTGCTTGGCGGGTTGCTGGTTTTGGGCATTCGTTTGATTGGTGGTGCAACGGTCACAATAAGTTCTGTGTTCACGGCGATTGTTATTGTACCGGTTATTGCCGTTGGATTGCTGTTCGTGGGCGGGGGGCTTATGATGTTGGTGTCGGAAATAACCGGGGGCGAACGCGATTGGGAAATCGCGATTAAGGGTTTGGCATCAATATTCTTTATTTATCCGGTGATATTGGTTTTGAACGCATTGGCATTTAATTGCACATCTATGTGGATAATCAGTATCATTGGCGATGCGTATATATTGTTCTTGTTTTATAACATCGCATTATATTGTATGCGGGGACGCCGCGCGGCGGTAATTGTTATCATTGGCATATTCGCATTGTTTATGTTGACGGTGTATTTAACAAATTATCATATCGGTTGGTTCTTGTTAAAGAACACCGGCGCAGCACTGTCGTGTTTGTTGTAAAAATACAATGGCTATTAAAAATCCCGCAACGGCGGGATTTTTTTATTTCAACAATTTTCCATCTGCGGCATCGAATTTTTCTGCGCCAACAATAATGGTTTTGTTTTCATATTTTGGTGTGCGGGATTTTTTGACCGGAACCCGCCAATAAATTGCACCATCATTCAATCGCACGGCGTTCAAATTTTTTTCTGTATCAACCACATATGCAACCGTATCGGTGATGATAAAAGATTTTTCAACCCCAATGTCTGTGCACCATACGGCCCGACCGGTCGAATCCAAAATTTTACAAAATGCATCGCCCAGTCCACCAACATATACGTATTTTCCGTGAATTTGCGGTGTGGCAACAATGTCCAACACCGATGCACCGCCGGTCATATTGCTTTGGCGATACACATCTGCAATCCAAACAATTTCTCGACTGCGCGGATTTATTTTAACCATTTCCCCGGTGGAAAGACCCGCATAAACATATCTTCCGTTACATATTGGGTGCCGGGTGCCGGCAACCGAATTTCCGGTCGCAAAACCAGAAAATATTTTTCGTTCCCCATCCCAAATTGTATTATCAGGTTTTTGGGTATAAGGGCAATCCACCGATTCAATTGTTACGATATTTTCGGGTGCATCCGGCACCGGTTCATTCAACACATTTCGTGTTGTTGTGTTAAATATATCACTGCGTTCGCCTGGCAAAATTGGGTCGTGTTTATCGCACGCCGCAACCGCCAAAGCCCCGATGATAAAAATTGCCGCTTTGTTGCGCATAATTTTACCTTAACATTTCTGCATCTGCGCGAATAACCGCCGGTGCATCGTTATCGTTTAATATTTTATCCAACCATTTATTTGCCGCATCACGATTGCCGTCTGCAATATATTTCTGGGCAATGGTTAAACATGCGGTGTAATAGAATGGTGAACTTTTTGTGTCCATTGGCGACAAGAATTTTTCGACCGCCGCCGCATCCATTTCATCGCCACGAATTCCAATTATATGCAAACGCGCCAAATCACGAAATTCACGTGTGTTGCCGTTTTTCACCAATTCGTCCAACTTTGCGACATCGTTGCTTAAAACATATGCATTGAACATCGCCAAATCTGCGGTCGCGCCACCGGTGTTTTCTGCGATACCGACCAAGGCATTCACATCGGTATTTGCAATTGCGGTTTCATAGTTTTCGGCCGTTGCCATTTTTGCCGCACGATGCGCGCGCACGCCGATTTGAATTCCCGTCACAATAATCATTATACCCAACGCCGCGGCGATAATATATTTACCATATTTCTTCAAAAACCGTTGAGTTTTTTCATTGTTCACATCTTCCCAAACCTCGCGATACAGCGCGTCTTGGGCGTGTTCTTGGTACGTTTTTTGTGGTGCTTTGACCTTTTTATTTCTTTCCAACATATTTGCCATAAATATTCTCCTGTTTATATTTTGGTATCTTGATAATTTCTATTTTGTTGCTATACTATAAACATTATGACAAAACAAATCAAGAACGCTTTGGTGACAAAATCTGGGACGGGGGTGCCGGTCCCCACATATGGCGAAGACGCGTCATTGGCGGGCTATATCCGCACGATTGCGGAATTTCCAATACTTTCCGCCGAACAAGAATATGAATATGCGTCCAAATGGGTGAACGAACACGACGAAACGGCGGCCGAAAAATTATTGGAAAGCCATTTGCGCCTGGTTGTGTCTGTGGCGTATGATTTTCGCAACTATGGTATTCCGGTCGGCGAATTGGTGGCCAGTGGTAATATGGGCCTTATGCAGGCGTTGCAGAAATTTGACCCGGAACGTGGTTTTCGGTTTTCAACCTATGCTATGTTTTGGATTCGGGCAGAAATTTATGAGACGATATTAAATAACTGGTCAATTGTAAAAATTGGGACATCCGCGAACCAAAAACGCGTGTTCTTTAACCTTGCGCGGGCCAAGCGTGCATTGGGAATTATGGACGGCAACCTTAGTGATGCCCAGGCGGACAAAATTGCGGCATATTTGGACGTACCGGCCGAAGATGTTAAACGTATGTCCACACGAATTGTCGCACGTGATTTGTCACTGAATGCGCCTGCGCGAACGACCGAACAGGATGGTGCCGATATGTTATCCAATATGGCAGATACCGGCGACAGCATTGTTGACAATGTTGAACGGCATGAAATGATGGTGCGCGGTGGTGCGTTGCTTAAAAAACACCTGGCGACATTACCGGAACGTGACCGGGAAATATTGCGCGCGCGGCGGTTGCAAGAACCGGCGGCAACTTTGGAAGTGTTGGCAAAAAAGTACAAGATTTCACGTGAACGCGTGCGCCAAATAGAAGAACACGCATACAATAAACTGCGTGATGCTATTTTGGCAGAAACCACAGGGAATACGAATGATAAGTAAATTATATGCAACATCAATTGGCGCAATTCTGTGCGCAATGGCAACCGATGCATCGGCTTTGTCGCGCGATGTCGGGCCATTTAATTTGGCGGTGACCGGATATGGAACCGCCGGCATTATAGAGCCAAATTTCGAAAAGCCTGATTTTATTGGCGACTTTCGTGTGCGCGGACAATTGACATATGATTTTGGAAATCGCGAACATATGTTGGGCGCGGTTTATATGATGGACGAAATCGCCCTGCACGAAGACGATTGGTATCACGAAGCATTTGGTTTTTGGCAATGGCGCGGCGTCGGCCGGGTTGAGGTTGGACTGACCGATTCTGTGGCACATAAATTGGGATTGGGGTTGCCGGATGTTGGTGGAATGCGAATCAATAACGATTCTTTGATTTATCGCAAAATGGGTACGGGTGGTGCAATTATTGCAAATCCGGAGATTACCAATGGGTCGCATGCATTGCGTATGAACTTGGTTGCGGCAACAAATTCACGGGTGCAATACGGTATTTCTGTGTCCGGATTGAACGGCGATTACGATTATGAAATTGATGCCGGGTTAAAGATAAAAAGTTCTGCAAATAAAACAAAGTACGCATTTTCATTCGGCGCATCGTTTATGGATAAACCGGACGATTTTTCAACCGATGAATATACACCCGGCACAACGGCGGATTGGCGCGGACAAATCTATACCGGATTAAATGTTCAATATAACAGTTGGGTTTTCGCCCTGACCGGTCGCGTAGTATATGACGAAAAACCGGTTGGACCGGCGGTTGACGGAATTGTTGCCGGCGCGGGGCTAAGTTATGATGTTTTGAATTACACAATGTCTTTGTCGTATTTGTTTTCTAATACGGGAATATGGCATCACGACACCGAAAACTATGACGACCATACCGTTGTTGCGTCTTTCCGGTATAAATACAGCAAATTCGTTGACGGTTGGACGTCAATTGGTATGTCGCGCAGTGAACCATTTTTGGCCGCCGGTATTCGGTTGACGTTTTAATAAAAAAAGAAACCGCCACGATGGCGGTTTTTTTCATATTGAATTATTTTTTTACTGTAACGCCTCAATCAATTTCTGCAAGCGTTCTGTGGTATCTGCGTCATTCAGTGACGCCGCAATCGCATACGCAGATTCCAAATCTGTTTTTGCAGATGCCGCATTTCCAATATTCAAATTCAACGCCGCAGACTTTTCGAAATAATTCATTGCACGCATAGACAGGTCTTCTTTCTGTTCCATCGTCGCTGCACCTTGAATTTGTTCCGAAATCACACGAATTGCCGAAGTATAATCGTTGATTGCCAATGCGTATTCGCCCATGGCGGTGTATGCCTCGGCACGTTCGGCATAAACGGACGGATTCACAATGCCTTCGGGGCGTGCCAAAGAATTTGTATAATCGGCAATTGCGCCTTCCCAATTCTTCATCCACAAATTCAATTGACCGCGTTTGGCATACAAATCGCGCAATTGCAATACTTCGTTTGGATTTGATACGTATGCCGCCAACGCATTGTTTATGTCGTTCATTGCAGAATTGAAATCTTCCAACCGCATATTCAACAATGCACGATCATAATACGCAATTGAATTTGACGCATCAACGGCAATCGCATTATTAAAATCATTCATCGCGGCGGAATAATTACCGGTTTGCATATAAACCTCGCCACGCAAGATATACGCATCAACCATTGCGGTGTCCGCCTGAATCGCCGCGGTTAAATCCGCAATTGCACCATCCGTATTCCCGGCCAAGATTTCACTTTTCCCACGGGTATAATAATCGGCCGCGTTCATCAATTTTTCTTCCCCGTCAACCATCTCGATTTGGCCGGCATTATTTAATGCATTTTTTACTTCTTTGTTCGCCAAATGTGAACGGCCCAAAATATAGAAAGTCGCCGCGATAAAGAACAAAATAATAAACCAATAAACATAAATCGATATCGACCAAGACGAAGCCTCACGCGTGCGTGTCGCGGTCTTGATGTTCACACCGCGTACCGCGGTTGTTTTGACCTGTGCCTTTTTTGTGGTTTTTTTCTTCATGTAAAATCTCCCTTCCTTATGCTTGGATTATAGAGAAGTTTTTATAAGCGCGTCAATTGTTTTTTCATCTAATTCAACAATTTTTCCAGACGGAATATTTTTAATGCTGACCGGGCCATACATAATGCGGTGTAATTTGCGAACCGGCAACCCACAATGACGCAGAACGATTCGAATTTCATTCTTTTTTCCTTCGGTGACGGTGACGCGCAAACGTTTATCGGGCATAATTTCAATTTTCATTGGTCGGTATTTTATCCCATCTATGGTGACACCACTGCGGGCGCGGTCCAATTTTGACATATTGTTGCCCGCCACATCGGCAAGATAAACACGCGGGATATTTGAATTCGGCATTGTCAATTTTCGCGCCAACAATCCGTCATTCGTCATCAGCAATAATCCGGTTGTGTTAAAGTCCAGTCGCCCAACGTATCGCAAGTTTCGATATTCCGGGGGTAAAATGTCATATATCGTATTGCGTCCACGTGGGTCACGTGTTGTTGTGACCGTGCCGATTGGTTTGTGAAAGGCGTACAGGCGTGTGTCTGTGCGCTTTTTTATTTCTTTGCCATCAATCAGGATTTTATCGCCGTCATCCACAAAATGCACCGGTGTTTTTACCGTTTCACCATTTACCGAAACGCGCCCATCGGCAATTATCTGTTCGGCCCCGCGGCGCGATGTCACACCGGAATCAGCAATAAATTTTGCAATACGTATTTTCATTATAACAATTTTCCTATGGCAATTGCGGCGGCCAATTCCGCACGCAATATTGTTTTTCCCAATGATATACCAACCGCGCCCCCGGCGTCCAATGCGGCAAATTCAGCGTTTGAAAATCCACCTTCGGGCCCAACCAAAACGGATTTTATATTGTCAGGAATTTGCGTTGCACCTTTGTCATCATATGCGAATCTTTCATCGGCAAAGCAAAGATTTTTTAGTTCCAATTGTGAAAAAGGAATGGGTTCAAATATTTCGGGGACGCTGTTGCGGTTTGATTGCTCGGCGGCCTCGCGCGCGATTTTTTTCACCCGTTCCCAATTTACGTGATGCGCAACCGTGCGTTCGGTAATAACCGGGCGCAGGTACCGTACACCCATTTGTGTCGCCATATTGACCAAATCATCAATTCTTTTTATCGGCGCAAAATACAGTGTTATATCGCCCGTCGGGTCAATGTGTTCGGTTTGATTGCCAATCATAATGGATTTATCATCGTCCATAATATGTGCATTAAATTCTGTGCCACCACCAAACGCCAAAAAATCGTGCGTCCGCATAACACGTGTCAAATAATGCACCACAGATTTATCGGCCGGTATTATCATACCGCACTTGACATTATCGCCGACAAAGATTCTTGGAATATTTTTCATAAAAATTAAATTTCCGTATTTATAAAATTGTTTTTTTCTGGTATAATCATAACACGATGGTTGAAAAGTTCAAGATTTTATCTGCGGGCAAAGACAGCAAGGGTTTGAACATATTCAAATCCAGCGCATATAAAGAACACGAACAAACCCCCATGGCCCAGGTTTTCTGGGCTCTGCGATGGTCGGTTGGTGTTTGGTTGATATGCGCGGCGGCGTTTTGCGCATCGTTTATTATTGAACATATTTGGCGTTATGGGTGGACCGTTGCGACCGGCGATTGGATAAAAATATACCTTGGCAATATGGTGTCCAGTGCGGGTCTGTCCGTTATTGCGGAAATTCCGGGTTGGATTGTACGTTGCCTAATGCATCCGGATTTTGCATGCGTTGTGCCGATTATACCGTTTATTGCGTATTTCTTGTTGACCGATGACACATTGAAAAAGGAATTTAATCCGCACGGCAAAGATGAATTTGATAAAAAATCTGGACGCGAGGCAAATGAAAAAGACGTCAAAGAAATGGGGTTGTTTGATGGTTTTATGATGGTTTTGGGGTATTTCAAGAAAAAACCTTTGAAATTGCCAAAAACATTATCGGTTCTATGTTTGGCGCCCCCCGGAACCGGTAAAACCCAGGGTATCGTTTTGCCAACAATTTTTGAATGTCCGGGTGTTTCGATGATTATAAACGACCCGAAACCCGAAATTGATGAAAAATCCAGTGGTTATCGTGCAACGCACGTTGGACCGGTGTTTATTATGAACTGGGCGGGCCAAGACGAACCAGAAAAGGGTATTTATTATCCGTCTTGGAATCCGCTTTCGCCGGGGCATATACCATTCAGTTTGGAACAACGCGAATTGTATGTGGATTATCTGTGCGATGTTTTGGTTCCCGATGCAGTGGGCAGCAGCGCCGACCCACACTGGACCCAATCTGGGCGTGCCGGTCTTGCGGGATTTATACAATTTATTGTTTCAAAAATAGAACGCGCCAAGGCGGACGATTATTTCTATGCGCGTTTGCAATCTGGGGAATTTGATGCCGAAGATGCCGCCGTTTTATCGGACTATTACTTTTCAATGATAAATGACCCGAATGCATTTGCGGCCCAGGCCCTAATAAAAAACGGCGAATTAAACGCGAACAACTATGTCCACATTGGAACATGGGCAAACATACCGCAAATGTGGTTGGGTAAAGAGGCGTCTTTTTCAATGATGTTGGATTGGATGACCGAGGCACAAATCGCTGTCGCGAACGATTTGGCCGAACGCCAAAGACAGGGCGACCAAAGTGTTATGATGGCGGACCCAATGAAAGATTGGTTAGAGGCCGCCGTCAACGAATGCCGTATGTTTGCATATTCAAATCGTGCAATTGCGGAACTTACCAAATTGGCCAGCACCCCATCAACCGAACGCGGGTCAATTATTTCAACAATATTGACGGGACTGGCCATATTCCGTAATGCGGCGGTACGCAACCGGACATCTCACTCGGACTTTCATTTTGCCGATATGCGCGGTATGATTGACCCGCGTGATGGAAAAATGAAACCGGTGACGGTTTACCTGTCCATCAATATGGTTGATGCCAAGGCATTAAACCCGATAACCGCGATGTTTATTGAAACTATGTCGAACTTCCTGCTGGCCAATCCGCCGGAACACGTTGGGCGCAGTGGCGAAAAAATGGGTCCATATCCGGTTCTGTTTGTATTGGATGAAATGCCAAAAATGCAAAAGATGCAGGCGGTTATCCAAGGTCCCGATGTCGGCCGCGGACAACAAATATCATATATGTTCATTGGCCAGGATATACACCAAATTCAAGAAAAATACGGTGCGGACGCCGCCGCAACAATTATGTCAACCACCGCGGCCAAGATTGTATTTCGTCAAAATGATATAGATACCGCAAATCGGTTTGCGGCGATGATGCCAAACAAAATGACCATAGAAAAGAAAAAGGTCAAAGGTCCGGACGGCAAAGAAACCGAAACCAAGGAAAAGAAAGAAGAACCGGTATTCAGCGCATTCGACCTTATGAAATTAAAGATTACCGTTGGTGGCAAACCGGCCGAGGCGGTCATTTTGTACGAAGGTTGGTATCAACGCCCGATTAAGGCCGAAATGCGAATGGCGTTCAGTGACCCGAAAATGGCCGAATATATCAAAATGGGACGGTCGTCGCCATTGCCAGAATTTTTAATCCCAATGCATCACGCGATTTTGGAATACAGTGGTAATCCACGGTACTATAACCCGCAAACAAATGAGTTGACGGAACTAAGCCCTGTTGTAAAATAACGGTATGCGAAAAATATTCAGCCTTTTATTTATTGCCATATTTATGTCTGGTTGTGCCGCAACGGTTGAATCGCGCATTGATTCGGTGCGTGCGGGTTATATGAACACATCTGTGGACGCAACCGATTTAGAAAATAAAAATAACCTTGATTTATTGATTACGGCGGACGCACTGTTTCACGCAGATGATGTGTCCGCGGCGGATGCCGCATATGAAATTTTTAACCGTAAAAACCCGGGCGTTGCCGACGGGGGTGACATTATGCGCGAAGCCGCATCTTTAACACTGGGTCCAAATGCAAACGATTATAAACCATATATGATGGATTCGCTGTTTGTGTCGTATTACCAATTGTGGGCGGCATTGGTGGACGGCCGATTGGATGATGCGCGCGTTATTATAAATCAATCTTATTCGCGCCAGTCCGATATGTCACGCGCATATGAAAAATTGATAGAATCGAATCAAAAATCAATCAGTGAAAATCTGGAACTGGCGACCGAATTGCGGAACGAAAATTCTAAATGGACGGCATATCGGGATATTATGAATCCGGCATTGATGTATTTATCGGGCATATATTTCTTGAACAATGGCGATTTTGGTGACGCAAAAATCTACCTTGCGCGGGCGAATGGTATGGTTCCGGAAAATTCTTTTATTGTTAAAGATTTGAAAAATGCAGAATTTGGAACAACGCCAAAAAACACAATTTGGGTATTTATCGAAGACGGATTTGCGCCAAAATTGACTGAACGGAGAATCAGTTTGCCGATTATTCACGGCGATGGTATTACAACGGTGACGGTGGCGACATCTGAACCGGTGTTTTCTGGTGATTATATGCGTATAGATAATGCCCAAGAATTGGCAAACGTTGATGCGATGTTTATGACCGAATATGGCGAATACAGAATAAACGATGCACTGCGTGCGTTTGCATCGGCATCGGCGCGTGTGGCACTGCAAACAACGATGTATAATTCACGTTCTAACAAGGCACCATTGCTTGGTTTATTATCGACATTGTATTCTGAATTCACAAACAGTGCAGATGTCCGCACATGGGCGACATTGCCGAAAACTATATCTGTTTTGCGTATGCAGAATAACAAAACTGGCTTGATTGAACTTACTTCAAATGGTAAGGTGATAAAAAAGGTGTCTGTACCGACATATGGAAATTATTTGATATATGTGCGCACAGTGCCAACGGGATACGATATTAAAACAATAAAATTAAAATAAACAAAGGGGGAAATGATGAAAAAAATTTTACCAATTGCAATGTGTGCGGTGTTGTGCGGGTGCGGCGAAACAACGGTTGTCGATTTGAACAATGAAAAAGAAGTCGCCGCAATGCAAAACGTTATGGAACTGGAATACCGTGATTGGACGGCGACCGCGGAAAAGATGACCAAGTCTATGTTGGCCAGTTCCGCCTTTTCGCGTGTGAAAAATCCGGTAATTGCGATGGGCAATATCAAAAACGATACAATGCAAAGATTTGATACAGATATTTTGACGAAAAAGATTCGCACAACGCTTATAAATTCCGGCCGTGCCCAGGTGACGACCAGTTTTGAAAACTTTGGCCCCGCCGAAGATGGCACAACATACGCGGTACGCGATACGCGCGGAAATGCGGAATACGACGCATCAACCATTGTGTCCACGGGGACATTGGTTGCGCCAAATATGTCACTGTCGGGAAAAATGTTGCAACGTAATTTGAAATTGCAATCAGGATGGTTTTCATCGGTTGATACGCGTGTAGAATATTACCTGCAAATGACATTGACCGATGTTAAAACGGGTCTTGCGTTGTGGGAAGACGAACAACCGATTATCAAAGAAGGCGACCATGCACCAACATGGTAAATTGTGACACGAATCCCATACTCATACCCCCGATATGGGGGTATATTTTTTGTGTTATGAAAATAGAAAATTCTGTTTGGTCATCGTTGGTGTTGGGGATGCATGATGCATTGGTTTCGACATTGGGATTGGTCGTTGGATTGTCGTTTGCGGACGCAACACAATATATAATCGTTTTAACCGGTCTAATCGCATCCGTTGCAGCGGGTCTTTCTATGATGGCGTCGGAATACCTGTCGCAAAAGGCGGGCGGAAATATGCGGGGGGCGTTTCGCCGTGGAATTATGACGGGCGCGGCATATGTATTTACCGCCGCGATGTTATTGGTTCCGTTTTTGTTTATATCAAATACAATGATTGCGGTTATAATGACATACGTGGTCGCAACATCGATAATATTTTTCTTTAATTATTTGAAATCTAAATTAAACGGGCAAAGATTTTGGCCGGCATTTTTTGAAATGATGATGGTCTGCTTTATCGTGACAATGGCATCATTTATCATCGGCGAAGGCGCCAAGGTGTTGTTTGGAATTAGCATATAGTGGTTAGTCCGTCACGACCGCGGCGCGGTCATGCCGCGACGAGTGTTAGTGGTTAGTGACAAGTCCCCTTCTTATGAAGAAGGGGAGGGCCACCAGCGGTGGCGGGGTAGTTGCAAAACGGTTGCAATCGCAACCGTTTTCAATTATAATACATTTGCACGGGTGACACCGTTGCGGGGTCCTGAAAAGCCCTATAACATAGAAAAAACTCCACCATTGGTTGGAGGGTTGCGAATATATTGAATAAGCGACACTGTTTCTATGTTACAGTTTTCAGGCCTCCAACCGTCAACCTGTCATTGACGGTATTTTTATTCCCCTTCGGTTTTGCTGAAGGGGGGGGACCGGCGGAGCCGGTGGGGTAGATATAACAGCAAAGGAGGTAAAAAATGGTAGTACTAATCGATGCAAAATACTTTGGTTCAATATTGCGAAAGGCAAGACGCGAAAACAAAATGAACACAAAAGATGTGGCAAAAATGTTTGGTGTGCGACGGCGTGAATTGCTACAGTACGAACACGGAACAAAGCCGATTTCAGAAAGTTTATTGATGTCTTTATTTTACTATGGATTTTGTTTAAAACGTTGTAAAAAAAATTGTAATTGAAACCGCCCGCGAAATGCGGGCGGTTCACTAACCACTTACACTATCCACTAATGACTAGATCTGTGGGTCATTGTCCAACATTGCGGAAAATGTTGCGCATGCGACGCGACGACCGTTCACAAATGCGGTGCCATTGAATTTGTGCATTTTCATTTTTGCGCCGATTTCTTCGATATGTAATTCCAATGTATCGCCCGGTACAACCATGTGTGTAAATTTGGCATTTTCAATCGTCACAAAGTATCCCAATGCACGTCCGCCATTATTACCAATTGCGTTCAAAACCGTAAAACACGCGGTTTGGGCCAATGCCTCTACAATCAAGACACCCGGCATAATCGGCTTTGCCGGGAAATGTCCCGCACACCAAAATTCATTATCGCGCACGTATTTAATTCCCACCGCGGTTTTGTCCGTAAATTCGCGAATTTCATCAACCAGGCGCATATCGCCACGATGCGGAATAACGCTTTCTATTCCTTTGCTGTCAATCATATCATTGCCCTTTTAATCGTTATTTACGTGTTTTTTAATCCATGCATAGTGACGCAGGAATTCCGTTCCGGGTCCCGCCGGATAACCCATATGTTTTGCACCGTCCGGCACATCGCGGAAAACACCGCTATTTGCGCCAACCTCGGCATCATTTCCAATTTTAACCCCGTTTGCAATGCCCACGTGTCCGGCCAATAATGCACGGTCACCAATCTTGACCCCACCGGCAATACCAACACCGGACGCCAAAAAACATTCGCGCCCAATAACCACCCCATGCGCAATTTGGCACAGGTTGTCAATCTTGGTTCCGTCGCCAATCATTGTATCGGTTAATGTCCCACGATCGATACAGGAATTTGCGCCCACCGACACGCGGTCACCCAACACAACGCGCCCAACGTGTGGAATAAATACATTGTGGCCGTCTTGACGGGTATAACCAAACCCATCTTTACCAATAGATGCGCCGTTGTGAATGACGCAATCCGCGCCAATGGTCGCGTTTTCAATATGTGCGCCCGAATGAATAACCGTGCCGCGCCCAATTGTGACATTGCGCCCGATATACACATTTGGGTATATCTTGACATCGGGTTCAATTACCGTGCCACGTTCAATGGTTGCAAATTGCCCGACATAGACGCTGCGCCGATTGCGAAAAAATACGCCACGTTCGATATGTGCGTCCGGTGATATGCCACGGCGTGGCGGTTCGCGATAAATCTCGCCCAGAACCTTAACGATTTCGCCGCGGGGACTGGCACACACCAGAAGTGTTGCACCCGCGGGCGCGTGGGATACCATTTCCGGCTGAACCAAGATTACCGACGCGCGCGTATTTTCCAAAACGGATACCGGCAATATCTTGAATGCATTGCTGTTTTGTTCGGTGGAATAGAACGCAATATCACCGGGGCGTGCATCTGCGATTGGTGAAACCCCCTTTACAATCGTATTCGCGTTTCCACGCAGTTCCAGGCCAAATTTTTTGGCCAATTCACCGGCGGTCATTTTGACCGCTTTTGGTTTTAATAAAAAATCAATTATTTTCGACATATCGGCATTATAGCGTAAAAAAAACAAAAGGAAAGGGGAAATTGGCAAACGACTTTATTTGTAGTCTTCATAATCTGATACGCGCAATTTATACAACGTGCGCCCTGTGGTGCACATAAACATAATAAGTTGGTACACGGTCGGTTTTATTTCACCAGATTTTAATTTATAAAGATGTTCAGGGGTTAAATTAAATATATCACTTAAAACCCATGTGGGACAATTTGATTCTTTAATAATGTCACAAATTTCACGCCCCAGTGCCACATTTCTTTGTTGCAATTCTGTCATTTTGATTTTCCTTTGGTAAAAAAAGAAAACCATCTTTGAAAATTCAAGGATGGCAGGAGGGTAAGAACTACCTAAACTAAATAGTACGGTGTATTCTTTATATTCCACCGACCTCCTGCCGGTGGCAGAAGGTTTAACGTCCGCGCAGACGAGTTTAGGATGGTTCTTACACCACCAGTATGGCAACCGCCACACCACACACATTATAAATGCATAATCTATGATTTTCAATATATAAAATATGTTGGAATTTGCGAATACAAAAACGGATGCGAATGCATCCGTTTTTACTAACCACTTACACTATCCACTGACACTAATGTTAAAAACCTTTTGGTGTTTCCATTTTCACAGAAGAAACTTTTTTATTCAAAGATTTAATAACATCGTCTGTGATATCCAAATTTGCAACATTTGCACCCGTGCGTGCGAAACGCCCATCAATAACCAAAGACAAATTCTTTTTTGTGATGATTGCTTCGATAATCGGGTCTAAATGATTTTCTTGGATTTTCGCCAAAGCACGTTGGAAAGATGCATCAATAGATTGCGCACGTTCCGTCAAATCACGTTGCAATTTTGTGACCTTGCCTTGGTATTCAACAACGCGGCGTTGCAAAGCCTCACGCGAAAGCACATCTTGGGATTTTTCGATTTCGGCCTTTTCTTTTTCCAACGCCTTTTGCTGTTTTTCTAATTCACTGCGCAGTTTGTTTTCATAGTTTTCTTTTTGTTTGCGCAAATCTTGCAAAGCGTTTGCATCCGATTGAATCGCATCCATACGAACAACGGCGATACGCAAATCTGCGCCACTGGCGGCATCAGATGACACTTCGCTTATTGCGGTATCTGCACTAATGGTTTTATCACTGCAACCGCGCAGGGCAAAAATGCCGACCAATGCAACCGCAATCACGACCGCGGCAACAATGCCGTATTTAACATAGTTTGTTGTTGGTTTATTTGTCTTTTTTGTTTCTACCATGGTTTCCATCCTTTTGTTTTTTTGTTGACGGGTTCACTATAGCAATAATTTTTATAAAATAAAAGGGAAAGTTATCGATTTTTATCGAACCGGTGAAATGCGTAATTCAACCCGCCGATTGGTCAGGCGTCCCCATTCGTCTTGGGCGGCAATTGGCCGTGCCGCGCCACGTCCAACAATGAACATACGCGCGGGTTTTATCCCGTGACGTGCAAAATATACCGCCGTGCGTTCCGCCATATCGGTGGACAATGCGCGTGCCGCGTTTGCATCACGCATAGAATCGGTATAACCGGCAACCTCGATAAATGTTGCATCATATCTTTTTAATATCTTGGCGATGGTATTCAAATTTTCATCACCGATTGATGAAATTTCCGGTGCGTTCAATTCCATAATGGCGTCACGAACCATAATCACCAAAACATCCGTCCCGACACGTTGCACCGAAAGACCGGGCCGCCGCAATGCGTCATAAAGTGCCGTTTCCAATTCCGTCATATAACCCAAACACATTGCCGTTTCATTCAGTGTTTTATCACCATATTCTAATTCCGGATTTAGAATGGTGGCATTCGCGACCGTGCGACCGCCATCGCCCAAGAATATCGGTTTCTTGGCCGTACGTGAAACATCGTTCATGTCTGTAAATGTTGCACCATAAAGGTAATTTTTCCATGTTTCACGTTCGGGACTAACATACGATGCGCACCCGGCCAAAATCGCAATAAAAAATCCAATCAGTAATTTCTTCATATTACCTTACTATAAAAGATATATCGTTTTCGGCCCCACCAAAGCATGCCGCAGAATTATCCAACCGATAACCGTTCACGAACATATCGGCCGCCCAATTTGGTAATGCCGTTGCAAAGAATTCGCATTCGCCGCGCGAAAGCCCGTGCAGGTCAATTGAAAAACTGGTGACGTCAACGCCAACATTTATCGCCCAAGATTTCCCAATGGGTGCTTTATCGGTTTTTAATGCGCCGGCCTTGACCAAATAATCAACCGACACCCCTGTATAATCGCCGCGCATTTCCATCAACAGTTTTGTGTTTTTTGCAACCTCGCGCAATTCGGCGGACGCAATAGTGTTTTTTTGATTATGGCGAATGGAATTATATATGCCAACGGCACTGGCCGTCATAACGGCGGTTATGGCCAAAACACCGATAATTTCAATCAAAGAACGTCCCGATTCGTTTTTCATTTCATCCCCCCAGTATGTTTTTATTGTTTTGAAACACCGACAATTTCTGCGCCTTCGAACAAAGACATTGCATCGGCGACCATCGGGTCGGATTCTGCATCGGTCTTGATTTGTTCACGCACAGTTTTATCTTGGTGTGATTCCTGAATTTTATCCAATTCCCATTTGGCACCGGTTTTTGTATTCAACCACAAAACCAATTTCTTTTGAAAATCGGCATCATCTCCCCGGTCAAAGTATGATATTTTATTGTCAACAATTGCGGTTACTTCTATATTTTTCGTAAAGTATGAATAAAGCATTATTTCCCGCGCCGCTGATAACGCATCGGCCAAATCGCCGGCAGAATTTATTTTAATTGTTTGAACCTTGGGTGCGGCGGGCGCATCAAGTGGGGCCGCGGCGGGTTTCGCAACACCGTTTTGTTTTAATATTTCCGGAACCGACGGCATATCTGCGATATGCATCAATCGAATTATCAGCATATCAAAACATTGCTTTTGATTTCCGGCCGCCGCCATTTCTGGCACGGATGCAACCATAACCTGCCACAGGCGCGACAACGTATTCAACGACACGTGTTTATTTATTTCGTTTATGCGTTCGCGTTGGTCGGCGGTGTACGGCGCACTGTCATTATTTCCGGCGCGCAGAACGGGATGCATACGTGTTGCCCAATGTGTCCATTCCATCATATCGTTCAGCAACATTGATAAATCCGCACCATTGGTATAAATTTCATCTGCGCGTGCCATTGCCGCTGAAACATTCCCCGACAGCACGGTTTGCATAAAGTCAACAACAACCCCACGGTCTGCGCGTTTTAACATATCCATAACGGCAGATTCATCCACGCGTCCACCGGTTTGGGCAATTGCCTGGTCAAGCAGGGACAACCCATCGCGCACCGAACCGTCCGCCGCGCGCGCCAATAATTCGTTTGCCGCGTCGCTAAGTTCGACATGTTCTTGTTCGGCAATCCATGCAAAATGTTTCTTTAATGTTTCAACGGGAACGCGCACCAAATCAAAACGTTGGCACCGCGACAGAATTGTCACCGGGACTTTACGAATTTCGGTCGTTGCCAAAATAAAGATTACGTGTGCCGGTGGTTCTTCCAGTGTTTTTAGCAACGCATTAAACGCACTGGACGACAGCATATGAACTTCGTCGATGATATAGACTTTATAACGGCCATTTGTTGGGCGATATTGTGCGGCGTCCAAAATTTCACGCATATTATCAACGCCGGTGTGTGACGCCGCGTCAATTTCCAATACATCAATATGTTGGCCGGCCGCAATTGCGCGACAATTTTCACATTTCCCACACGGCGTTGCGGTTGGTCCATCCGCCGACAGGCAATTTAATGCCTTGGCCAGAATACGTGCCGTACTGGTTTTTCCGGTCCCACGAATGCCGGTAAAGATATATGCGTGCGCGATGCGCCCCGTTTTTATTGCGGTGGTCAAAGTCTTGACCAAAACATCTTGACCAATAAGGGATTGAAAATCCTGACTGCGATACTTTCGCGCTAAAACCGTGTAGTTGCCATCCATATTATCTTTCCTTTGCGCCAAGAATAGCAAACCAATATTAAATTTCAAGCAAATATAATTTTATATTATGTGTAAATTTAATAACCATCACCCCGCGCGTTCGCGGGATGACGGCGGAAATCCGCCGGTTTTTTATTTCGAATTTTGATTATTTATTGCGCGGCGTATCATTTCTTGAAAATCGGTGAATCTTTTTATTGCACGCAATTCTTCAAACGGAATTTCTATGCCGTACGCGCGCCGAATGTTTCTTTTAAGAATCATTGGGCGTACGCTGTGCATCAATATATCAATGTCTGTATTTGTGGTATGGGGTGATTTTGTTTTTTCAAGCATTTGGTTTTTTGCCTTTGGATGCGCCACAGGCACATTTAATCTTTTGCACATAAAATCTATGAATTGACGCGGAGTATAATCGCCCGCGAAATATTCGGTTTCATTCTTTAAATCCAATTCAATTTGAAAATCGTGTTCCAAATACATTGATATTTCCGTTAAATCCAAAGAATCCAAATACATTTGTTGGTCTGCCAATGGAATATCTTTATTTTTTGCTAAGCTTTCAAAGTCTGCATATTTTGCCAAAATTGCATACACGCGTTCTGCGATTCCATCACGCGTCCATTTGTGTTCAGGTTGATTTACAAATCTTGCCATATCCTGTCCTTTTTTGTGGATTTTATAACAAAAACGCGGGATGTCAAATGATTTGAAATCTCTGGAATTCCGTCCGTCTCCGCTTCGCTACGCCGAGACACTCAAAAATTTTAATCGCGCACTTTATTGTGCGCGATAACAATTTTTGGTGGGTGTTAAGGGACTTGAACCCCTGACCCTCTGCGTGTAAAGCAGATGCTCTAGCCAACTGAGCTAAACACCCAAATGCCCACAAATCATAAATTATATTTTTATGATTGTCCAGATTTTTTTCTTGTGTTTGATAATGCGTTTTTGATAAAATAATTTTGTCGGTGGGTGTTCCACCGATGGGGTGTAACGACCCGTTTGACGAAGCCAAATTTTACTTGGCAAAACTCCAACCTAAGTGCGGTTGGAGGGATGTGAATAATATGGGCGTGTCCCATAAAATAAGCACACAATTTCGTCAAATTGTCGTTAACCTCCAACCACTTGAAAATTTTTCGGTGGTTTTTTATTTGTTTTTGCATTGCAAAAAACAAATAACCGTGGCCGTGGCATATCTCGCTATAGCGCAAGCGTAAGCGGATGCCGGGACGGGTGAATGAAATTATAAAGAAAGGAGGATTTATGAAACAGGCATTATTCATCGGCGCAATCGCATCGGTTTTAACATTAAACGCATTTGCAGACCCGGTAACCGTGACCACCCAGGATTATGTGGATACGGCGGACGCATTGAAACAGAACAAAATACCCGTCACTGGCACAAACAGTGCAACACCGGGCGATACAGTTGTCACATACACATCCACCGCCGGAACAATCGGTGAAAGGGGAATCTTAAGCGATTATGATAATTATGATAGCACA
>JAFSOV010000009.1 GCA_017443235.1 Alphaproteobacteria bacterium
ATACAAAATAAAAATCTTTTGTTCATTGTGTGTTCCTTTTTTTTAATTCCCCTTCACGTTGTGAAGGGGGGGGACCGCGGAACGCGGTGGGGTAGACATTGGCGCATCCGCGCACCCATGCAACGCACAGGCAACTACCCCGCCACCGCTGGTGGCCCTCCCCTTCTGGGGCCACCCCAAAAAATTTCATTTTTCGGGGACCCCGGTATAAGAAGGGGACTTATTGATTTTCAGGTACATATGTCCCCGATAGGTTATTTACATTCCACAACACGCATTCACTGGTTGTGTCGCCCGGTGTTGCATATGTATTGCACGTTATATGCGCATTAAATGCATTCGCCGCCGCCGCGTTCACATGTTGTGCCTGGACCAAGGATGTTGTTTGACCACTGTATGAATTTGAACCGTTATAAACCGATGCCGAACCAACCGAACCCGCCGTCCCGGTATATGTCACCAAATTGCCACTGGTCCCCGCCGAAATTATGTCCTGTCTATCCTGCAATGCGGAATTTATCGCGCCAACCGTCACCAATTCATCACCTTCGTCATAATTACTAACATCGGTTATTATCGCGCGCATGCCGATTTCACCGTCATCCTCGCCATTTTCATCGTTCGGATACATTACGACATAATCGCCCGATTGCGCCGGAATTTTTGCCTGCTTGGTGGCAACAACATTATCAACGTAATCCCGCGACGTAACGGTTGAACTTGTTGCATATGCATTTAGTGATAAAACGGATGCAATCGCACCCAGTGTAAGAATTGAAACCCTCATATTCCCTTCCTTTGTTGTGCTTGTTTATGTATGCATATATGGTAACAAAAAAGGTACCTTTTTGTCCGCCATTTTTGCCAAAAATTGGACCATTGAAATTACTGAGAATTTTTTTTGAAAAAAGTGATGGACAAAAAGGTACGTTTTTTGTGACCAGGTTTGAATATAAAAACCGGCGGATTTCCGCCGGTTTTGCAACTACCCCGCCACCGGCCATCACCCACAAAAAACTTTGTTTTTTGCGGGGCCCGATACGTGGCCCTCCCCTTCTTGATAAGAAGGGGACTTACCACTATCTACTAAACCGCAATGTCAAGTATCGCGCCATACAGCACCGCAAAGAAAAAGCACACCGTCCCGCCAATTACAAACAGGTGCCAAATGGCATGCGAAAACTTTAACCGCCGCCACAAATAAAATATCACACCAAAACTGTACGCCAGGCCGCCCGCCAAGATAAACCACAACCCACGTGGCGAAATATTTTTCAACATTGCCGGCAATATAAACAGCAACGTCCAACCCATTATTAAATACAGGCCAACAACCCACTTTGGTTGCTGACGCGGATTACGAATTTTTACAATCGCCCCCCAAATAACAATCGCCCACAAAATTCCAAACACTGTCCAACCCAACCCGCCACGCAGGTTCACCAATAAAAACGGAGTATATGTTCCGGCAATCAATGCATATATGGCGACACTGTCCCAGACCTCGAAAAAACATTCGCTTTTACGACCAATTGTGATGTGGCACATTGTTGAACCGAAATACAGTGTGAACATTGTCGCCCCGAAAATAGCACAGGACACAACCGCCCACACGTTCCCATAAATCGCCGCAAACACCACCAACAGCGTTAAACCCGCAATCGCAAGTCCAATACCGATTCCGTGGGTCAAGATATTCAAAACTTCTTCGGCACGCGTTGAACGCCGTTCCCACCGAAACAGCCCCGTTGCCCGCAGGCAACGCAACATACGCGATGCGTGTTTGTCACCCCGAACATTTTTTAATTTCTTTCTAACCGCACGCAGATTTTTTGTCATTTCAACGCCACCTTTATCCTTTGCTGCACTCTTTCTTTGCCCATCACTTGCATAATCGAATAAAGGTCCGGCGTGTTTGTCCGACCCGAAAGGGCCACACGCAGATTCATCGCAACATCGCCATTTTTTACCCCCGCGCGATTCGCAATTTCAACAATTTTATTCCACCAAGTATCTTTATCATCCGCAATATTAAATGTATCCAAAAACGCATTTAGCACATCGCGGTTATATGCGTATTCGGTGTTCGGCACAAACAATTCATCAAAGAAAAATTCTACGATTTCCAATGTCTGGCGCCATGTAATAAAATCTTTACGCACACGTTTCGGGTTGTCGCGTTCAATCGCCAAAACATTGGTTAAATACGCCTGGTCTGCGACCTGACTTTTTTGTTTTTCATCGCCATATTCATTCGCCCAATCTGTCACAGATTTCACCAAATCTGGAACCGCCATCGCACCAATATATTCTTTGGCCCACCATTCCAATTTTTTCATATCGAACAACGCGCCCGACATAGGAATTTTTTTAGGCTTGATTGCATATTCCCAGATTGTTTTCACCGTGCCTTTTAATTTTGCCTCTTCATATCCCGACGCCGCAATATTCCCAAGGTATTCCAACACCGCGCCCGTCGGCCACCCATCGGCCAAGAAAAATGCGACATTGCTTTCGGGATCTTTGCGTTTTGATAATTTGCGTTGCTTGCCCGTTTCGCTATCGATTTTATCAATCGTAGATGTATGAATATACATCGGCGGTTGCCATCCCATCATACGAAATAATTGTGTATGCAATGGCAATGACGGCAACCATTCTTCCCCACGAATAACATGTGTGGTGCGCATAAAATGGTCATCGCACAGGTGCGCAAAATGATAGGTTGGCAACCCATCATTCGATTTAATTAAAACAATATCTTCATTGTTTTCCGGAAACCCGATTGAACCGCGCACTGCATCTTTACAGAAAATGCGCCGTGCCGAATCACCGGTCGAATACAAACGAATCGTCGGCACCGCACCGTTATCCATGCGCCGAATAATCTCGTCCGGGGTAATATCGCGGTCACGTGCAAATTCGCCATATATGCCGGTGGCAAAGCCCGCCGCGGATTGTTCGCCGCGAATGCGTTCCATATCGTCCGCGGTTAAAAAGCATGGGTATGCACGCCCGGTTCGCAACAATTCCGCCGCAACCGAATGATAAATATCTTTGCGTTGCGATTGATAATATGGCCCGTATTCAGGCATATCGTTATACGTTATTCCAAATTTATTCAAAGAATCTATTATCAATTGGACCGCATCTTTGACCTCGCGTTTGGTGTCCGTGTCTTCTATACGCAACATAAACACGCCACCGGTATCATACGCAAGTTTGGAATCTATCAATGCCTGGTACAGGCCGCCAAGGTGCATATACCCGGTCGGGCTTGGTGCGAAACGCGTCACCATGGCACCGTCCGGCAAATTGCGTGGCGGGAATTTTTCTTCTAATTCCGCCAAAGTATATTTTGGCGCCGCGCCCAAAACGCGTGCGATTAAATCTTCCGATAGACCTGGTCTCATAATCAAATCCTTGTGTTTCTAATATTTGCATTCTATACTAAATATATGGAAAAACAAGAAATAAGAACATTTGGTCGCCGTCACGGCAAAAAATTATCCCCGCGCAAGGCGCGCCTGGTTCAAACTGTATTACCGAAAATCACGCCAAACGAATCGGAAAATGCGGACATTTTGGAAATCGGATTCGGTGCCGGCGAACACGTCTGTGAATTGGCATCAGACAACCCGGGCAAAATCATCATTGGCGCCGAACCATTTGAAAACGGTGTGGCCGCCTTGCTGTCCCGCATTTGCGATGAAAACGACAATATATTGCCCGAATATAAAAACATTCGAATATGGCCGGACGATGTGCGTTTAATTTTGAATCAAAATAAATTTTCGTTTTCTGAAATCTGGGTCTTGCACCCCGACCCATGGCCCAAGGCACGCCATGAAAAACGCCGCCTTTTGAACCCGATATTTTTAAATTTATTATCGGAAAACATGGCGCAAAGTGGGAAAATCATAATCGGCACAGACCATTGGGAATACTATGATTGGATTTTGTCGGGGATACAAGACACGAAACTTGTCGTGTGCGATTTTGAACACGAAACCATACAAACCCGATATCAAAAGAAAAATATGGCACACACATCCGAAACAAAATACATGATTTTATGTAAAAAATAGTTTTCTATTTTTTCAAAAACACGCGCATATTTTTTATCAATTCAGGCCGCATTTTTTCGACCAAACGTAAAACCTGGGCCACGCGCAGCATATTTTTACCAAACATCAAATGTAAATCTGCATTCAAATTCCATTTTTCCAACATATCAAACACCCGCCCAACAAAGTTGGAATTTGGATTAAATTTATCTGTATGCCCAACAATCAAAATGGAATCAGGCCGAATTTTCGACAACGCATTAAATACATCAACCCAATTTATATTTTCTGTATCATCTAAATCTATACCAATCGCAAGATATTTATCAAAAAACAAATCGTCCCTGATATGCCGCACCGCATCAACAAATTCCGTAATCTGGGAACACGGAATAAAAACCTGAACCCCACCTGCGCCATTCCTGAATGTTGCGGCCACATCCTTAGCAAACCCGGATATTGCGGCATCGATATCTTGATTTTTTTCAATCTTGAAATTAAACCTGGTTAAAATTTTTATATTTTTTCCCTCGACCCAGGGCCAGAAAATTTTTACCGCATCGGCAGGCACAGAAACAAACGGAACCGTCCCGGCAATCGCGATATCTGCATTGGACGCCAAATCGGCGGTGTCCATAACATCGTCATCAATCCACATTACTGTAAATGGTTTAATGTCATCAAAAATAACATCCGTTTTTATCATAACACTTTTTACTTTATCATAAATGTGATATAATTTCATCGAAATGACAAAAAAATTTGGGAATCTTTTATTAAGTCTTTTATGGTTGATGACTGTCACGTTGGCGACAACGTTCTGGATGAACATTAAATACGGGTTCAATATATTTTCTGCGGCGCATTGGGCATACCTGTCCGAGCTCCAGGCGTATCGAACCAACATAAAACCGGATTTTTATATATCGCTTATCTTGGCAATTGTTATCGGCCTGGTTGGATTGTATTTTTTGGCGCGCCCAAAAATGCGAACGTTTTTCATCGAACCGTCGCAAATGCCGCCACCGCCCCAGGTGGACACCCCAAATATTTTCAACCTGCAACGGCCTGTTGAATCTATAAAACAACAACCGGACGAGCAAACCACACCCCGCGCGCCCCAGATAAACATTGCACGTCCAATGTCACCAACGAGCATATCGCGGTCGCGCCCGGCACCACAACAAAACAATACTGCCTATGTTCCGGCACCAAAAATAACACCGGCCGACCCGGCCGTTTCGCCACATTTGGCGGAAATTTCCGGCATATTGGATGCGGCGGGGTATATCATAAAGCCGTGCGCACGTATTGGAAAACTGGTAAAACCCGTTGTTGCATTGTCGTATGACCAAACAATTTGGGTATGCACGGAAAACGTTTCGGGGGCCGATGTGTTGGATGCGCTGCAAACTTTGATTGCCGTTTTTGATGATACACTTGGGGACAGCGCCAACGACCTTACGGTTCGCGGATGCATAATAAATTCGACCGCGCCAACGGAAAACCCGGAACTAATCGAAACATTCAATACGATTGACGAATTCCAAGAATTTATAAACAATCACCCAAACACCAAACCGGATGATTATGACCAAGACCTGTTTGACGCAATATCAACCTATATTGGAACCGTCACAAATTACATAGGGAAACAGTAATGCAGTGGACCCAGTCAACCGCAGAAAAGCGTTTAAGTGATTTGAAAATGTCGGATTTACCGATTGTACCGATTCAGCCACATATTGTAGCGGTGGAACCCGATTGGTTTCAAAAATATCGTTCTATATGTCGTGAATTTATGAAATCGCTTTCGGATTCTGTCCAAGAACTTGCAATGATGAATCTTGACCGTGATGAATTTATGAATCTGCTTATGGGACGTGAAATTCCGGACAATTTATCGATACGATTTCGCACACCTTTGATATGGGGCGGAAAATTAGAAGTTGAAAATTTATTTATGTGCTTTACATTTCCGCAATCACAAAATATCGACAGATTCATTATGGAACAAAGTGGGAATGAAACAATATGGTTACCAAACCCGGTAAAAAAAATATATATGCCGATACATTCAACCATATCCGGCAATGGCGGGAACGCGGTATCTGACCGACTTAGTCAAATGGCCGCAAATATCGCCGCAAACCGTCGCAACCCTTAGGGCACAAAAATGATGACTCAACAAGAATTTTTAAGCATATTAAAACAACGTGGCGCCGCATTTGCACCACCGTCACCCATTGGCAGTATAAATATCATAAATGTGAACCTGCAAAAAATTCGTGCGGCGACATTGCCAAATTTTATAATCGAACTGTATAAAGTATGTGGCGGAATCAAGTTAGGCAACGGATATATTTTTGGTCCATTGCCGTTCGGCAGACGGGGCAAGCATCCCGTGCCGGATATATTTAACTTAAACAATGAATTGACCAATTTTGCGGCACTGCGCGGCAAAACAATTTTTGGTCGAAATGATTTATTTTGGTTTGCATTTGATTCCTTTGGTAATTGCACAATGTTAGATAACCTGGGACTGAATGTATTACGAAAATATGATGACCCATATCGTGCAATGTTGGATTGTTTAATCGGCGGGAAAATATAATATGAAAAAAATATCTGTATCTTTGTCGGGCCACCAAACCAGTGTATCATTGGAAAATGAATTCGTCATCGCACTGCGCGAAATTGCAAAACGGCGTCAAATGTCGGTTGCCGCACTTATCGCCGAAATAGATGGCTCACGCAGACTTGGTGACAATTTATCATCAACCATACGCGTATGGATTTTGAACTATTTTCGCCGGTAATTTTTAATCATCCTTGCGCGAAACATCAAACATCCATATTGTCGCCATACACGATGCAACCAACAATATTATCATCCACATATCACGTCCCAAACGGCGATACATTGTCATATGTGCGCCCCAAACGGCGCCATCTATAACACCGGGCACGCCAATTGGAATATCGGCAATAATATTTCCATTTGATAATACAAATGCACTTATTCCCGAATAATCAGAACGAACAACCGGCACGCCCGATTCAATCGCATAACGCCGCACCATATCCAGGTGTTGATATGTTCCCGGGGTTTTGCCAAACCAATTATCATTTGTTATATTTACAATGGCATCCGGGGTATTCGCCCCATTAATCAAAGAATCAGAAAATATAACCTCGTAACAAACAGCGGGGGCAAAGACAAAATGTGCATCATCTACATCAACCTTTATCAATTCTGGGCCATTGCCCGGGGTCAACATACCGGGTGTTGGAACCAGATTTCCAAACGGCCGATATTCACCAAACGGCACAAGGTGAGATTTGCTGTACACATTGGAAATTGTGCCATCCGGCATCGCCACCAACAAAGAATTATATAAATTTCCATCGGTAAAATAATTTGACCCAATGATAATCGGTTTTGATAAAACCTTGGGCAAAGACATTGTATCACCCGGAATCACAACAAACGGATATGCCGTTTCCGGGAACACAATCAATTCATGTTCACCGTCCGCAGACGCCAAAGATGCCATAACCTGTAAATTATATTTTGCATTTTGAATTGCCGCACTGCGTGAATGCGATGCCTTTTGTGTTGCGCTTTGCGCGGGTTGCACAATGCGTATAATCGGTGTCCGCGCAATATTTACATCACCCGCAATATGAATATTTTTGATTCCATAAATAACACCAACAACACCGAACATAATAAAAATTACCAATGCAAACCAATTTAATCCATTGCGACTGTTCCTTATAATTTCTGCAATTGACGCGATTATACCGATTATCACAAATGTCAATCCCAATGCGCCATACAACGACATAGAATTTGCAATATACATATTTTCAATCGCAATATTTGAAATTGGATTCCACGGGAAACCGGTAAAAATCCATTCACGCATCCATAACACCAACGTCCAAATTGCGGCAAACAAAAATGGTCTGCACCCAGTGTTTATGCGCGTTCCCGAAATCGCCAAAAACGGAATTGAAAAAATTATTCCACCAACAATACCAATACCTATGATTCCCGGCACGGTCCACACTGCAAATTGATTTGCCAATTCCGGCACAACATAAATACTGTGCAACACCCACCAAAACATTGCCATTGCATAAACGGCACTGAACGGAAACACACGAAAGAACTTACCGAACCAAGAATGTCCCGGCAATGTTTTTACCGACAACAAATATGCACCCATAATTCCAATAACCGTTGCCCACCACATATAGAACGGCGCAAAACCCAATGAAGCAATTGCACCACACAACATATACAAAATTGTACGTCCCAATGCACCATCAAAAAACCGTCGCATCCAACCAATTGTTTTACCACCCGGACAACACGATGCATCGGTGCATACGGTGGATTCCGCCGTATAGGGGTTTTTATATCCCAATTTTTTCAAAATAATTGTCTCTTTGTTTTCCATTTTTTCTGCATCAATATCTTTGATATGGTCATACCCCAACAGATGCAAAATGCCATGAACAATCATATGCGCCGTATGTTCCGCAACGGATATATTTTCATCTTTCGCTTCACGCGATACGGTATCAATTGATATAAAAATGTCACCCAACAAAACATCATCGCCCAATTCAAAAGACAAAACATTTGTGGGCTTATTTATATTGCGATATTTTTTATTTATTTTTTTAATGTATTTATCATCAACCAAAGTAATAGACACCTCGGCATTTTTATGTTTCGCATCAACCGCCGCATTGGCAATTTTTTCAAAATCTATTTTGTATTTTTTCCAACGTTTATCTTCCATATTTACATAGACGCGCATATATTTCCCCCTTGGTAAATCGGCAAATTTAAGAATTGCCAACGCAATATTTATTTAATAGAATCATTATATCACAAAAGCGGATAATAATAAAATGTCTAATACAACAACACGACCATTGGCAGATATCATGCGTCCCAACACAATCGATGAAATTGTGGGCCAGCGTGCATTACTTGGCGAAAACGGCATTGTGCGCCGGATGGTTGATAATAAAAAGTTATCAAACCTGTTGCTTTGGGGACCACCGGGATGTGGCAAAACCACAATTGCGCGCGCATTGGCGAATTCGGTTGATATGGATTTTGTACCTATGTCTGCGGTTTTTTCCGGCACCGCCGATATCAAAAAGACTATGGAGGCCGCCCGCACAAACACCGCCATTGGGCGCGGAACATTGTTGTTTATCGATGAAATTCACCGTTTCAATAAAACGCAACAGGATACACTGTTGCCGTATCTGGAAGACGGCACCGTTGTGTTCATTGGCGCAACAACCGAAAACCCCAGTTTTAATTTGAATAACGCGTTATTATCGCGTTGCCATATTGGCGTGTTGGAACCGTTGGATACGGCGGATTTAATGGTATTGATTGACCGGGCCGAAAAACATCTGGGGAAAAAATTACCGTTGGATGCCGATGCAAAAAAACACCTGGCCGAAATTGCCGATGGCGATGCACGATTCTTGCTGAACACGGCGGAATATTTGGTATCGGCAAAATTCAAAAAGAACCTTGCCCCCGATGATTTGGATTCTGTTATTCAAAAGCGCGCGCCCCTGTCCGACAAATCGGGTGACGAACATTACAATATGATTTCTGCGGTCCATAAATCCCTGCGCGCCAGTGACACCGATGCCGCGCTGTATTGGGTTGCGCGTATGATGACGGCGGGTCAAGACCCAATGTATATATTTCGCCGCCTGACCCGGTTTGCAATGGAAGATGTGGGCCTGGCCGACCCAAATGCAATGCAACTTGCGCTTGCTGCGTGGCAGATTTATGAACGTATGGGCAGTCCCGAAGGCGACCTGGCCCTGACGGAATTGGTAATATACCTTGGGACCGCACCGAAAAGTGTTTCGGTTGACCGTGCCAAAATGGCATCCTATGCGGTTGCCAAACAAACATCTAATCTTATGCCACCCAAAAATATTTTGAATGCCCCAACCAAGATGATGAAAAACCTGGGGTATGGGCGCGGATATATTTATGACCCCGACACAGAATCCGGGTGCAGTGGTCAAAACTGTTTTCCCGAAAGTATGTCACGCCAAACATTTTATAGACCAATTGAACGCGGATTTGAACGCGAAATTAAAAAGCGTTTGGAATATTGGAACGCACTGCGCGCCCGTGCGAACAAAGACACATTAGAATAAAATATTTATCGCCAATCCGGTTGTGATTTCTTCGGCTTCGAATCCATAATCAAAATGCCCAACATATTGCGTACGGCCGTATTCACGAACAATTTTTATCCCGATTGATTCTTCATCATAGTGTTGATTGGTTGCCTTGCGCAATGCAAAATTTCCACCCACACGCCAATTATCATTCACACGAAAATAAACCTCAGGATTAAAATCTATGAATGCCATACCGCGCGGAACATCGTCAAAAATCCAACTGGATTTCACGGTCGCGGCCAACGTCACGCCCGCATATTGACGTCCAAAACGCAACCCCACATAGTATGTAGAATCCGCATAATCCGGCGTACGCACGCGATGCGAACCACCAAATTTCAAACCGAACAAAACATCATAAATTATATGATTGGAATTTTCATCCGCATTTCCCAAACGATACAGGCCGCCGATATCAAAACTGGAAAAACCATCTTCGGGGCCATCAAAATCTTGCTGGTAATGAACGTTGCCACCAACCGCCAACCGGTCGGTCAAACCGTACGACAGGTATTGCCCCGCGCGCAGACCATTATCAAAATAATCCAACGCGGTCCGCGACAACAACCCACTGCGCGATTGCAAGAACAAAGGGTCATTTGTATCGACACTTAAATCACCCGCATACGCGCCCGCACATACAAAGATTCCAAAAATTCCAAATAATAATTTACGCATTTAATCGCTTTCCATTTTTATTTACCTTTATAAAAAAATCCGGCGACGAATTACGTCGCCGGCATTTATATCAACATTAGAAGTAGAACATTATGCGACCACCAAAGGATGTTTCATTATACTTGTCCAATTTGGCCTTGCCCATCGCATCCCATACGCCGCCTTCTGTGCCATAGAAATCCAACTTCTTGCCTTCGGCGGTGTCATAGAAAGATGTCTTGGCATACAATTCCAATGCGAACCAATCATTCGGTTGCCAACCAATTGCCCCCTTGATAGATGCCTGGTTATGCCAATCATAATGACCAAAGATTGCCTCCAAATTCAATGTCCAATCTTCCTCCAGAACACTGAACACACCCAAACCACCTTCGATAAAGAACGTCGTTTTCGCATCATCGTCGTACGAAATGAACAAAGATTCTACAACGCCGCTTTCGTTTTTACCGGTGATTCCGTTGCCATACATTTTATCATCAAAGTTCACCAACCAACCACGGGCCAACCCATAGATTGTTGATTTAGAAACTTTATATCCGCCCTTTAAATCCAAAACGAATTCATTGGCGATATCTTTTTGCCGTTCATAGTACCCAGACACAGTTGCAATCCATTTTTCGTTATCAACGAAACGCCATTGCAACCCGGCACCAAAGATATTCAACCCGTCGTCATCCATTTTGTCATCCGGCGCGGTTGACCAATCGAATTTATATTTGGAAAAATCATAACGTCCCATCAACAGCACGCCCAACCGGTCTGTAATACCATAACTCAGGTCTTCTTTGATGGCAAATTGTCTCATTTCCCACTTGGCATCTGTATCAGACATAGTGCCATTGGGGATAAAATCGATATCATAAGACGCGGTGTTATAACTTAAATCCGTAATTGCACCAAATTTACCTTCGGTCGGTTGAAAGAACGGATGCGCCAAATAGTATTTACGCTTCATTGTACTGCGCACCGTTTCGGTCCGCGCGGTTGTTGCGGTCCGTGTTGCGGTGCCACTGTTATACGTGCGGTACATTTGACTGCGCGTAGATGGTTGTGCGGTATATTGCACGGTGCCATAATTTTGCCCACCGGCATTTGAATATGTCCGCGTTGTTGAGCGCGTTTCATATTTTTGATAGTTCACATTTGACGGGTTTGAACGCACCGCCGGTGCACCGGTCAAATCCGCGGTTGAACCGGCCTGAGCACCCCAATTTGTCGCGCCCATGGCCGGCACCGCAACAACGGCCGCCAATAACATAACTGAAAAAGTACTCTTCATATATTTCTCCTTTTTAATGATTGAATTATATCACAAAAAAACCGGATTACAAAGAATAAATTAGTAGGGAATGGTCAGTGATTGTTATCTAACATAATATCATTACTATAATATATGTCGTTTGCCGTTGGGGTCGGGGGCACTGACTATGCCTTCTTGTTCCATACGTTCCATAAATCCGGCGGCTTTATTATATCCAACACTTAAACGCCGTTGAATGTATGAAATGGTCGGTTTTTTATCACGAATGACATACTCTTTGGCCTGGGCATACAGGTCGGCATCTTTATCACCCGATGACACCGGCATACCCGGAATCGCCGCCGCACCCGCCCCGGCCGATGATTCACCATCAACAACGCCCGAAACATATTCCGGTTCACCTTGGGCGCGCAAGAAATCCGCCACACGTGTCATTTCCGCCGGTTCAATAAATGCGCCATGTATGCGCACCGGGACACGTCCGGCCTCGCTGAACAACATATCGCCACACGCCAACAGGTTTTCTGCGCCCTTTTCACCCAACGTTGTCATACTGTCGATATTACTGCGGGCCTGGAAAGAAATACGGGTTGGGAAATTCGCCTTGATAACGCCGGTAATTGTGGTCGCGTCCGGTCGTTGCGTCGCCATAACCAGGTGAATGCCGGCGGCACGCGCCTTTTGCGCAAGGCGTTGAACACATGCCTCGACTTCCTTGCGCGCGACGCCCATCAAATCGGCAACCTCGTCAATAACAATAACCATATACGGCATATCCGACAAATCAACCGTTTGTGTTTCATATTCTAATTCGCCGGTCTCGGGGTCGGTACCAACCGCAACCTGTTTGGTCACAACCTCGCCCGCATCGCGTTTGGCGGCGACCGCCTGGTTATACGCCTCGATATTTTGAACACCGAAATCCAATAATTGTTTATATCGAATCTCCATTTCTTGGACCGACCATTTCAATGCATTCACCGCCGCATTCGGGTCCAGTTTTATAATAGGGGTAATAAGGTGCGGAATATCATCCCAGAATCCAAAATCAACACCCTTGGGGTCAATAATCATCAATTTGCATTTATCCGGCGTAAAGTGATACAGCACCGACATAATAATAGATTGCACAAATACAGACTTACCCGAACCGGTACGCCCCGCAATCAAAACGTGTGGCATCTTTGCCAAATCGAAATACATTGGATTGCCACCGATATCCACCCCCAACGCCAATGGTATTTTATATTTAGAATTTACAAACGCATCGTTCGCAACTAAACCTTGGAATCGCACAGTTTGACGATTCAAATTCACCATTTCGACACCAATCAATTCTGTACGCGGAATATGCGCAATACGAATGTTTTCGGTCGCCATCGCACGCGTCATATCTTTGACCGTTTTGTTTATATCAACCATACGAACACCGCTGTCCGGCATAAATTCGTACAGTGTCACAATTGGCCCCGGTCGTATTCCGGTCACCCGGCCATTCACACCATATTCGGCAAAATGAATTTCCATCGCACGCGCGTTTTGTTTTAGTTCCGGCGTCACAACGCTTTTACCAAAATTAGACTTTTCCAAAAATTCTGGATCCGGCAATTCATACTCTATCGATTCGCTGGTCTGGGATGTGGCGCGTTTGCGTGCGGCCCGGCGACGCGGTTTCGGTTTTTCTTCTTCCGCTTCTTCCGCCTCCTCTTCTTCTTCCTCTTCTTCCGTCTCTTCCCCGTCGGGTTCAATCGGTTTCATCAAATGGAACGCGGTCAATACGTAACGTATCATACGCCAAACGATTCTAACAATACGCATAACATCGGCAAAACTTATGTGCAACAGCACGCCCGCAATAACAAAGAAACCAACCAAACACAAAATTCCAACCAATATTCCAAACCCGCCAATAAGCCCGGAAATATCTGCGGCAACAATCGATCCAATCATACCACCAAATGTTGTTCGCGGCGCAATCAAACCGAAACCCGCCGCCCCCAAACATATACCAACAAACCCACGCAATATATTATATTCCGGCGTTGAATCCGCCCCAAATCCAATCAATAAAGTCAATCCATAACGCGCCAAACACATCAACAAAAACATCGCCGGCACAAAACCAACGGCGTACCGCAAGAAACCGACAACATTTCCCATTATTGATTGATTTCCAAAATTACCGGCCGCCGACAATCCATCCAGATACGGATTATGAAAAATCAAAGCTAAAACCGCCCACGCCGCAATCAAGAAAATGGCAATACCAAACAACTTGCCAATTATGGATCTTAACGCACCGGACATACTGTCGGGTAAAAATTTCGATTGCTTGCTCATATCATTGGGCATTGTATCATAAAAAAAACAAAAATAACAGTCCGCCGTATTATTTATTTAATCGCCGCACCATCCATGCATGAACTATATCGGCACACAGTACGCCCCAAACCGCACCGAATATAACATCGGTCGGCCAATGAAATCCGGCACACACGCGCGATACCGCAATCACAATTGCCAAAGTCCACGTGAACCATTTTGCGCGCGGCGCCAACATTCCAATCATAACCAACCCCGCAAAGGAAGCCAATGCATGCCCCGACGGCATAGAATAAAATGCAGAATCGCCGGTGAACGGAAAGAACCCGGTCATACCGATGGCCTCATAAAATATCGGTCGCGCACGACCAATTATAAATTTTAACAATGCACCCGTTGACACCGCCAAAAACACAGAAGAAAAAATCCAAAACGCATAACTGCTTTTTATCTTGTTATAAAAATCGCTAAAACTGAATTTTGGTTTTGTTTGGATACTTTTCTTGATATAAAAAACAATCAAAACAATCAGTGACACCACCAACCAATTCTTGGCCGAGAAAATTGCACCAAGTACGCCCCAAATTTTATAGTCAAACGCACGCAGAAAATTAAAAACCGGTATATCGAACCAAAACACACCACACAAAATCAAAACCAATGTGACAATCGCACCGAATAAAATGTGTGGAAAATTTAACTTATTATCTTTTGTTAAAAACATATTTTCTTTCCTTCTTTTAATTTGCAAGGTTCAACAATCTGCTGTAAATTTTTGGATCGGTCAGTAATTGAACCGCAACCGAACGTGACAACAAATCTTCATCTTCACCACTGGTTATTGTGGGACAACCACGGCGCACAGATTCGGCATCTATGTTTTTTTCACCATTGAAATCGCGCGCACGAAAATCGTGATTTATCACGTTCAAGAAAAATGCACTTTGTTGTCCGGATGTTCTAATGTTCGATAAACATACCAACGGGAAAACCCCGCGTCCATCCAATTCACGTCCATCGGTTGCCTTGATAGATTTATTCATCAATTCCAACATTCCACCATTTTTCAAATTTACACGCGATGCGATTCGCGCATTGCCCGCGGTCGGCGTTCCAATTAAAACACCGCGCCCATTTTCATAGAATGCATTTGCAACCGCCTCAGCGGTGCCACGTGTCATATTGGAAACAACAACCACAACCGGCGCATCGGTCAACGCCGCACCGGCCGGCACAATTTCTAATTCTTCGCCGGCGGTTTCAACAATTCGCATTATCGGTTTAGACCCAATGAACAATCCCGCCAATTTTGCCGCCGCACGTTCATCATCACCAAACGCAGAACGCAAATCCAAAATCACACCGGATAAATTTGGATGTTGATTTAATGCCTCGTTCACAATGGCAACGGTATTATTTGATATACGGTTGACAACTATTTCCAACACCCCGCCATTATCATCATCCATAAAAACAACGTCACTGTCCGCCAATACAATCGTTGCACGACGCACAACCACACGGCGCGTTCCGCCCGGTGTCATCAATGTCATCTTTAATGTTCCCGAATTAAATCCGGACATCATCGACGCCAACGCTGAATCAGACAAATCGGAAACCAATGCACCATTTATTTCGCCAATTAAATCACCCGCCGATATTCCGGCGTTATCGGCCGGCGAACCCTTATACACCCCCGACACACGAAAGTTTCCACGTTCGTCACGTGCACCTTCGATACCGACACTGGTCAGTATGCGTCCATCATCCGTGACCGATGCTTCTTTGGAAAAAACATATCGTCCGTTTTCATCAATCCCGCGCATCAGTCCATCAACAACCGCACGATAAATCTCACTATCACTGGCGGCGCGTAAATTTGCATCACGTTCACGCATTTTCAAAATCAGCGCCGTTGTAATTTCACCAAATGCGTCCCAATCACGTGCCGTCGGCCGCGGATAATTCGCAACAATAGAATCACCCCACACCAAAACGACGCGTTCATCGGTCGCGGCAATATGCGCATTTCGATTCATATTTTCCAAACTTTCAATCGCAACATTTATGCTTTTGCCGCCCCATTTCACGCCGTCCAGTTTTTCATATATATCGGCAAAGCCTTGGGACATTTGAACCACATTTATACCATCCTGAATCGGTTCGTCCGCAAAGAATAAATCACCCGCATACGCGCCAACCGCGCCCAAGGAAAAAAACATCCCACAAAAAATTTTTATCAATTTTGTCATGCGCCCTCCTCCTCTCTTGGACGGTTTATCAATACTTTGTTTCACGCAAATTAAAGTGATACAAAATAACGTTTGATACATACATACTGGTCAATGTGCCCGAAATAACCGAAAATGTCATCGCAATTGCAAAATCGCGCAACGCCATTCCGCCGAACACAAACAACCCCAACAGTGCCAATATTGTCGTGATACTGGTCATCAATGTTCGTGATAACATTTCATTGACCGACAAATCGATTAAATCATCCATCGGCATTTTGTGATACTTTTTAATATTTTCATCGATTCGGTCATAGTTCACAACTTTATCATTGATGGAATATCCAACGCCCATCAATATAACCGCAATCGCCGTTTGGTTAAATTCTAATCCGGCGATGGAAAAGAACCCAAACATCAACACAAAGTCAAACACCAAAGATACAAACGAACCAACCGCATAACCGCCACGATAACGAATCCAAATATAAACCGCCATCAAAAGGAACGAAACCAATACCGCCAAGATACCGCCACGCACCAATTCACCACCAATTTTTGGTCCAACAATTTGAACCTGGGAATATTCTACACGATTGCCCAAAATATCTTTGATTTCGCGCACGCGCGCATTTTGTTCGGCATCGGTTGCACCCTTGGGCAGACCAACGCGAATCAGAATCGAATCATTATCCACCGATTGCAATTCCGGACTGAACGCCGCCAAATCGTGGCGCATTTTATCCACGGTATATCCCGATTCGACCGATTTAACCTCCATTGAAATACCACCGGCAAAATCGATACCATAATTTAACCCTTTGAATAACAATGCCAATACGGACAACACCATCAAAACACCGGAAATCCAGTAAGACAATTTACGATACTTCATAAAACGCAGTTTCATAACACAACCCTTTTACTTTTTAATTCTAATATAACCAATTTTTTTGTTCTTGCCGCCCATATACCAATCAATCAATACACGCGACAGCATCAAACAGGTGAACAGTGTTGTAATAACACCGATGGACAATGTCACGGCAAAACCACGAATTGGCCCCGCACCAAATTGGAACAGAATCAACGCGCAAATCAAATTGGTCAATTCACCGTCCAACACAGTTTTCATTGAACGACCAAACCCATGATCCACGGCGCGCAAAGGCGTCGCCCCCGAACGAATTTCATCACGTATGCGTTCAAACGGCAATATGTTTGCGTCCACCGCCATACCCAACGTCAACACAATACCGGCAATACCGGGCAGAGTCAAAGTCGCCCCCATCAACGCAGACACACCAATAATCATCGCCAAATTTACCAACAAAACGACATCTGCAATTATACCAAACGCATGATACACCAATATCATAAACAGCAACACAAACACCACACCAATTGCGGACCCGACTTTACCCTGGGCAATTGTGTCGGCGCCCAAACCTGCACCAACGGTGCGTTCTTCAATAACCTGTAACGGTGCCGGCAACGCGCCACTGCGCAACAACACGGCCAAATCTTTTGCACCCTGGAGTGTGAATCCACCGGAAATTTGGCCACGGCCACCCGGTATCGGTTCACGAATTGTCGGGGCCGACAAAACCTTGCCGTCCAAAACAATTGCGAATCGTTCGTTCACATGTTCGGTGGTCAGTTTTGCAAACCTGCGCGCGCCCGCCGTATCAAACACAGTCGTCACAACCGGCATATTATTTTGGTCAAAATCTGCCTGGGAATCTTTCAAAGATTCACCCGAAACCTCGACCCGCGAATATACCGGCACACGGTTCCACGCCGATTCCATATACGGCAAGAATTCTGTTCCGGCCGGTGCAACACCGGACGCCAATTGTTCCGCGGTCACATTTTCATTTACCAAATGGAAAGTCATTTTTGCGGTTTGCCCAATCAATTCTTTGATATGTTCCGGATTATCAACACCCGGCAATTGCACCAAGATATATTTGCCGCCCTGGCTTTGAATCGAAGGTTCTTTGGTACCCAACGCATCGATACGGCGCCGCACAATTTCGATACTGCGCGCCAACGCATCGGCGGCCATTTCTTCGCGCTGTTTATCGGAATAAGACAATGTTATTGTCCGCCCCGACGTAGAAATATCAACCGTTGTTCCAAACACGCTTTTCAACCGTCCCTTGGCATGCGACATATCTTCGCCTTCACGCAGTGTCAAAGACACAACGCCGTCATTATTCCTTAAATTAGAAAACCGAATCACGCCTTTGTCCCGGTCAATCATCGCACTGCGCACTTCGTCATACAATTGCACAGATTTTTCTTGGAACATTGTTGCGGTATCAACCTCTAACAACAATTGGGCGCCGCCCTTTAAATCCAAACCCAACGATATCGGGTGCATCCAAGACGGAAAATATTTTGATGCACTTGGCACCATAGTCGGCACCGCCAGCAGCACCCCAAACACCGCCACAAAAATAACCATCAATTTTTTCAACATAACAAACGCCCTTTCTTATTTTTCAACCGCGCCAATTGCGTTTTTATTAACCTCGATAACGACGCCTTTGGCAATTTCCATTTCTATTTTTTGGTCGGCAATTTTTTTGACCTTGCCATAAATACCGGCGGCCATGACGCGGTCACCAACCTTAATCGAATCAATCATTTTTTGATATTCGGCCATACGTTTTTTATTGGGGCGCACCATCAAGAAATATACGATTGCGAACACAACCAAACAGTACACGAACAGTGTTCCCCAACCGCCCCCTTGCGCGGCGACATTTCCAGAATTTGCGACAGTATCAACGACTTGAACTTCTTCCATATGTTTTCTCCTTTTTATTATTATGGCCCCAGAATAGAAAAAAAAGCCCAAAAAGTAAAGGAAAAAGTGGTTAGTGGCTAGTGTTAGTGATTAGTGTAAAAAAACACCCGCATTCGCGGGTGCGACTTAATTCGATAAACTCCACAACAAACAGTTTTCATCTGTTTCATCGGCATTGTCCAACCACCGTGTACAGGTCATTTTATTTTGTTTTTCTTCCATCGCCTTCATTGTTGGAATATATTGAGACGGGTCATTAGAAGAACTCATAACACTTGCAGAATTTATCGCATTAATATGTGTAAATCCGGGTTTATCAGCGTTATTGGCAAACGCCGCAATCCATATGTGTTCATTACCAGAGCTAGCAGGAACTGTACCAACGGCACCGGCGGAACTGGAAATATACTTAAGCACATTAGTTAAATCGTTCATCGTTGGCAGATAATCTTGGAGATACGCATAACTTGTGTTTTGAGAATTATACGCACGACTCAAATACGCCATATATGGCCAAAAATTATTATAAATCCCCCTTTCGCCAACTGTCCCCGCTTCATCGGTATATGATACAACACTGCCTTTGTTAACCGTACCGGCCGGGATTTTGGTTTGAAAATTTGTATCAACATAACTTTGCGTTGGGACGGTTTGCGTTGTTGTTTCTGCGAATGCGCCGGTTACAGTAACCACGGCCAACACAACAAATAATAATTTTTTGCTCATATATTCCCCTCTATTTCTGTGATTATAATGGTAACAAAAAAGGAACGTTTTTGTCCAGTGTTTTTTGTGAAAAAATTATTCAGTAAAATCAATAACCAGAAAACCCATAAAATGGGGGGACAAAAACGTTCGTTTTTGACCACCCCGCGCATATATAAAAAAACCGCGGTTTCCCGCGGGGTTCAACAATCACTAACCCTTGTCCCACGAAGCACGGCGTGCGAAGTGGGAACTACCCACTAACACTACCCACTAACACTAACCACTAACCACTATCTCTCAAACCAGGCATCCATTTCACTTAACGGAATAAATTTATACACCGGCCGGCCGTGATTACATTCACCACCGTGTTCGGTCCGTTCTATATCGCGCAACAACGCGTCCATTTGTTCGAAATTTAATTTTTGTCCCGCGCGCACAGAATGATGGCACGCGTGATTCGCCAATTTCAGGTGCAATTTTTCACCCAATTGCGCCGAATGCCCGTACGCACGAACCTCGTCCGCAACATCGTGCAAAACATTCGCCCAATTCAAATCCCAATCCGCCGGTTTTTCAAAAATTGCAATCGCGTCATCACCAAACGCATCAACCGCCAATCCAGATTTTTTCATTTCATCCGCAATGGATAAAATCGCCGCAACATCTTCGGCACGCATATGCACAACAATCGGTGTCAACAACGGTTGCGATTTAATCGCGCCCGTTCGCATCTTTTCATATGTTATGCGTTCGTGCGCCGCGTGTTGGTCAACAACAACCAAACTGTCGGTGGTCGCCGCCAAAATATATTTATTTGCAATTTGCCCAATTACCCGACCCAACGGCATATTATCAAAAATATTTTCAACCGATTCGGTTTTTGTATCCATCGAATTATTTTGCACCGGTGCGAACGAATTATTCTTAAAAACATTCGGTTGGCAAACACAGTGCAAATTACGCGTCATATTATTATTAGTATTCGAAACAATCGGCCCGGTAAAAGACATTTTTTGTGATGCGGTCGGCGTTGCAACCATTGTCTGGGCCAATACCGCGCGCAGACTTTTTATAATAAATGCACGCACGTGATTCGGTTCCAAGAAATGCACATCTGTTTTTGTGGGCGACACATTTACATCAACCGCGGTCGGTGGCACGGTTAAATACAACGCACACAGCGGGAATTCACGCGCATGCATAACATCCATATACGCCGCCCGCAATGCACCAACCAAAACTTTATCTTTGACCGGGCGCCCATTTACAAACAAAAATTGGTCCACCGAAGACGCACGCCGCAATGTTGGGTCCGAAATATATCCCGACAATTTCATTCCACCCGTTGAACCCGATTCGGCGTCAACGGCGCGCATACGCCCGCGCACATCTTCACCCATAACGGCAACGATACGTTCCATCAACGGTTGATTTTTTGGAAAACGCCATTTGTTATTCAAAACAAATCCAACATCCACACGCGCCATCGCAAGGCGTTTTACAACATCCAAAATCGACATCATTTCCGCCCTATCGGTCCGCAGAAACTTTAACCGCGCGGGCGTTTTTGCAAACAAATTTTGAACACGAATTCGCGTGCCATTTTGCCAATCAGACGGTCGAATTTCGCCCGTTGTACAATCCATATGCCAACCGTTGGAATCTGTGCCATTGCACGTATCAATTGTCATATCGGACACAGACGCAATTGACGGCAACGCTTCGCCCCGGAAACCCATAAAGTTTATATTCATCAAATCATCATTCGGCAATTTAGAAGTTGCGTGCCGCATAATAGATTTTTCTAAATCATCCCGCGACATACCCGCGCCATTATCAACAATATTTATCAGTGTCCGTCCACCATCAACAACATCTATGATAATTTGGTCGGCCCCGGCATCCAACGCATTTTCAACCGTTTCTTTGACAACACTGGCCCCATTTTCCACCACTTCGCCGGCGGCAATTTGGTTAACCAGGTAATCAGGCAACAAACGAACAGACAAATTTCATCCTATTCTTTGAATTTAACTTCTAATATTTCATATTCACGTTCACCGGACGGCAACCGCACAATGCACGTGTCACCGACACAGCGCCCAATCAACGCACGCCCAACCGGCGAAGTGCACGATATAACCTGTTTCCCATCGGATTCTATGTCCGACAATATGCGGCATTGCATACGGTTTCCGTCTTCGTCTTCGCACAACACACGCGCACCAAAGACAACACGGTCGCCCGACAAATTATCAACATCAATCACCGATGCATTATTTATAAAGTTTTCAATATATTGAATGCGTTTATCTATTTCGCGTTGCTTTTCCCGCGCGGCACTGTAATCGGCGTTTTCCGACAAATCGCCCAACGAACGCGCCCATTGCACGACCTTTAATATTTCCGGTCTGTCAACCTCTTGTAATTGCTTTAACTCTTTGACCAAGGCCTCAAAACCTTGTCTTGAAATTGGTTTCTTATCCATTTTTGTACTTCCTGTTATTTTTTATGTGGGTATTATAAATGTTCATTTTAATTTTGCAATTGGGAATTAAACAGGTTATAATTTTTTGATTGATATCAATAAATTAAAAAACACATGGCAAGAAACAGAATTTTATCACGATTTTTATTCCGCCGATTTTTTGGCGGTGTGGGCCTTGTGTTATTGATTGTGTGCGGAATAATTTTCGCCGTAACATTTGTGGAAAGGTTGCCAAACAACCCAACCATTATTGCGGCATTAAACGATGCATGGGTTCGATTGATTGAATATGTTCCGTTGTTTTTACCCTTGGCGGTATTTATGGGAACATTGGTCGCATATTATACCCTGACCCGTTCCAGTGAAGGCGTCATTATATCCGGTGCGGGATTATCACCGTATCAAATGTCACGACCTTTTCTGGTGGGGGCATTTTTAATTGGCGTTATTGCAACAACCGTTATAAATCCGTATGCAGTGGAATTGGGTTCAAAAAATATCACAGATGAAAAACTAAGATTGGTCGATGATGCAATTTGGTTACGTGAATCTGGGGATGACGGCTATATCACACTGGTGGCAAAAAATATGAAGAAAAATGGTGACAACCTGATATTCTTGAACACGACAATATATGTTCAAAATACGGAATTCAAATTGGATAACCGTATTGATACAGACAAAATAACTTTATCTGAAACAGGATTAAAAACAGAACACGCAACCATATTGGACCGTAATGGCAAAACCCACAGCGGCCCATGGCAAACAGACACGCGCATTACACCGCAAACCGTTCTTGACCGGTATTTGCAACCCGACCAGATTTCTTTTTGGAAATTACCAAAATTCATAACAAAAATGTCAAACATCGGGATTTCGGTTCGGGGGCACTTGGTTCAATTTTGGACTTTGCTGTTTTTACCATTGACCATGATTTCAATGGCGACATTGGGCGTTGCATTTTCACAAACGCGTCAACGCCGTAATCACAATTTTGGCCTAAAATTCGGCCTGGGGATATTGACGTGTTTTATATTATATTTCTTGTTAAATATATTCAGTGTATTGGGCGCAAACGGGACATTACCGACGTTGCTTGCAATTATCGCGCCACCACTTATTATTATATCTGTATCCGGTGTGTTCATCGCAAGTTTTGACACAATATAAAACCAAAGGAAAAATAAATGCCATTACGCAAAAAAAACGCAACACGCAACAAAGTTATTATGTGGACGCTTATCATTATATTACTTGTATTGATGATAATTTATTTTCCACCAACCCAAAATGTGACCGAGGTTGTTTTACACCAATAAAAACAAATGAACTATATTGAAGTATTTTTAGAAGCCATGTCCGCCGAAAAGGGGCGCAGTAAAAACACTTTATCGGCATACGCGAACGATTTGAATCACGCAGATGCGGCATTGCCCGGCGGATTGTTAAATGCGACAGAAACCGATATTCAATCATATCTTGCCGGTGGCGATATATCGGCATCATCGGTTGCACGTCGTGCAAGTTGCCTGCGCGGTTTTTATAAATTTCTAATGTTGGAAAAAATTATCAAAACCAATCCAACAACAAATATTGAATTACCCAAACGGGCCAAACCGTTACCAAAATTATTGACGACCGAAGAAATAGAATTATTGATATCATCGGCGGGCGATGTACGCAATGCGGTGCGGCTGCGGGCGATGTTGGAATTACTGTACGCATCGGGACTGCGTGTATCCGAATTGTGCGAATTACCAATGACGGCAAATCTTGGCGACCGGTTGTTGATTCACGGCAAAGGCGCCAAAGAACGTATGGTGCCCGTCCACGAAACCGCGCGTCACGCGTTGGAAAAATGGTTGGATATTCGCGGTGATGCCGATTCTAAATATATATTTCCGTCTAATTCTGCATCGGGCCATATTACACGCGACGGTTTTTTCAAGATATTAAAAAAATGCGCGGTGCTGGCGGGAATTGAACCGCGGCGCGTCACGCCACACGTACTGCGTCATTCGTTTGCATCGCACCTGCTGGCGCACGGTGCAAACCTGCGGGCGATACAAACTATGCTGGGCCACGAAGACATTTCAACAACACAAATTTATACCCACGTATTGCCCGAAAAATTGGCCCAGGTTGTCGCCGAACATCACCCATTATCCCAAACCAAGGTTCATGATAAATGATAAAAAAATGTGATTTTCCGGGATGCCAACGCGCCGGCACATGCCGCGCACCAAAGACGCGCGACCTGCGGGAATATTGGAATTTTTGCCAAGAACACGCCGCCGAATATAATAAAAATTGGAATTTTTATGCCGATATGACCCCCGAAGAAATCGAAGAAGATTGGGAACGACAAACGTTCGGTGAACCAATAAAAAAACGCACTAAACAGGATTCTGCCGACTATATAAAATTCCTTAACGATTTTATTACCGGGCGTTCATCGTTCGATAAAATGCCACCAAAAAAATCTTTGCCGGCCAATATAACCGCCGCATTCCGCACATTGGGTTTGCCAATTACCGCATCTTGGCGTGAAATTGGTACAAAGTATCGCACGTTGGCGAAAAAATATCACCCCGACACCGCCAAAGATAAATCCAGTGGCAACGAATTTGCACAAATATCGTCCGCATACCAAACACTAAAAAAACATTTTGGCAAGTAAGAATGATAACCAAATTTTTATGGCGCGCCGCCCACGCTTGTGATATGTTAGACATACAAAGGAATAAAAATTATGTATGATGTTATTATTTTGGGCTCTGGCCCGGCGGGGTTGACTGCGGCAATTTATTGCGGTCGTGCAAATAAAAACACGCTGGTTATGGGTGGCGACACATTGGGTGGCCAAACGTCAACCATCGCAACATTGGAAAACTACCCGGGCTGGCACGGCAGTGGCCTTGAACTAATCGAATTTATGAAGAATCAGGCTGAATCATTTGGTATCAAGGTTCAAATGAAAACCGCCGCACATATCAAACCGAATGCAAACAACACATTTATCGTAACCGATACGCACGGTCACGAATATGAAACGCGCACGGTAATTTTGGCAACCGGCGCATCCCCGCGTAAATTGGAAATTGCGGGGGCACGCGAATTCTTTGGTCGCGGCGTTTCATACTGTGCAACATGTGACGGATTTTTCTATACCGACAAAACCGTGTTGGTCATTGGTGGCGGCAACACCGCATTGAACGACGCACTGTATTTGGCAGACATTGCCAAGACGGTAAAAATCGTTTATCGCAAATCATCGTTCACACGCGCCGAAGAAATCATTCGCAAACGCGTTGCAGAAAAGAAAAATATAGAATGTATCTTTGATACCGAATTGAAACAGATTTCTGCAAAACCAAATTCACAGACCGGCGAATTGATTGCGACAACAACAAACGATGAACAAATTGTTTGCGATGGAATATTTGTCGCCATCGGGCACGAGGCAAACACAGATTACCTGACCGAAGATATCAAACGCGATGAATTGGGACGGCTTAGCCCCGATGCGTTGCCGGCGGGTATGTTTGTGGCGGGCGATGTCCATTCAAATATAAAAATGCAAATTGCAACGGCGGTTGGTACGGGATGCACCGCGGCAATGGACGCCATCGCATACCTGAACAAGAACGCACAATAAAAAGGAATAAAAATGTTGGATATAAAATTTATTCGTGAAAATCCGGACATTGTCAAGAACGCGTGCCGGGTAAAAAATTTTCCTGATGTGGTTGATGACATTTTGTCATTGGACGTGCGTGTGCGTGAATTGAAAACAATTACTCAAACCAAAACCGCCGAAAAAAATAAAATATCACGCGAAATCCCAACCGCTACCGACAAAGCCCCATTGATTGCAAAATCTAAACAAATCAGCGAAGAAATCGCCAACGATATGGCCGAACTTGCGGATAAAGAGGCCATGCTAACGGACCTGTTGCATCGTGTTCCACAAATACCCGATGCGTCTGCACCAGTTGGTGCCGATGATTCTGCAAACGTGGAAATCCGTCGTGTTGGCACGCCACGCAATTTTGATTTCACCCCGCGTCCACAATGGGAATTGTTGGATATGAACGGTTGGTGGATGCCGGAAAAAATCGCGGGCATTTGTGGCACACGCGTTTATGCACTGGCCGGCGAAGCCGCAGAATTATCTTTGGCAATTCAAACTTATGTTATTCAGAAATTGATTAGCAAAGGTTTCAAATATATTGAATGTCCATCTATTTCAAAACCGCAAACAATATTTAACGCCGGACATTTTATGGGTTCCGATTTATCGGTTATGAATAATGATGTATTTATGTTGACCGATACAGACCGTTGTTTGACTGGCACGGCGGAAATTGTTTTGAATTCTTTGCACGCGGACGAAATTTTATCAGAAAATGATTTGCCGATAAAATATGCCGGTTTTTCACCATGTTTCCGCAAAGAGGCCGGTGCCGCGGGTCGCGACACCCGCGGAATCGTTCGTGTACATCAATTTAACAAAGTTGAACAGTATGTGTTTTGCACACCCGAACAAAGTGATGAAATGCACGAATTTTTGTTAAACAACCTGTGCGAAGTGGTGGAAGATTTAGAATTGCCGTATCGCGTTATCGCAAATAGTACCGGCGATATGGGATTCAACAAAGTTAAAATGAACGATGTCGAGGCATGGTTCCCATCGGAAAACGCGTATCGCGAATTGGGTTCTTGTTCGTCGATTGGTCAGTTTCAGGCACGTCGTACAAACACGCGCTATCGCGAAAATGCGACCGGCGAAGTTAAATTTGTCGCAACATTGAACAACACCGGAATCGCCCTGCCCCGCGCTTTGGTACCGGTTATTGAAAATCACCAAAACGCCGATGGGTCGGTGAATATCCCAAAGAAACTGCAACCCCTAATGGGTGGTCGAACCAAAATTGGTGGAAAACATTAATGATTTATGACCGCCATATCTCGCTGTAGCAAAGCGAAAGCGGATGGGCGGTCGCACAAAAATCGGCCTGTCGCGACGTAGCGCAGCGAAGACGGACGATTTTTTTATCTGGTACGGGCAAACAATTTACGTGCGACATACGGAATCATCCCACCTGTTTTCTGTATCGCATCGCGTTTTAACAAACGCATTGCATCTATGGCCTCTTGCCGGGAACGATATCTGTATGCAATGGCCGATTTATCCAATTTATCACCATCATAACACAAATAATCATGCGCACAAATCATAATGTCATAAACGCACTGAGCAGCACCTTTGTTCAAAGTGAACAATGAATAATGTTGCGGCACATCGAAACCCAAATTGTTCATATTTTTATTAAAATTTTTGTCCGGGTCGCAATAGTCAAATGGATTCAATGCCACACTGTACAGAAACACCACCGCGGAAAAACAAGACCTGTATTCTTCATTCAATTGCATTTTGTGCCAATCCACTTTCTTGGCCAATCCAGAATGCAACTGCAACAAACTTTCTGAAACTTCTTTACCGAAATCTTTCATGGTAATACCCCTTTTACTTTTTAGACCGGTTTCTTGCACACGAACTATACCCAAATTATACAAGATGTCAATTTTTATGAAAAATTAGCCATAATTTGTTGAAAATGCGAAAAATTATGATAAAATCTTGTGCTAAAAAAAGGGTTTTGTATATGAAAATTCGTAATATTGCGATTATCGCACACGTTGACCATGGGAAAACAACCTTGGTTGATAATATGTTGAAACAGGCGGGAACTTTCCGCGAAAACGAACGCGTGGAAGACCGCGTTATGGACAGTGGCGATATCGAACGCGAACGTGGAATTACCATTTCGGCCAAACCGACATCCGTTTTGTGGCACGATTATAAAATCAATATTGTCGATACGCCGGGACACGCGGATTTTGGCGGCGAAGTCGAACGTATTTTATCAATGGTTGACGGTGTTGTATTATTGGTGGACAGTGCCGAAGGCCCCCTGCCCCAGACTAAATTCGTGCTGTCCAAGGCGTTAAAATTGGGTCTGCGACCAATTGTGTGCATAAACAAAGTTGACCGTGGCGATGCACGTCCCGACGAAGTTTTATCTGAAACATTCGACCTGTTCGATAAATTGGGCGCGGACGATGCGCAATTGGATTTTCCATATCTGTATGCGTGCGGGCGCGATGGTTGGGCGGTTCGCGAACTGAACGATGAACGCCGCGATTTAACCCCACTGTTTCAATTGATTGTTGACCACGTGCCGGCCCCCGATTGCAACGGTTCACGTTGCCAATTGGACGCACCGTTCACAATGTTGGCAACAACCCTGGAATCTGACCCATACGTCGGGCGCATTTTAACCGGTAAAATTGAATCGGGAACCGTGCGTGTTGGCCAATCGGTCAAGGCCATCAATATGCAGGGCGAATTTGTTGAAAACGCCAAAATCACAAAAATTATTGAACACCGCGGCATCGAAAAAATCTCACGCGAATCGGCGTCCGCGGGTGATATTGTTGTTGTCGCCGGGTTCACCAAGGCAACCGTGGCGGACACATTATGCGCACCAGAAGTCACCGAACCAATTCCGGCAATGCCAATCGACCCACCAACCCTTACCATGACTTTCTTTGTAAACACTTCACCATTGGCGGGACAAAGTGGTAAAAAACTGACATCCCGTATGATTGGTGAACGTTTATTCAAAGAGGCCGAAACCAATATCGCATTAAAGGTGACCCAAAGTGAAAACAAAGAATCCTTTGAGGTATCTGGTCGTGGCGAATTACAATTGGGAATTTTAATTGAAACAATGCGCCGCGAAGGATTCGAACTTTCTGTGTCACGTCCGCGCGTTGTTATGCATACCGGCGAAAACGGCGAAATGTTGGAACCAATCGAAGAAGTTGTTGTTGACGTTGATGACGAATTCAGTGGCGTTGTTATCGAAAAAATGACAAAACGCAAGGCAACAATTACCGAAATGAAGGCGTCCGGCGGCGGCAAAACCCGCATCGTATTTTCCGCGCCATCACGCGGGTTGATTGGGTATTTGTCCGAATTCCGCACCGACACACGTGGCACCGGAATTATGAATCGCGTGTTTGATAAATACGATACATATCGCGGTCCAATTGTTCAATACCGCCCGGGTGTTTTGGTTTCTATGGAAAAGGGTTCGACCGCAACATATGCGCTGCACAACCTGGAACCACGCGGCGTATTATTCGTGGGTCCACAAACCGAAGTCTATTCGGGTATGATTATCGGCGAACACAGCAAAGAAAACGATTTAGAGGTCAACCCGGTCAAAGGCAAAGAATTGACCAATATTCGCAGTGTGACGGCCGATGAAAAATTGTTCTTGGCCCCACCGCGTAAAATGTCTTTGGAAGAAGCATTGTCGTATATCCAAGACGATGAATTGGTCGAAGTGACGCCGGCAACAATTCGTTTGCGCAAGAAAGAACTGGACAGCGGCAAACGCAAAAAACTTGCCCGCGGCAAAGAAGAACAAATATAAAAATGCCGGTGCAACACCGGTGTTTTTTTAGAATGCTTAGCCTATTGCAAATTTTATAAAAATCTGCTCTACTATAAATATGGTAAAACGTTTATTCATCTTTGCCGGATATGACGCCAATGGTATAATTGACGATGCATTGATATACTATTTGGAACAATTAAACAAATTTGGCGACATAGTTTTATATATGGATTGCGATGCAAAAAAAATCGAAATAAACAAAATAAAAAAATACTGTTTGTATGCGGCGGCCACGCGTCACAGGGAATATGATTTTGGTTCATATAAACGCGCATACATTTGGGCACGTGATAATAATATATTGAACAAATACGACATGGCATATATCGTCAATGATTCTGTATTTGGCCCAATGTTCAATATGTCCAATTTAATAAAAAAATTGGATTCTATGCCCACAGATGCGGCCGGTGTGGCGGTTTCAACACATAAAACGCACGCATTTATGGAATCTTGGTTTGTACGATTAAATAAAAATATATTCACATCAAATTGGTTTGATGAATTTATATCATCCGTCACCACGCAACCCACAAAAAACAGAGTATCTGTAAAATATGAACACGGACTAAGCCGGTTGATTGGTGAACACAAATGTTCTTGGGACGGAATCTATGTGCACCACGGCCGATTTACATATAACAACCCAAAACGGTTATTCAAAAACGGGTGTCCTTTTATCAAGAAAGCATGTTTCGCGCGTCACTATGGCGCGTTGGGTAATGAAATAAAATACATACTGGCGCATTCCAACAAACGCGCGGCCAGTGCGGTTATAAAAACCGCAAACCGTGTCTATGGCGCGGATTATATGAATTGGTTTCTTACCATAAATCCGTTCAAAATAATTTGGCGCGGGTTAAAATACGCAATACGTAAAACCATGGATAAAATAAAATGACCAAGAAAATTGCCGCCATAACGATGGCACGAAATGATGAATTTTTTCTGTCCCGATGGGTTAAATATTATGGCCAAGAATTGGGGCAAAAAAATCTTTACATTATATTGGACGGCACAGATCAAAACCCGCCCAAAAACGCAACCGACGTAAATATTATAAAAATGCCGCATACCGAGATGTCACGTGCCGCCGGAGACAAATACAGAATCGGTCAGGTATCAGATTTGGCCACAAAACTTTTCAAAAAATACGATATTGTTATCGGTTGCGATTGCGATGAATTTTTGATTGTGGACCCGAACACAAAAAAATCATTGGCGGAATATTTATCGACATTAAAATATCGCACTACGGTATCTGGGCTGGGGCTGGATATAGGCCAAGATATGAATAACGAAAAAAAATTGGACCCCAAAAAACCGATGCTGGCGCAACGTGGGCGCGCATTGCTGTCCACACGCTATACCAAACCGGTCGTGCTGTTTCGGCCTGCACGCTGGGGCAGTGGTTTCCACAGTGTCCACAATCATACATTTCATATAGATAAAAATTTATACCTGTTGCATTTTGGCGCGGTTGATATGGATATGTTGATTCAAAAGGCAACCAAACGCGGGCCCGATTGGGTGAATCATTTGCGCCGCCGGGGAAATGGGACAATAAATATGGTCACAAAAAAACGGGCACACGGCGAAACATATATAAAAATTGCCCGCACAGTCCAGCGCATATTTCGCCCAATATACGCGTTGGACAAACCCGGAATGTTTGGCATAAAATGGGTTGTAAAAATCCCATCGCGTTTCAAGAAAACCGGCGTATAGGCAAAAATTACATTCCAATAAAATCTAAAATTTCACGACGCAATTTTCGCGATTTATTATTCGGTGGAAAATCAAACACACCCATCTTGCACAGTTTTGTAAATCTTTCGCGCACCGCCCCAAATTCAGCAGGTTCATTCAAAGAATCTTTTTGACGAAACGCATCTTCTATAAAGAACCACAGAAATTTTCTGTTCCACATTTGGAATTGATATTGATTTGCATTATCGTGATACAGCATAAATGTATGTTCAATACCGGTACATAAATCGGTTATCGTTTGCAATGGATTTGCACCTTTCACAACACCATCAAAATCCGGTTGATAATAATACAGTGGCAAATTCAAAATCGTTGCACGCGGATTTTTTAACATCACGGCACTCCACCACGGGAAATATTCAAACGAAGTACCTTTGATAAAATGTATATCTGCAATCAAAGAACGCCGATACAGGTGTTTCCAAACTTGGCAACCTTGGACCAACCATTGACGGTTCGTATTAAATATATTTCCATCTTTTTCGGTTGCATATTTGAATATATCATTTGTCACCAAACTGCAAACACATTCGGGACCATACCTGCGATTAAACCCGATGGGGCTGACTTTATCTGTATTCATTCCAAAAAAATGGCGCAACCGTAACCGCAACCCATACAGATTATCGTTTGTGTACGTCACAATATCTGTGTCATCACGTCGCGACATATAATATGTCATTTCCATTGTTTGTGGATGAATAAAATCATCACTATCCAAAAACATCACATATTCACCGGTGGCGTGCCGCAACCCCATATTGCGCGCATCCGCCAATCCGCCATTTGTTTGATGAATAACAACGAATCTGTTGTCGCGTCGGGCATACTCTTCCGCTATGGCACCGGAATTATCGGGACTGCCGTCGTTTATACAAATCGCCTGCCAATCGGTAAAGGTTTGATTTAATACACTGTCCAAACATCTGCGCAGGTATTTTTCAACACCATATATTGGTATGATAACAGATATTGCTTGCATAAAAATATTCCTCTTGGTTTAAAATTTCCTCAAAATTTTGCGCCAATAATGTAACACCGCACAAATGCGTCAAAATCCCTTTTGATTAAATTCCTTTTTTTATTTGATGGTACCCTCTGTGGGGATTATATCATAAATTTTATTTCGCAATTCAAAAAATTCACTGGGCACATTATCAAAAACACCACCGGATTTTAATTCTTGCAACATTTTGCGCGCCTGGTCCTTTTCATCGTTTGTTTTCAAATATTCTGTTTTATGAAATGCCTTGGCAATAAAATGCCACAAGAAATTTTCAGTCCATTTTTTCATTTGATATTCATTTGCGTTATCACGATAAAGCTCGTATGCGTTGGAAATTCCCGTACACAGCGATTGCATCATTCGCAACTGTCTTGCCGATAAAACAATTCCACCAAAATTTGGTATATAATAATACAACGGTAAATTTATAACTGTCACACGTGGATTTTTTAACATAACGGCACTCCACCACGGAAAATCTTCGAACAAAATACCTTTGATAAATGGTATATCCGCAATCAAAGAACGCCGATACATATTTTTCCAAACCTGGCAATGCTTGATTAGCCAACGGCGATTTTTATTTCCAAAATTGTGCGCACTTTCCGTTGCATACATAAAAATATCGTCCGTCACACGTGATTTTATTTTTTTCAAATTATACCTTTTGCGTACACCCCATGGCACAACATTGTCTGTATTCATACCCAAGAAATGACACACCATTAGGCGTGGACGATAAATACGGTCATATGTGAACGCGACAATATCTGTGTTATCACGATGCGCCATAAAATATGAAATTTCCATTGTTTGGGCATGAATAAAATCGTCACTGTCCAAAAACATAATGTATTCACCGGTCGCATATTTCATTCCCGTATTTCGCGCATCCGAAAGTCCCCCATTTTTTTGATGAACGACAACAAAACGCGAATCACGTGCGGCATATTCTTCCGCAATTTCACCGGACCCGTCGGGCGAACCATCATCAACACAAATTGCCTGCCAATCGGTAAGGGTTTGATTCAATACACTGTCCAAACACCGACGCAGGTATTTTTCAACCCCATACATTGGTACAATCACAGATATTTTCACCATACGCGCCCCCGAAATCAAATAAATATTTTTATAATTTTTCTAAACCGCCACAATGCGTATACGTTGTGTTCCCTGGCATACATCGATTTATATTGTTTTACAAATTTATATTGTTCTTTTATTTTACGCCTGTGGGTCAAATCCCGTTTATTCAACGCCGACGCATCATTAAATATATAATGATAATTAACATTTGGTACAATAATAACCCGATTTGCCAAAGGCATCGCATTCAGCACGAATATCGCATCTTCTTGGGAAATCAATGATGTATCAAAGCGCAAATGATTCTTTTTAATAAAATCCGCCCGAAACAAATATCGCCAAACAAAAGACTTAACCAACGCCTGGGTCCAAAATAATTTGCCATACATCCCCGTTAAATTGTGAAACCGTTTATATGTAAGATTTGATGAATATTTACTGTTTGAAACAAATCCAGAACATACAACATCGGCATCTTCTGCGCCGTATATCATCGCGGAATAATATTCATCATCAATCACATCATCGGCATCTAAAAAATGAATATACCCGCCACGCGCCCGTTTAATTCCATCATTACGCGCCGCGGACACACCCGCATTTTTTTTATTTATCACAACAAATCTTTTATCCCGCGCCGCATATTCATCCAAAATTTTTTTACTCTTATCCGTACTGCCATCATTCACACATAAAACTTCAAAATCTGTAAATGTCTGGGAAACCAGTCCATCCAAACACCGGCGCAAATATTTTTCGGCATTATACACAGGAACAATCACAGATAATTTTGGCACCCGATTCCCCCATTTACATTTTATTTACCATTTCGTCGGCAAATGTTCCGGGTTCTATTTTCTTGACCCAGGGACTGTTATATGTGGTCTTTTGAAAAAACGCGCCGGATGTCACTTCATCAAATGTTTTTTTATCAAATGGTTTGCGCCCATATCGCCACCACAGTGCATGCGTTGGGTCTTGGTCAATATGCGGCATTTCGGCAAAATATTTTTTGGCGCGCGGGTCGTTTTGAACCAATGTTTTGAATAACAACTGATGCATAAAATAATCAAAACTATGATTCTCGTGCATCCAATAATCCAATATCATCGCCCGCCACGCATCCAACAGATATGCCCCTTTGCGCGCGCGTATAAAACAATTTTGCATATAACTGTACGGACTGCCAACCTTGCGCCCGGCCATATACACAAAGAAGTCTTGTTCAATAATCCAATCTGGAATCGGCGCGGTTGCAAAACCGGTTGAATCCAACCAGAAACCGCCATGCTCGTACAACAATTCAACCCGACAAATATCGGCAAAATGTGCATGCCCAATTTTTCCGCGTTTGTACTTTTCAACAATTTCTTGGGGCAATGTGATGTAATCAAACACAGAATTCATATCTAAAACAACCAATTCTTGTTCGCAATTCCGGCGAATACTGCGGAAACACGCCTTGACCAAATCGGGCGCATTCTCTTCACCCTGAAGCCAAAGTGTAAAAATCTTTTCGTCTTTATCATTTTTCACAACTTTGCGTTCAGGAATAGCCGCGGCGGCCGGCAGGTACCTTTTGAAATATTTGGGTATGGCGGTTTCCAAAATCGCACACCGAACCGCGCGTCGTTTGGCGCGATCACGCCAAAACCAATTCAATATATGCGCCCGCAACACAATATCAAGTAATGCAAATGTCCTGGCCATACCCATTTATGCACCCCTTTTGGTTAAATTATTCGTCCACAACCGAATCAGCATCGTCATCAGCCGGCCCAGTTGTCATTTCTTCGGCGATTCCGTTCGCACGCGCCATAATTTTATCCAACAATTCTTTTTGCGCCTCTGGATGGTCTTTCAACCATTGACGTGCATTCGCTTCACCCTGGCCTATGCGTTCATTGTTATACGAATAGAAACTGCCCGCTTTGTCGATAAAGTCATATTTCACACCCATATCCAAAATCTCGCTTATGCGGGAAATACCTTCGCCATACATAATTTTGAAATCGACCGTACGGAACGGTGGCGCAACCTTGTTTTTAACAACCTTGACCCGCGTTTCGTTACCGATAACATTTTCTTTATCTTTGATTGCACCCGTCCGGCGAATATCTAAACGAACCGACGCATAGAACTTTAACGCGTTACCGCCACTGGTCGTTTCCGGATTACCAAACATAACACCAATCTTCATACGAATTTGATTGATGAATATCAACAATGTATTACTGCGCGAAACAGACCCCGCCAATTTTTTCAAAGATTGACTCATCAACCTTGCGGTTGTGCCAACAAAACTGTCGCCGATATTACCTTCTAATTCCGCCTTGGGCACCAACGCCGCGACCGAATCGATAACAACAACGTCAACTGCGCCCGATTTAATAAGCGTGTCGGCAATTTCCAATGCCTGTTCGCCCGAATCGGGTTGCGATATAATTAGGTTCGCAACATCCACACCCAACTTTTTTGCATAACTGGGGTCCAATGCATTTTCCGCATCAATATATGCGCACGTGCCGCCCTTCTTTTGTGCCTCGGCCACCGCGTGCAGGGCCAATGTTGTTTTACCACTGCTTTCGGGACCATAGATTTCAACGATGCGTCCACGTGGATAACCGCCGATACCCAACGCGATATCCAACCCCAAAGAACCGGACGATATCGCCTCGATATTCTGTTGCGAACCATCGCCCATTTTCATGATTGCTTCTTTACCAAATTGTTTTTGAATTTGTGCCAGCGCAGATTCCAATGCCGGATTTTTTGTCGCTGTTGCTGCTTCTTTTTTTGCCATAAATAAACCCCTTTCTTATCACAGGGGATGATACAAGGAAAAAAGCCCATGTGCAATTACTTTTTCGCCATTAAAACGCCAACCGACAACACCCCGACGGCAAATGTCACCAACCACACCGCCGATGTCGCACCAAATATGGTTATGCACGCCGCGCCAACGACGGGCGCAATAACATTCGGGAAATTGACACTTGTGCGGAAAACACCATAAAACCGGGCTTGTTGGCTTTTGGGCGTGTTATCAAAGAACAACAAATCGTGCACCGGTTCCATAAATGCGCCCGAAATCTGCCACAGGACGAATATCGCCAACACCGGGAAACCCGTTGCAACCGTCGCCCACGCCGAAAACGCCGCAAAAGACCCAAATCCCAAAACCAACCATATCTTTTTACCGAATCGCCGAACCAGGCGCGCCATTACATCCGACAACAACAAATACGGGATAATCCCCAATGTCAAAACCAAACCAAGTGTGTCTTTGGAAAATCCGTTTTCTATGACAACAATTGGCACATACAGATATCGCATAGCCCGCAAGGAATAAAAACCGAAATTCACGGCATATGCACGCAACATTCCGGGCGTTTTGAAAAACGCCGCCGCATTTCGAACCAGCCCCCGCACCGTCCTGCGCGGATTTACAGGTTTTATCTGCTTGTCTTCCTGGCTAAGTCGTAAATACTTAAAGAACAACCAAGCCGCCATATAAATCGCCGAAGACAGAAAGAACGCCGCCCTGTTCCCAAAACGCGTTGCGACCATAACCGCCAACATTGGCGCCAACAACGCGCCCACATTCACCCATAAATGATAACGTGCATTTAACTTTGCCATACCGGCATCGCCGGAAAAATCCGACATAAACAGCGGTATCAACATGGCGGTCAGCGTTATTGCAAAACCACTGGTATAATCCAAAACAATAAATGTTCGTGGCAACACGGAAAAACCCATCATTGCGTAACACACCACCAACATCAATAACGCGAAATAAAACACTTTGACCTTGGAAAACAGGCGAAATATCTCTTTGGCGAACAACCCAACAATTACGCAAAACACAGAATAAAGCGCGACATAAATACCAACAATTGCGGAACTTTTGAAAATTTCCAATATAACCAAAGAATACACCGCGTTATAAATACCATCGGCAAACCCAGTAAAAATCCCCAGGTTTGCAAAAGAAAATCCGTTCACCGAACCACGCCCAGAAATATATTTATCTTTGGCCATATAACATCTCTCCCCTTAAAGAATCATCTTTAATGATACCACAAAAAGTGACGAATCGCAAAACCCAACAAAAAAACGCGCCAAACGGCGCGTTCAAAATGACCAAATTTTAACTTATGCCTTTTGCTGATTACGTTTTTCATACATATCGGCAAAGTCAACCATCTGCATTGCAAACGGCGGGAAACCAGATTCCGCGGTCAAACGCGTCACCAATGCGCGCACAGACGGGAACAACATCGTCGGCACATCAATCAACAAAGTACGTTTTTTCGCCTCTTCATCTTTTTCTTCTTCCATTTGGACCAAACCGGTATATGTGGCCTCAATCAAAAAGATAGATTTACCATCGGCCTTTAATTTCGAATGGATTTTTGTAATCAAATCAACCATAAACAGGTTTTTTTCCGAACCTTTGACCTGCATATCGATGTTTATTTCCAATTCTGCCTGGCCATTGTCCTGCTTAAAGAATAAATCCGGGACATTTGGGCTTTCGAAAGAAATGTCTTTCAAGAATTGAGATATAATATTGAACTTTGCCATTGCGATTGCTCCTTTTTTTATGACTCGTTTTATGATAATATAGCATCAAAGGGAAATTTTACAAGTGGGAGAGCAAATAAAATGAAAATTGACATTTTTAAGTGGGTTTTTCGCGGCACAGTGTTTGGTTTATGCGGTCTGTTCTTGGCATCGTGCGACGTTTCAACCCCGACACACAGTGGCGACGATTCGGTCGTTCCGCACGAGAACCTTAAAAAAGTATCTTATGCCGAACTGCCCGATTGGGACAAAGACGATGTCCGTTACGCATTGCAGGCATTTCGTAATTCGTGCAAGGCGAAAATTCAGTACAAAGGCCGCGTTGTTCCGGACCGCGCGCTGTTCGAAGAAAAATGTAATATGTTGCCCAGTGCCAGTGCCGACACTGCAACGGTTCGCGCATGGTTCGAATCGAATTTCCAACCATATAAAATCTATAATGATAACGGCACATCCAAGGGAACCTATACGGGATACTATTCGCCGGTGATTCCGGGTTGCCGGACCAAGACGGCCGAATGCAATGAACCGTTAATGGGCATTCCAACCGATGGTCGCAACTATAAAGGTGTGCCCAAAAAGCAAATTGTTGAAAATAAAATCGGGCGCGTCTTGTATTGGGCGAATATAGTTGACGTCCAAAACATCCAAATCCAGGGCAGCGGTATGTTAAAGCTAAGCGACGGGACGATGGTAAAATTGAACTTTGCCGCCGTAAATGATTTACCGTTCAAATCCATTGGTGAACAATTACGCAATCGCGGCATCAAACCCGCGGGCGGATATTCTGCGGACGCGGTTTGGACGCATTTAAAGAAAAATCCAAAACTTGCCAAAGAGGTCATTTATAACAATCCGCGTTATGTGTATTTCTATGAATCGGTTCCGCCGGATGTAATTGGAAAACTTGGAACACCGCTTTCAAAAATACGCAGTATTGCAATGGACGATTCGCTGTATACGTTGGGATTGCCCGTATACATCGATACCAACCTGTCCAATGGACAAAAATTTAGACGCCTTATGATTGCCCAAGATACCGGCAGTGCGATACGCGGTTGGGTGCGCGCCGACATATTCTTTGGCAAAGGCGATGAAGCATATCAATATGCCCACGGCCAACATGCCCAAGGCGAAATGTACATTTTAATGCCGAAAGAATACAGTTATGTCAAACCCAAAAAATAAAGATTTTGGCACACGCATCGCGCGCCCACAGAGCATTGCCGGCGCATTGGGCGGATTGTTCAAAATATTTGGTGTGCGCGCATCTGATGCGGACTTGGTCGCCCGTTGGCCGGAAATCATCGGGCCCGAGATATCAAATATGGCCGACATTTGCGCGGTCAAAAAGACACACACCGGCGAATACAATATTGTCCTCAGGCCACGGAATCCGGCGTATACATTAAAATTGTCATATATGACGGATGAAATAAAAAAACAGATAAACAAATACTTTGGCGCGGACTGTGTCGGCAAGATTAGTTTCAGGAAATAAAAAAGTGACACGAATTTTGGGCATTGACCCGGGTCTTTTACATACAGGTTGGTCGATTATCGAATCGGTCGGCAACACGCGAAAATATATCGCCAGTGGTGTTATATTACCCAAAAAGACCGGGGCACTCGCCGAACGTTTGGCAATTGTTTTTAATGAAGTTTCAAAAATCTGCGAATCGTTTTCCCCGAATGAGGCCAGTATGGAAATAACCTTTGTAAATAAAAACCCCACAACAACATTGATATTGGGTCACGCGCGCGCGGCGGCGATGGTTGCGATTTCCACGCATAATATTCCAATATTTGAATACGAACCAAATAAAATAAAAAAGATTTTAACCGGCGCAGGTCACGCAGACAAAACCGCGGTTGATAAAATGGTAAGAATTCTGTTGCCGGCGGCAAACCCGAAAACCCCAGACGAAAGTGACGCCATCGCAATCGCCCTGGCCCACGCAAACACAACACAATTTACAAAGTTTATCAAATAAAAACGGGCGCGATTGTGCCCGTACCTTTGTCTCGCTGTAGCAAAGCGGAAGCGGATAATCACTAACCACTGTCGCGACGGAGCGCAGCGGAGACGGAACTAATTCGCGGCGGTGAACACCTTTTGCACGTCGTCATTGGCATCCAATGCATCAACCAATTTTTCCAATTTGCCGTATGCTTCGTCATCCAAATCCATCGGCATATTTGGAACCCATGTCAATTCCGCATTTTCCGGTTCACCCAACACGTCCGCGATTTTCTTTTGAACATTCATAAAATCATCCGGTTTGGTTGTGATGATAAAACCTTCTTCGGTTGTTTCCAGGTTTTCTGCCTCGGCATCCATAACAATTTCCATCATTTCGTCTTCGGTTTTACCGATTGTTGATGGATAGAATATTTGCCCGGCGCGTGTGAACATAAACACAACACTGCCCTCTTCGCCCATATTGCCACCATTTTTGGCAAATATATTGCGAACTTCGGGTACTGTGCGCCGCGGGTTATCGGTTAATGCCTCGACAATAACGGGAACGGCACCCGGGCCATATCCTTCGTACCGGACGGCCACATAGTTTTCGGTATTTGAACCCGACGCTTTATCAATTGCGCGTTTGATGTTATCGTTCGGCATAGAATTCTTGCGCGCCTGTAAAATTGCAAGTCTCAGGCGCGGATTATTATCGGGATTTTTATCGCCGAGCTTAGCCGCCATAGTAATTTCACGCGCCAGTTTTGTGAACAAACCACTGCGCGCCGCATCCGCCAGTCCTTTTTTGTGCTGGATATTATGCCATTTGCTGTGTCCACTCATAATTTGACCTTTTGATTTAATTAAATTAAAATTACCGCAAAAGGATAGCAAATGATTGGAAAATTGCAAGGCATTGTTGATTATATCGGCAATGACCACATAATTTTGATGGTGTCCGGTGTCGGGTACAAGGTTTATACCCCGGAAACATTGACACTTGGCGCAACCGTGACGCTTTGGATTGAAACGATTGTCCGTGAAGATTCGATTCGTTTGTTCGGCTTTTCTGCACCCGCCGGACAAAATTTATTCAATATGCTGAACGGCGTATCGGGCGTTGGGCCCCGCGTTGCCATGGCGATTATGGGCACGATAAAGACCGATACACTTTTGACCGCAATTGCAACGGGCGACGCAAAAACAATCGCAACTGCGCCGGGCGTGGGCAAAAAAGTTGCCGAGAAAATTATCGTTGAATTAAAGTCCAAAGTTGGCGGAGCATCAATATCTGTCGATTTTGCCGGGGACGGCGCATTGCCTGATTTGCTGGGCGCATTGGAATCATTGGGGTACCGCCGAATGGACATTGTAGATATTGCCCAAAAATTGGTATCAAAAAACCCGGGAATTGGTGTTGAAAAACTGGTCCCGATGGCATTAAAAGAAATAAGTGGAAATAAATAATGAACAGTAACGATACAATTTTTGCACTGTCCAGTGGACACGGAAAATCCGGTGTCGCGGTGATTCGCATATCGGGCAACAATTTACACGATTTTGCAAAAAAAATTACTGGTCGCGACACCTTGGCGCCGCGGCATGCATATTTTACAAACCTGCGCGATGACGCGGGCGAAATCATTGACCAATGCGTTGTTATATACTTTGCCACACCGCATAGTTTTACAGGTGAAGACATAATCGAGATACATTCGCACGGCGCGCCGGCGGTTATAAACAAAATTTTTGAATTTTTACGGACTAACAATATGCGAATCGCAACCCCCGGTGAGTTTTCACGCCGCGCGTTCTTTAACAATAAAATGGATTTGGCGGATGTGGACGGCCTGGCCGTGTTGCTGGACGCGGAAACAGATAAACAACGCATCAGCGCATTAAAATCTATGATGGGCGGCGATGGTGAAATTTATACCGATTGGCGGAATCAAATGTTGGAAATTTCCGCATACGCCGCCGCAATGTTGGACTATGCCCCGGATGATTTACCGGCCAATATTTCTAACACAATTATGCAACGTATAAAACGGCTCTATACGGCGATTTCCGCCGCATTGGCGAAATATAAAACCGCACGTGCAATCACGCACGGAATAAACATAGTATTGGTTGGTGAAACAAATGTTGGCAAATCATCACTGTTTAACCGAATCGTTGGCGCATCACGCGCAATTGTTTCGGACACCCCCGGCACAACACGCGATGTCGTATCCGCAAATATGGATATTGATGGATACTTGGTAAATTTATCAGATACGGCGGGATTGCGCGAAACAACCGATTCGGTTGAACGAATCGGTATCGAACGCACAAACAAAGAGATAGAAAATGCAGATTTAGTTTTGCATATTATAACCCCAAATGACGATACGGCACCAGTTGTTCCAGGCGAAGTATTGGTTGTAAATAAATCTGATACAACCGATTCGAGAAAAATTAGAAACGCAATTTATGTCTCGGCAAAAACGGGCGATGGCATGCCGGAATTGATGCACGTGATTAAAAACAAAATAAATAAAATCACCGGAAACGGCGAATCGGTTTTGATGATAAACGCGCGTACACACGATTTATTGGCGTGCGCGGCAACAGAATTAAACAACGCATTGAAAAAATCAAACGGCGATTATGACATATTGGCCCAGCACGTGCGATATGCCGCGGACGCCATTGGCAAAATACTGGGAACAATCGGTACAGACGAAATCCTGGCCGCCGCATTTTCACAATTATGTTTGGGGAAGTAATTAATGCTCTTTTTTGTCAAAAATTTCTTCAACCAAAGCATTCATCGCATCGTTGTATTCCCGCAGTTTTTTGGCTTTATTCTCATCGGCAAATTGTTCGTAAATCCACCAAGAATATCGTTCCCATGCTCTATCTTTGCGATATTCTTCAAAAAGCCAGTCTGCACTATCAGGCCTAACAAGAGCCTCTGTCGGCAGGTTCGTTTTTTTTCTTCGAATGAAGAAACACATTGCTTTACTCTTTCCTATCCGGATACTTTCCATCAATCAGATTCTGGCGCACGACGTGGTGTTTAACCTTTTGAGTACTGGTCATCGGCAAATCTTCGGTTGTCATCGCAAAGTGTGTCACCCATTTATAAGACGCAACTTTTTTATTCGCGTGCGCAACCGCCGCCGCCAGTTTTTCCATTGTCATACTCGCATCTACACTAAACACGCCGTATGCAACGGTTTTATCCTTTATCTTGTGTTCAAAAACCGCAACATTTTTAACACCCGGAATTGTTATAAATAATCCCTCCAGTTCATCGGGATAGACATTTTTACCACTGTCCAAAACAATCACTTGTTTTTTACGGCCGGCAAAGTGCAATTCACCATTCTTGTCCATTGACACCATATCGCCGGTATTAAAGAATCCACGTTCATCGAATACCTCTTTATTTGCGGCATCGTTATTCAGGTATCCACCAAAAATCTGTTTTCCCTTTAACCACAAAATACCAACCCCGTCCGCATTTTTATTGCGAATTTCGGCCACGTTGTTGGTTGTTGGCGCGCCAAATGCAAATGGCACGCGACCCTTGCACGGTTTAGAAATACAGATTGGGCCGACGGTTTCGGTCATACCATAACCTTGGATAAACCCAAGTCCCAATGATAAATAGAAATTCTCGATTTCTGGTTTTGTTGCCGCACCACCAGCAATTAATAACTTTGCGCGGCCACCAAACACATCCAATACCGGTTTATAAACCGCGTCAACAAGACGCGACAAACCGATTTTTCGCAACAAAGGCGCATTTTTCATAACGAATTTAAACAGCCACCATTTATGTTTAGATTTAATTCCATCAATAATTTTATTACGGAAAACCTCGAACAAACGGGGGACCGCCGGAATAACATGTGGACGGAAATTTTTGAAATCCGCCATAATCTCTTTGGGATTCACGGTCGGTTGCAGCAACACGCCGGCACCGTATTTTAATGTTGCCAATATTTCAACCGCAAAACCAAATATGTGATACATCGGCAAGAAACCGTATAAAATATCGCCGGCCTTTAACCATTCCCGCATATCCAACAAAGAATTTGCACATTCTATTAAATTATAGTGCGAAAGGGGCACAACCTTGGGCGTGCCGGTTGAACCCGATGTGAACGAAAGTGTCGCAATATCTTGGCCCTTTAATTTTGCCGGTTTTAATTTTGGATTGACATCACCGTCCGGGGCGGTAATTTCTATAAATTCAAAGCCCTTGGTTTTATAAAAGAACGATTTTTCGGCACAAACAAATTTGCATTTCGTGATTTGCGCCATATTGTCATACTCAAACGGCGTCAGGTTCGTATCCAACAACAACACCGTCCCGCCCAGATACCATATCGCAAACAAAGTAATTGGAAACGCAGGCACGTTATGCGACAAAATTCCAACAACATCCCCCGCCCGAACACCAGCCGTATGCAAAGTCGCCGCACGACGTTTTACCAATTCGACAAAGTCCGCATAATTGACGCCTTCGCGCACCAAATACAACTTATTTGGATGCTTCTTGGCGGTATCTTCTAAAAACTGAAACATATTATCCATACTTAAAAATCCTTGTTGTTTTTATCAAACCTGGTGACTATTATATTCATAAAAGGAAATATTGCAAATATGAAAATACTGACACTAAACATAAATTCGATTCGCGCACATATCGAATCGTTTCTGGATATATTAAAATCCGGCGAATACGACACCATTTTGGTTCAAGAATTAAAGGTTGAAAACGCGACATTCCCGCACAACCTGTTTGAAGAATACGGTTATAATATTAAGGTATTCGGCCAAAAAAGTTGGAATGGGGTCGCAACTTTTTCGAAATTTTCAATTGAAGATACCGTTCGTGGATTACCAAATTATAACGACATAAACGCCCGTTTTCTGGAAACTGTTATTGATGGGCGCGTTCGTATCATAAATGTCTATATGCCCAATGGCGAGGCCGAAGATTCACCCAAATTTCAATATAAATTGGAATGGATGCGCGCATTTACAGATTATATTTCGCAATATATTGATGCCGAAGAGGCCGTTATTATCGGCGGAGATTTTAATATCGCGATTACAGACGATGATGTTTGGAATCCCAAAAACTATGTCGGGTCCAGTATATCGGCACCGGCCGCACGCGCGATAATGCAAAAATGGTTGGACGCCGGGTGGGTGGATGTATGGCGCGCGATGCATCCCGACCAAATCGATTATACTTGGTATGGTTATCGCGGACGCGACACCGTTGGCAATAACCAAGGTTTGCGTCTTGACTATTTCTTGGCGAATCGTGTGGCAATAAAAATCATCAAAAAATGTGAAATAGATAAATCTCCGCGTATGGCGGACAAACCGACAGACCATTGTGGGTTGATGATTAAAATAGATTAGTCGCGTTCATCTGCGCGTGCAAAATCATCATATTCTTTGTATTTTGTGTCACCGGTTTTCCGGTATTCGTACCCCGCCCCACCGGCCGAATAAATATTGAACATTTCTGTCACTTTGGCCACCGCGGCGTTTATCATTTCGTTTGTCGTGGCGGCATCATATTGAATCGGTCGCACATCCCCGGCACGCAATTGCAGAAATTCCATTGTCGGCATAAATTCAATATTTGTTCTATACATTGTAAATCCGCCATTTTTTAACATATATGCCTCTAATGGCAATTGTGGCATATTGCCCAACATCAATTGATTTTTATTTGGCGCAGCACCCGTCTTGATATCTAACACACCCGTTTGCCAAATTCTGTCTGCACGGGCGCGAACGGTGCGTCCCGCAATTTTAACTGAACCTTCAACTTCGCTTTCGGCATTCGGTGTACGTGACAACATATCTACAATGGCGAGCGCAATTTCAACAAAACGCCGATGCCAAAAATAGAATATCAAATTATTGCGTCCCAATTTTTCACGTGCACGCGCATCCATTTCGGAAACCAAATAATCCACCGATGCCCCCGGTTCTGCGTGTTCAATTGTGTCATGCACCAAATTACCAAAATCGCGTGCGTCCGCCCCAACCCAATAATCATCTATTTTACGCAAACGCAGAATATGATATACATAGAACACATACGGATTATGTATCAATTTTTCAATTTCTGTGACAAAAACATCGGTCCAATCGGCGGGCGGAACGGGGTCGGTATAATCCAATGGAGCAAATGGGACCGAATCGCGCGACCGCACATTATTTAATATATCGGCACCAACCGATTCATCAAACGCACCACGCGCAACAATCACCCGCGATAAAAACCGTGATTCTTGGGTTTGCACGCCCCCCGATGTTTTACTGCGCGTCCAATAAACCTCTGGCCCACACGACAGGTTCATAAAATCCAAAGCCATCAATGATACCTTGTGATTGGGTGACGGCAAACCTATTTTATTTGCAATCGCCCGCGGCAACCATGGGTTTTCATAGCCGGTTGCCGGAAACATACCTTCGTTCAATCCCGTCAATATGATAACATCTGCGGTCTGCATCCGTGATTCTATGGTTCCCAAAACCGCGACCGGCGCAGAATCGTTTAGTGGACGCCGCACGCGAACACCCGACATTGCATCGGCAATAAACGCACGGGCATCATTTATATCCACACGAATGTTTTGCGCATTCAGGCAATCGGACAACTTTTTTATCTGGTTCCAAATTTGAATTGACGCATCATCATCAACAACAAAATGCGGCGACAAATCATCGGCAAAATTTTCAACAATATTTGCAACCGTTTCAAACAAATTAAACCCAGATTTATAGTATATATCTTGAAAAGGATTTGCCCCAGATTCAATCCAATCATCCAATATATTCAATATCGCACGCCCCGCCGGCGTCATTGTTCCAATTTGCCCACCGGAAAAATCTGCAACAATCCCGCGCGCATCAAATTCAGTCATCAAACGTTGATTTCCCGCAGAATCCGGCGTTATAACCAAAACAGATTTATTTTCTTGAATCGCACGATTGGCAATATCGGCCACGACCGCGGCCTCTTCTGATTCCCGCGATGCCGCGATTAAATGACAATGCGATAAATCGTATTCACCGCAATCTTGATACACATTTCCAAAAGCACGATTCATAAAATCTATACTTGATTTGCCGACATCTATCTCTTGTATATTTTCGGGTGCGACACCAATTTCATTCAAAAATTTGTATTCGGCATTATACGGATTTGTATCCAATTCAAAATCGCTGTATACGCCGGAAATCTTGCCCGGCAATATTATTCGCCCATTTGGCAATTTCGCAATTATGGACATCAATTTACGTGTTGTTGGAACACTGGCCGTGGAACCACAAACGATTATCAATGAATTATTCTTGGGCATTTCTTGGACATAATCACACCACGCGTATGCATCACGATTCCGGCGTTTTACATCTGTTTCACGGCCCGAAAAAATTTCATTTGATGCGCGCGCCAATATATTTAATAAATCGGCCTTGTCTTGAAAATGTTTTGCATATTTTTCATCAACCAGATTTTTCCAATCTATATCTTTTATATCAATACCGCTGTTTTCAAGATAATCTTGCATAGTAATCAATGTTCGTGCGATTGGCAAAGCGGTCCCAATATTTCGAACATTTGGCAATCCAGAAATCAAATACGCAACCGCAACAACCCGTTCCAATTCGCATACGGTATCCGCATAATTTTCATCGATTATATCATCGACACCTTCACCCAATGGGACGATACGTGGTAAAATTGCCGCCCCCCCAGATTTTTCCGCAATCATTTTTTCAACGCTTCTTGCGGCACGGCGGCTTGGCACGAACAATAAAATATCTGGAATTGGCACACCCGATTCGGTCATCACCCGCCACAGCCCATCCAAAATTTTGGCGGGATTCGATACACAAAAAATATTTTTATTTGATTCCAATTATCGCCCTTATGCTTTCAATGCCCTGCTTTTTTTCGGCCGATGTTTCCAAAATATCCGCAACCATCGCGGGGTGCGAATCGGCATCTATTTTGACCTGGTTGGGTTCACGCACGCGTTTGTCTTTCTTGGTATAAACAACCTGGTAAGAAATTCCATTTGTGTCACAAAAATTCATAAGTTCTAAATCAGAATCACGCGGCCCGATTCGCGAATCGATTAAAATGAACAATCGTTTCATTTGACGCCGTGTGATTATATATTCTTGGAATCGCAACATCCATCGCGCCGCATCCGTACGTGATACACGGGCATAACCATAGCCCGGCAAATCAACAATTGTTATTTTATCGTGAATGTTGAACATATTCAGTGTCTGGGTCCGCCCCGGCGTATTTGATGTTCGCGCAACCGGCGCATTCAAAATCGCGTTGATAAGTGATGATTTGCCGACATTACTGCGCCCTGCAAATGCATATTCCGGGAATTGGGTTTCCGGCAAATCACAAACACGTTCAAAACCACCAACAAATTTTATCATTTTTCACCGTCCTTATTCAGCAAACGTTTATACGCCTCTTTCCTGGAAATTCCGGCGCGTGCCGCCAAATTGGCCGCCGCATCCTTGGTAGAACCCGCGACAACATCGTTCACAATTTCGGCAATTTCGGCATTTGACATTTTGTGTTCTGGGGCGGGCGCAACAACCAAAACAATTTCGCCACGTGGCGCGTCCATATTCATCAATTCCGCCGGATACCCAATAATAGTTTCTTCGTGAATTTTTGTTATCTCGCGAACAATTGCAATTTTTCTTTCCGGCATAACACGTGCAATTGCGGCGATGGTGGACTTTACGCGGTTTGGACTTTCATAATAAACAATAGTATGACGAATACGATTGTCATCGTGTAATTTTTTTTCATCGAAAAATCCACAGAAAGTGAACCTGTCCGTTGGGAACCCACTTAGTACCAGCGCAGATATAACCGCCGTTGGTCCCGGCACAACAAACACCGGCAACCCCGCATCCCGCGCGGCACGAACAATACGGAACCCGGGGTCACTGATTCCCGGCATTCCGGCATCAGACACCACCGCGACCGCCCCGCCCGCACGAACACGTTCCAACAATCCATCAATAACATCTTTTTCATTATGTTCGTGACACGACACGCGGCGCGTTTTGATATCAAAGTGCGATGCGATTTTACCAAACACCCGCGTATCTTCGGCGGCAACAACATCGACATTTTTCAACACATCAATCGCACGTGGTGACAAATCGGACAAATTGCCAATAGGCGTGCCAACAATGTAAAGCCCTGATTGCATTTCTAAATCCTTTGTAGTAAAATGATACAGAATAAAATGGATTTTTCAATGTATATTATAAAAAACATACTTCGTTTTGTTTGCATATCGGCCGTTTTGGCCGGATGCAGCGGTACAAATAATCGGTGGTACACCGAATACGACAAGGCCAATGTTTCCACCCCCGCATCTTTACAGTATGGCAGTTTCAGTTCCGGCATGTACGGTACCGATTCGACACAATCAATCGCGGTGCTGTTGCCGACATCGGGACCGAACGCGAACATTGGGAAATCTATTCGTCCCGCGATTGAGGCGGCGGCGATGCAATTTGCATCGAACGGAACGCGTATTGATTTTTATGATACAGGATCCGGCGATGTCAACCAAACGATACGATCGGCGGTCGCGTCAAACCCCGGTGTTATCATCGGCCCGGTTTTTGCCCAGAACGCACGAATTTTGCGCGACATAAAGCCGACCGATATGCCGGCATTGGCATTCACATCTGATATATCTGCGGTGGGCGATGGCGTATTCAGTATGTCATTGGTTCCAACAAACACTATTGAAACCACAATCCAAGAAATGCGCGCGCGTGGCGGGAATAAATTCATAATCATTGCACCGGATAACACGTCTGGCCGCACGATGGCGGGCGCCGCAAAGTCTGTGACCGGAACATATAACATAAAAAACACCGGTGTGTTTTATTATAATGAACACGACACAGAATCTATTAAATCAACGGCAATGGCGGCGGCAATGTACACGGCGCGAAACGCGGCGAACACGCGTGCCAAAGAAATTTTATCTGATATATTAAACAAAGAAAATCTTTCAGCATCCGAACGTGCCAACATGGCGCGACAATTGGAAAACATCGGCCGCACAGACACATTGGGGGACCTGCCATATGATTCCATATTATTCTTGGGCTCGGGTGATGATACAAAATCATTGGTATCTTTCATGCGGTACTACGGCCTTGGGACACGTGACGCCGGATTTTACGGAACCCCACTGTGGGAAGATGGCGACATTGCGTCCGATGTGGCGATGACGGGCGCGGTCTTTGCAACATTGCCCGAAATACCGGCCGAATTTTCCACTGTGTACGAAAACGCCACCGGCACACAACCAAACCGTATGGCGGCAATGGGTTATGATGCAACCATACTGGCATTGGGGGCGGTACGCGCAAAAGATAACGCGGCATCGTACCTTATGAACCAAAGTGGTTATATTGGCGCGAATGGTTTATTTAGATTGCGCCCCAGTGGTTCAAACGAACGTGCCATGCAAATTATGCGCATCAATGGTGACGAGACAACAACCACGGTAAAGAACGCGGCAACCACGTTCACCGTTCCAATCTATAAAACGGCAACAAATTATATATCACCCGCAGAACCAATGGCGTTGACGGGTCCCGGGGTCAATCCGCTGAATTATATTACTGTGCCGGAACGTCTGCGTGGCAAATATCGTGCAAAAACATACGGGGCGAACCTTAGCGTTTCAACCAACGCCAATACAGATTCGGCCTTTTCATCTGTGACGGTGTTACCGGCAAACAACAATGAGTTTTCCATTACCGCAGAAAACTATGCGCCTGTACCATTGGAAAACGTTAGTCGCACATACATAGATTCTGTGGAAATATCAGAATAAAAAATCGGGAGAAAAAAATGAGAACAATTTACAAAATCTTTATCGCATGTCTTTTAACCGCCGTTGTCACCGCGTTCGTGACCGCGCACGTTATCAAACAAAGATATGAATGGACAGAGGCAATGGAATATCTGTGTAAAGACAACGCCAGTCCCGATTTGAATGGTTGTTGCCCGGGCGAAACATACACAGATATGGGTGACCAAGGTTTCAATTGTTGCCCGATTGACGGTGGCGATTGTTTTCCACCTATTGAAAAATAAAAACTTGCCCTTGTATTCATTCTAAACTATCATTCAACCAGAATCTTATGGGAAAAACGTTTAGGGACCTTCACAAGTCCATAACAGCAGTCGCAACAATTTGAGGGTTGTTGCTTTTCCCACACGATGCATATTGCATCGCACCCCCGCACGCATGTTGGGGGAGCGTTGGCTATACAACAGGCGCAAGCCAAAAGCCAACGGGATTACTGACTGCTGTGATTTTGTGAACTCCCCCAACTGCCATCAAGATTCTGGCAGTTTTTTTATTCACAAAAACAGGAGTCACACAAATGAAAAAAATAGATTTGGTTTATATGTGGGTTGATGGTAACGATAAAAAATGGCAACAAGAAAAGGCAAAATACCTTGCCATATCGGGCGGAAAAAACAATTTGCCGCATGATGCCACCGTGGATGCACGTTGGCGCGACAATGACGAATTAAAATATGCGCTGCGCAGCGCGGAAAAATATGTTCCATGGATAAATCACATTTATATTGTCACAGGTTTCGACCAAGTTCCAAAATGGTTAAACACCGAACACCCCAAAATAACCATCGTTCCACATAAATCAATTATGCCGGCGTCCGCAATGCCAACATTTAATTCAACCAGTATAGAAATGTGCATCGCCAATATTCCAGGGCTCAGCGAACATTTTTTATTATCAAACGATGATATGTTTTTTAACCGTCCACTTTCCCAAGATTTCTTTTTTGATACCGCCGGACACGCGATATTGCGATACAACAAACGCCACAAAAGAATAACAAATATTGGATTTGATTTAGAACAAGAGCAAAATGATTACCGACAAATAATATTACTGTCGCAATATAAAATATCGACAATATTCAAGAAAAATATATACAAATACGTACATTCGCACGGCATAGACCCATATCACAAAAGCAATATCAACTGTGTGTTGCAACACCCATTATTTGAACACGAAATCAAACAACTTACAGATTATAAATTTCGACACGGTTGCCAAATACACAGAATCATTTTTGATATGTACGGCATAATACACGGAACAACACGGCCCATACGTTGCCACGGTATCAAGCAAACAAAAAACAAACTGTGGAATAAAATATATAACACAATACACAGACGCAGCATCAAAAACTCACCATGCTACTGCACAGATATTGAAACCGCGAATTTGGATAAAAACACACCACCGATTGTCTGTATAAACGATACAGATGCAACAACCGATGAAATGCGCGCGCACAATAAAAAATGGCTTAATCAAAAATTTCCAGATAAATCAAGTTTTGAAAAATGAATTTAATTGTGGTCGCGCAAACTAACCTCGTCCCCGTCAACAATTACCAATTTGCCGGGTTTGATTTCGGTCATTTTTGCAACCGCGTTAATATCGCGCAATGCGAACAAATCCGGCGTATAGACCGGAATAACACCGCGCGACAAACATAATTGATTTGCAACCAAATTATTGTCGCACACCGCAATAATCGGCACATCTGGCCGTCGTGCAGAAATTTGCATTGTCGAATCGGCATCGCGCGCAAAAACAATTATCGCCGTTGCATGATTCAAATGCGCCATAGATGATACAGAACGCGACCAATCATTTTCCGGGGCGTTTTCCGTCCGCACCCAATCATTGACGTGTTCAATGGCATCCATATCGGTAAAAGACAAAATCTTGTCCATTGTTTCAATAACTTTTAATGGATGCGCACCAATCGTTGTTTCTTCGGATGTCATGGTTGAATCAACCCGCAAATATGCCGCATTGGCAACGTCACTTATTTCCGCACGTGTTGGAAATTCACTTTCCACCATTGACCCCAGCATCTGGGTTGCCATAATAACCGGGCGATTCAATCGCCGACATTCACGAATAATTTGACGCGAAATTGCCGGGACCTGTTCAAAGGGCAATTCGACCGCCAAATCGCCACGCGCAATCATAACCCCATCGGCCGCAGACGCGATTTCCGCTATTCTGGTTACGGCGTTACGTCTTTCTATTTTTGCCATAATCTTGATTGGCGCCGATGTACGTTCTGTAATAAAGTCGCGCACCATCGCGATATCTTCGGGACGTTGCACAAAAGACACCGCAACCCAATCCGGATTTTTGGTCAACGCATATTCTAAATCCGCCCTGTCCTTTTGTGTCAAAACCGATGTTTTTATTTCTGTATCCGGCAGGTTAAATCCGCGTCGCGACCAAATTTCTGTGCCGCGCACAACCCGTGTTTTAACCGCATCGGGCGCGACATCTGTCACCTGCATTTCTATTTTACCGTCGTTTAATAATATCCGGTCCCCAATCCGCAGTGACGCGATAACATCGGCATCGGGCATATTTACACGCCAAGAATTCCCCGGTTCCGGATTCGAATCGAATGTAAAGGTTTGCCCTGGGGAAATTGAATATTTTTCTTCGGTTGCAAAATTGCCTATACGATGCTTTGGCCCCTGCAAATCAATCATAATTCCAACCGGCATCCCCAATTTCCCGGAAATCCGTCGAATCGCATCAATTTTTTTACCCTGAACATCACCGGTATCGTGACTGAAATTTATACGAAACACATTTACCCCACCCAGAATCATTTGACGCAATACCGCGTCGCTGTCCGAACTGGGGCCAACTGATGCGGTAATTTTGGTAAATCTGGGCATTTTTACAATCTCTCGGGTTTTTGTTGATTTTTATGTTTTATTGTATATCATAAAACACAAATTTAGACAAGGGGAAAACATCTATGAAAAACGCAAATCATGGGGCATTTGATAACCAACAATTACTTGGCATTATTGAACGCATTGAAAAATTAAATGAAGATGCCGCCGCCATCGCCGCAGACATCAAAGAAATTTACAGCGAGGCCAAATCCGCCGGATTCGATCCAAAATATATCCGTCAAATGATACGTCTGCGCAAAATGGACCCGGACGAATTGGATGAAACCGATGAATTGACCCAAATGTACCGCAATGCATTGGGTCTATAGATGAAGAAATTCACAAAAACCATCGAAAATTTTGAATGCGCCCATTGTGGCGCGATGGTTTTTGGTAACGGTTATACGAACCATTGTCCGCGGTGTCTGTGGTCGCGCCATGTGGACAACAACCCGGGTGACCGTGCATCAAATTGCGGTGGTATGATGGCACCAATTGCGGCAACACCCGATGGCGATGGATTTGTTATAACCCACAAATGCGAAAAATGCGGCAAGACGATTAAACAACACTCATCCGCAAATGATGACATTGACGCGATTATCGCTTTGACCACAAATGGTGAATTTATATTTGGAAAATAAATTTTATGCGCGATTGGTTTAATGCACAAAAATTAAACGTATTTTTATGGGCGCCTATTTTTCTGGCGTTTGGTATGGCGTGTTATTTTTCTGTTGGTCCCGAACCCAGTATAGTAAAACTAATCGCATCTTTTATAATTGGCACCGGCGGAATTATATTATTTCGCAAGATTCCATTTGTTGCGTTGATGATGTCTTTTGTATTTGGTTTTGGATATGCCGGTATTTACGCGCACATCAAAAACACTCCGCAATTATCACACGATTTACATGGCGTTGAAATAACCGGACGCATCATAGATATTGACCATACAGAAGAAAAAATGCGTGTACACCTTAAAACAGACGACTATGGGATTATTCGTGTATCCACAACCGATAAAATGGAACTAAAACCGGGCGATATTATTTCCGGCGAAGGTGGCCTGTTCAAACCAAAACCCGCCGATGTTCCGTATGGTTTTGATTTTGCACGCCATGCATATTTTAATAACCTTACTGCCAATGGATATATAAAAGATATAAAAATGGTCTATACGGCGAAAACCGACGTATACAGCCCACGACAATATATAAAAACAAAATCAAATTCTTTTCTTACAGATGCGCTTTTGTTGGGCTATAAAAATGCGTTATCGACCGAACAAAGGGACGCATGGAACACAAATGGTGTTGCACACCTGTGGTCCATTAGTGGTTATCATATGACACTGATTGCCGGTTGGTTATTCATAATATTTTATATAATATTCCGTTGCATACCAAGATTGGTTCGGCGCGTACCCGCACGAATTCCGGCAACTATATGCTCTTGGGTTGGATTGGTTGGGTATGTATTTATATCGGGCGGTGGCGTCGCAACCCTGCGTGCATTTATAATGGCGACCTTGGTTATGTTGGCAATTATACTGGGGCGTGCGGCATTATCCATGCGTATGGCGGCATTGGCATTTATCACAATTGCACTTATCAATCCATATAATGTTATGCGGGCCGGATTCCAATTATCTTTTGCGGCAATATTTGGAATACTGTGGTTATGGACATGCGTTAAACCAAACCTGCCCCACAACAAAATATTAAAATATATTTATTCGGCATTTTTAACAACCCTTGTTGCCACCATATTTACCGCACCGTTTATATTGACGCACTTTGGCGAAATACCCATATACGGCATATTGGGCAATTTGATATTCGTGCCATTATTTTCATTTATACTTATGCCATGCGTAATAATTGGAACAATTTGCGCAATTATGGGATTACCCGGCCCAATCGCATTCGCACACACCGTTTATGATCATTTATATGGGATTGCCGAAACCGTCGCCAATTTTCCATTTGGAAATTTAAGCCTTGGCACACCACCAAATGTCAGCCTGGTCTTTATGATTATCGGGCTTTCGTGTTTGATTTTTATGCGTAACGTCGATAAATTCCGGACAATATTCACACGACACATAAATGTATTTATATCAATATTTTTGATTAGTATTGGAATTGCGATATGGATGTCATCGCCCCGCCCAATATTTTACATATCACACGACCATAAATTGATTGGCGCGGTCATAGACGGAAAATTAAAATTCAACAAAACGCACGACAGTGGCAATTACTTTGCATTTGATAATTGGAAGAAAATGAACCGTGAAAAAACCGGCACAGAAAACGAACGCATTCCCAAAGAATCCAGCGTATACACAATTTCGAGACGGTACTGGAAAATAATTTACCTGCCCAATTTTTCATCTGTATCCAAAAACATTATATCAATGTGCCAAGACCCCGAAATAAAATATATCGCATCATATTTTGATATAGATTCATCCAAATGCACAACCAAGATAATTCACGGCGGTGCGGTTGTTTATAAATCCGGTCATATTGATTATGTGCCGTCTAATCGTCTGTGGCATAATCCGCCCGAATAAAATAAAGACCCGCCGCCGGTGCGGTTGCCCCCGCCGATGAACGGTCACGGGCCGCAAAAATTTCATTTATGTTATGGGACGCGCCCAATCCTAATTCCACCAAAGTCCCGACCATATTTCGAACCTGGTGATGCAGGAATGACCGCGCCGAAAATTCGAAAATCACTAAATCACCTTTTTGCTCTATACGGCACGAATCCAGGGTTTTTATCGGGCTTTTGGCCTGACACTGCGACGCACGAAACGATGTCCAATCGTGTTCACCGGGCAATAATTTGGCCGCATTGCGCATCGCATCTATATCCAATTTTTTCGGCACCCACCAAACACGATTTTTATCCAAAACCGGTTTTGCCGAACGATTCAATACAATATACTTATAATGCCGCATAGTGCAGGAAAAACGCGCATTAAAATCACCGGGAACAATTTCGCAATCCAGAACCGAGACCGGCGCATTATTCAAATAGAAATTCAACGCCCGCATAACCGTACCCGCATCGAATTCTTTATCCAAATCAAAATGCGCAACCATACCGATTGCATGTACCCCGGCATCGGTCCGCCCCGCCCCCACAACGTCCGGACGCACACCACAGAATTGTTCAATGGCATCTTTTAATAAAGATTGTACAGATGGGCCTTGGGTATTTTCCTGCCACCCAATTAAATCCGTTCCATCATATTCCAAAATAACTTTATACCGTGCCATTATTCTCCAAACTTTACTTCTGTGCCATGCAGGCCGTTTACAAAACTTTTCCAATCCATGGGGCGTCGCCCTGCGGGTTGAATTGTGATAATTTCCAACCGGTCACCGTTCATTTTGGTCTTTAATATCTTGACATCTGTGCCGTTTATTTTTGTCCGCCCCGCACCAAACGCACGCACCAAATTATGAATTTCAATTGGCGATTTTTTCCAATCTATTATTTCATCGTATACGCCGGTTTTCGCCGTATAGACGATTTTTCCACTTTGCGGAACCGGTGGAAATTTTTCTGGCGCGGCCATATATTCTAAAATCATATCGGCACCGATTTTTGAAACTTTTTCTTCAACCGTTTCATTTGTATCATCAATATCAATATCGAATTTTTTGCACATCAAAATATCACCGGCATCCAATTCATTTGTCATTTTCATTAAACACACACCACTTTCAGCATCACCATTTTTAATCGCGGTGCGAATCGGTGATGGCCCACGATAGCGTGGCAACAAACTGGGGTGCAAATTTACACACGGTGCAGAATTCAAAACATTGTCGCGCAATATCGCACCATACGCCGCAACAAAGACCATATCGGGTTTGAAATTATATTCGCTTGGTTTATGGTACACCGGCAACCCGTGCGATTCGGCCCAAATATGCACCGGGGATTTTGTAATGATATGTTTGCGCCCGACCGGCTTTGGTGCGCGGGTAAAGACCGCCAAGACATCGTGCCGCCGGGCAATCTCATCAAATATTGGCACAACAAAATCGGGGGTTCCCATTAAAACGACTTTCATTTGCGACGCCTTACCTTGCGCATAACCATTTCCCGCTTTGCCGCCGGCAAAAGGTCAACAAATAAAATTCCGTCTAAATGGTCCGTTTCATGTTGAACAATACGCGCCATAATTCCCGACATTTCGGCGGCATATTTTTTACCGTCCACGCCCGTCCATTCTACACTGACAACCGCCGGACGCGACACATTGGCATAGACCGGCAAATCATCCGCCCCCAATACAGACAGACATCCTTCCTCCATAACAACCGTGTCAGGCGAACGCGATGTTATACGCGGATTTATCATCTTAAAAACCTTGCCCGAATCGGGTTCCATCATAACCAAGAACCGTTTAGTCACACCAACCTGGGGCGCGGCCAGGCCAACGCCATTTTGGTCGCGCATCATTTGAACCATTTCGTCCATGTTTTTCAAAATCTCTGGGGTGATATCGTCAACGGGCGCACATTTTTCCCGCAACACCAAATCACCACAAAGTTTCATTTGCAACATACATAAATCCTTTTATAATGAAATGATAGCAAAGGATTTCTAAATGACAACTTATATTTTAATTGTGATGTGTGCGGTTATAATCGTGATGTTGGGCGCATTATTGATGCGGCCGGCTCAAATAGATATGTCGGCCCTGCGTGAAGACAACACACGCCTGCGCGAACGTTTGGCGGAAAGACTCGGTGTATTGGCCCAAAACGCGAACGAATTAAAAAGTATAAGTGCAGATATTGCGAATTTCAAAAACATCCTTATGGGCAACAAACAGGCACGCGGCACATTCGGCGAAAAACAACTGGAAGATTTGGTTGCCGACATCATGCCCCCGGAAACATATGCGTTTCAATCTGTTATGGAAACGGGTGTCCGGCCCGATTGCATAATTCGCCTGCCCTATCCGCCGGGCGATATGATAATCGACAGTAAATTTCCATTGGAATCTTATTCCCGCATGACAACCGGCGACAACCCGGAAATGTACCGCAAGCAATTTGAATTGGACGTGCGCAAACATATTGACGCAATTGCCGAAAAATACATTATCCCCGGCAAAACGGCCGAGAGCGCAATGATGTTTATCGCCAGTGAATCCATATTTGAAACACTGCACCGTGAATTTCCGGCGGCGGTGGAATACGCCAACCGCAAAAAAGTATTTATTGTTTCGCCGTCTACACTGTGGGCAACATTAAATACAATTCGTGCGGTCCTGTCCGACATAAAAATCAAACGCGTTGCCGGTCAAATTAAACGGGAATTAGATATGTTGCTAACCGACCTTTCGCGCCTGGCGGAACGCGCGGCCAAGGTTTCACAACACTTTAATATGGCACAGACCGACATAGAACAATTACAAACATCGGTAAATAAAATCACCCCCCGCGCAGAAAAATTGAAGGAACTGGATTTTGATAAATAGTGGAAAGTGGTTAGTGTTAGTGGTTAGTTTCCAACAACAAACCCGTCACCCCAATCCGCAACAGATTGACCGCCGATATAGCATTGCAAATCTTCAAAACCTTTTTTCAATTGATTCTTTTTAACAACGTGCGCCGTCACAACGCCTCCAACGGTTCCCAATACAACACCTGCAATACTGTCGGACGCAAGGC
>JAFSOV010000010.1 GCA_017443235.1 Alphaproteobacteria bacterium
CATGGGTGCGCGGATGCGCCAATGTCTACCCCACCGCGTTCCGCGGTCCCCCCCCTTCACAACGTGAAGGGGAATTAAAAAAAAGGAACACACAATGAACAAAAGATTTTTATTTTGTATATTGGGAATGATTTTAACATTACCGGCATATGCGGATAATCCCGACCTGATGACGCTGATTGGTGCATCATCCGCGGGCAGTAATTATGCCGCAATCAGTAACAGCGGTAATGATATGAACAGCAACGCATCAACGTATAATTTAAGCAGCAGTGATCATAACTCATTCGCGGTTGATTATGGCAACAGTGGTGTTGTCCGTGGTCACGGCCGATGCAGTACACGCGCCGGTACAGACCCATGGTCAAATGGTACATATGATATAATATCCAGTAATTTTGTTGACAGCCTGACGGATGAAACGGGCAACAGTGGTGCACAGTATTGTTATTGCGGGTTGGACAGTTATACGCCCCAAAATGGCTCTGCCCAGTCTCTGTCTGGTCCGTGGGTGTTCCGCAACGACTACGGGGGCGCGGCCAATTGCGCGGACGGCTGTGCGAACGACTGCGCGAACAGCCTGATGCGCGACGGATCGGCCTCCCTCGCGTTCCGGTCTGCGGTGTTTAATGCGTATGCGCCGTCGTCTTCGGCATCGGGCGATGCAATAACAACCCGAACCTATGTTGATAATTTGTTGTCCGGAAAACAGGCGCGGATTACAACCACCGGCACAAATAAACTTATGACATACGGCGCGTCCGCGGGCGCAACCCCGGGTTCACGTGATATTGTATCAACACTTGGCACATCCACCACCGCAACAACCGTTCCGGAAACCGGTCCAATTGTCGCCGGTATGGCCAACAAACAAGACATCGTGAACGGCACCGCAGATTATGTTATGACGGGCACTGGCACGGCGGGCACCGTCGGCGAAAAACCGGTTTACAGTTCAACAAATAATTATTCCAATGCCCTGGTCGAGGCACAAACGGTCAACACCGCCGCAACGGATGCCGCAAACAGTGAACTGACCTGTGTCGATAACGATTGCCTGCTGTGGCAAATCACAGAGTTGGCTAATCTTAGCAAGTTACAAACGAAATTTGATATGACTAATTTGATACAGGTCAATGGTTCGGGTACTTGTTATAAACAAGCATCTGACGGAACATTAAGTACTGGAACCTGTAGTGCTGAATATACAAATTCAATGCAAAATGGTGACTGGGGAGTAACTTTTGCTATTGATGATGAAAATATAGAGATTAGAGGCATCAGCGTATGTTATTTAGGCGCGTCAGAAGGATTAGGGACCCGATCGCTTTACCAAGGTTCGATCCAAGCGTATTATGAGGCAGGAAATATGCAAGATGGTGATGGAGCTTGTTATTGTAAAATAGTAAGCCCGTCAAATTCCGCTTGGATATGGCGACAAAAAATTGCTGGGGGAGCGTATTGTCGATTGACATGTGCAAAAAATTGTGGAACCCTTTTTAAGAATGATCAAAGTTTTCGTGAAGCGATGATTAATACAATGGAGTAGTTATTTTTTATTTTAGGTTTTTTGCTATATTGGACATCGCCAAATTTAGAATATTTTGTAGCGCCCCGGCATTGTCCGGGGATTTTTATTCTGTTACCGATATTTCATATCAAAACGTCATCCCGCCGAAAGGCGGGATGACGACTATATGGAAACCGTTCCAATCAATACCACACCATCCGTGCCCGTAATATCAACGTCGCAAATGGTGCGGGCGGGGATTGGCACGCCAAGAATTTTCACCGGAATATCGTCCGGCGTGCGTGCCATGTTGTCTGATTCCACCAATACCGATGTGCGCGTGCCAACCAAACCCGCCATAAATTCGCGCATATTTTCCGCCGCCGCATCGGTTATGATTTTTACACGCCGCTTGGATTCGGCGCGCGGAACCTGGTCCGGCATTTGGGCGGCAATTGTGCCGGGGCGGGGCGAATATGGAAACGCATGCACCCGCACAGGTTTTAATTCCCGCACCAACGCCAATGTTTCGTTAAACAATTCGTTCGTTTCCCCCGGGAATCCACAGATTATATCCCAACTGAAACTGACGCGGCCGTCCGCCAATCGCACCAATTCGCGAACCATGTCCGCCGTGTGCCGTCGCCGCATCGCGCGCAAAATTGTGTCCGAACCCGACTGCATAGAAAGGTGCAGGTGTGGCATAAACCGCGCGTCAGTTTTCATCATTTCAATAATATCGCGAATTGTCGGCACCGCCGGGTCAACCGAAGACAACCGCAATCGCCGCAAATCCGGCACGTCCACCAATAATTTCCGGCACAAATCCGCCAACAAAAACGGCCGCCCATCATAATTTTTAACATAAGACGCCGCATCTACACCCGTCAATACGACTTCGCCAAAACCATCCGCCGTCGCCCGGCATACATCCGCCAAAATATCATCGTATTCGAACGACACGGCCGGCCCACGCAGAATTCGCGTCACGCAATATGTGCAATCGTGATTGCATCCGTTTTGAATCTGCACAAATTTTTTTGATAATCTTTCGTCACCATCAAAGTTCCCCGTGAACGAATTGCCGCAACTGTAATTTTCCACTGCACCCAAATATGCATCTAAATTCATCTTTTGATTGTTTGGAATAACGACCACCCCGGGAATTTTTTTGAACAAATCGGGGTTGCGCGTTGCGCCGCAACCCGTCACGAAAATTGTCGCCCCGGGATTTTCACGGGCAATCTTGCGCACCGTTTGGCCACATTGGCGTTCGGCCTCACCGGTGACGGAACAAGTGTTCACAACCAGCCCGCAAATTCCGCGGCCCGCCAACATATTTTTTATCTTTTCGCATTCCAACGCGTTCAGCCGGCAACCGAAAGACAAAGTTTTTATATCTTTTTTATCATTTTCTGCTTGCATTTTGACCATCCTTGGGGCATTATAGCAGGACGAAAATGCATTTCAACAAAGGATTTATAATGGCACGCACAACAAATTCTGATACATTACCATTCGTGGAAAGCAGATATGAACTGGGGATGTTGGCATCGCAACGCGTTCGCGATTTGAACGGCGGCGCCACGCCGGTCGTGGAACGCGGAACCGATAAACCGACCGTGACCGCACTGCGCGAAATCGCCAGTGGCAATTTAGATGTCGCAAACCTGCGCCACGAATTTGTGCAATCGTACAAGGAAACGCCGGCCGTTGAAAACGCCGAAGAAACGTTAGAGGTCAACAGTGTTGACCCGGCCCTGCGCGAAATTGATGCAGAATTGGAAGAAACTTTGGTTGGTGATGCGCCGGTCGATGCCGCGGAATTGGTCGCCGAAGATGTCGCGGACGATGATGCGGGCGACGAAGAATAATTCATAGAATCCGGAGATGTCGCATAGTTGGTCTAGTGCGCCACATTGGAAATGTGGTATACGGGCAACCGTATCAAGGGTTCGAATCCCTTCATCTCCGCCAGTAATATTGAACATCCCGGAGTAATTCCCCGGGATGTTCTTTTTCGCCCCGTTTCCGGCGATTTTTACCTACAACATTACCAATGTATATCGCCAAATTTATCAAACCAGCCCAAATAGCACGCATTGATATACTTTGGTCATTTTCGTTGAGGCACTTTTAATGATTTTTGCCTTTAAAACTATAATCTTTTCCATAATTTTGGGCATCCTGTTTATGAGCCGCCCAATGTGCTTGTTGGTCATGGAACACATACAAATTTGATGGACGATTGTCTTGTTTGTTTCGGTTTATATGATGCACAACTTCACCAGATTGCAAAGGTCTACCAAGTTTTATTTCTGCCATATGACGATGAACTAGCTGCCCTGAATCTTTGTACACTCTATATCCATTGGCATTAGTATATGTTTTTGACGTACTGCGAGAATAAGATGCAAATTTATTCCTCATTTTCATCACCTCTTTTCGCATCAAGCATTTCCACCGGTATTAAATCTAGTAAATTACCACTACATTCTGGATAGTGTTTGCATACAATTTCTTTAAAGTCATCTTCTTTGCCATTGTTGTACTCGGACTTCAATCGTCTAACCTTTACTTCCTTAAATGGAAACCGGTTTCCACAATGTAAGCATTCAACAATTTCATCTGGTTCAAACCCCATACTGTTTTGACGGCATTCATCTATACCATCTTGCCAATCCTGTCCAGACAATTCTTCATGATAAGGCACATCACTATCCAATGGTTCGTGTGAATATTCTGTTATTTCACGACCATCAGGTGTAAAATTATGCGATATAAAACTTGTACATCCGTATTCATTATGAACACTTTTTTCCAGAAGTTTTCGAGCTTTTGACTGTTCTGCCTCTGTCGATGTTATTAAATCTTTCCAACCATTAAAACCGGCCATTTGTGCGATCAGATGTTGCGCATTGCCTAGTTTGAATTCAAAATTTTTATCATCGTCCATTATATCATATTCAAGGAATATGCCAACGATATCAAAAAACTTTGGTTCGTATTCATAAATATCACCCTCTTCAGAAAGATAGCGGGTTTGGTAGTCTTTAAGCAGATTTTTTGCTTGTAATTTAAAGTAGTCTATATTTTTCATAATATAAATCCTTTACCGCATTTGCGGAGTTGCCCAAGTTCATTATCTAATATTGATTTTGCGTTCGTAGTCTCTTGGCTTAGATAATAAGCTCGGAGGTTTATATTATTTTATTTGTTGGATGATGAAATCTTTACACGAACGGGCTAGCCTTCCAACAGGCATACGCATAATATAACATAAAACAGATAAAAAATCAATATGTTTATAGATTAAACAGTTTGACTTGATACTCAAAGTCATCTCTTCTTGATGCTTTATCCAAAATATCTCTAACTGCCATATTAATTTTGCCACTTAATAGTTTATTTACGATTGACGGACTCAGATACGAGAGAGATAAATATTTATAAAATAATCTTGGTGATGTGCGAACAGAACGTATCACATTGTCTACATTGCCATCTTGTTCATATAATTCACGATATTTCCATGCGGTGGCAAAGGCTTTTAGAATTAAATGATTATTATCTGTGACATTTAACACTCCATTTTTACCACGGTCATAGACTGTATTAACATATTTGCGCAGAAATACTTTTTCAGTAATTGTTATGCTGTTGTCGCCAATTATGTATTCCATTTTGTCTGTGTTTGGATTCATATAATTTTCAGATACAAATTGTTGCAGTTTCATGCCGTTGGTCGTAATTGTATAAATCAGCTGTTCCTGCGAATACACAACTTTTTCAACCAATGATTGAATCAAATTACGTTTTTCTGCGAAATTCATATTTGTTATATCAATTCGTTTTAATATGGCGGCCAGGTTTATGGGCAGATTTGACATATCACTGTTAAGAAAATCTGTTATTGTTTTTATAACAATTTCATCAACACGTGCTGCGGTCAGATAGAATCCTTTGGTCGCATAGTAATATGCCGTCTTTTTACCTTTGCCACTTGTGCGTTGGTTTATAAATTTCACACCATTGTGATTAAATAATTTGCCAGTCAATATATTGGGGGCATGTGTGCTTTGGGATTTATTATTCGCATTATTAGCCAGCGCAATTTGGACACGATTAAATAGTTCTGTAGAAATAATCGGCTCGTGTTCGCCTTTGGCAAAAGTGCCTTCTTTTTTATTTTCAATTTGACCGATATAAACTTTATCCCGCAGAATGCGATGCATACTCATTTTACTAATCGTATTACCACCACGCATCTTTCGTTTTGCTGTTTCCCAACGTTTACCAAGTATACCAGTTTGTTTTGCATATTCGGTTAAATCATTTACAGATTGCAGTTCTAGGTATTTCTCAAACAGATGTCGCACTTGTTCTGCTTCGGTTTGTTTTACTACCAATTTTTTGTTTATCAGGTCATAACCCAAACGTGGCGCACCACCCATCCATAGTCCTTTGGCTTTTGATGCACGGATTTTATCCCGAACGCGTTCACTTGATACTTCACGTTCAAATTGAGCGAATGATAACAGCATATTAAGTGTTAGTTTACCCATAGATGTACTGGTATCAAATGATTGGGTAATTGACACAAAATTGGCACCGTATTTTTCAAAATATTTCATCATATTGTGGAAATCCAAGATTGAACGCGATAATCGGTCAACCTTGTAAACAACCACGGTATTGACCAAGCCATGCGCCATGTCATCCAACATCTGCTTTAATGCTGGTCGTTCCATAGTTCCGCCTGAAATCGCCGCATCACTGTAAGTTTTATAATATTGCCAGCCATTAAACGATTGGGAAGCAATATACGCTTTACAAGACTCTTCTTGGTTTTGCAGAGAATTAAACTCTTGTTCCAATCCATGTTCGGTTGATTTGCGTGTATAAATAGCGCACTTAATTGTCATGTTTAACTCCTATATCGCTTGCAATTAGTGCTTGTATTAAGTGATTAGTCAAGTTAATTAGATTGAAAAAAGCGTAAAAAAACGTATATTTGATACAAAAGGAGTGATTATGAACTTTCTAAGCACAATAGATAAACTTACAAATAATCCTTTAGCAAGGGGAGTTGAATTTTTTTGGAATAAGTATAAAAAGAAGAAAATAACAATGTTAAGGGAGGTTATTTTATCAGAAATAAGACAAGGAGATTTTTCTAATGTTGATAGTGATGATTTAGTGGGGATAAGTTACAGATTGCAAAAAGATGCTATGGAAGGAATTGCTAAAAATAATTTGCGCCTACTATGTGCTATGATCGCAGGTTTGCATAACAATAATAAATTAACTGCTCAAAACTTTTTAAAATTTGCTCAAATTTTAGAAGGATTAACAGAAGAAGAAATAAAAGTTATCGCTTATGATCTCTGGCCCATTTTAAACCCTCAACCTAAACATTCTGATGAAACATCAGTGGTTGTTAAAAATGGCGTTACAGAGATATACGAGTGTGAAAATCACAAATTATGGCGAGAAGACAGAGAAAATTTTATAAAACAACTAAAAATTCCTGCAGATATAAATACTATACGATACGCATTACTACGCACTGGGCTTTACTTTATAAAAGTTCATACCTCTACAACTGTAGAAATTTATGATGACGGTAGCGGTAATAATGCGGAAAGCCATACGGGTGTAGAATTCAAACAATCAAGTCTTATGGAAGAATTAATACCATACATCAAAAATGTCATTTTATGGTTAGATTAAAAAATTTTGGTCCAGACATTTTCATACCTGCTATCTTGGTTGCTACCGCCGACAATGTGGAATATTTATCGCCGTTATATGAAAAACTGCCATCATCATTGACTAAGATAGTGTATTTTATGCCCTTGAAATATCGTGTTAAAATGGTGCCAGGAACAAAATTATACTTATTTGGACATGCATGGTCTAAACATTGTTCAGGATTGTCCTTATATTTACGAATTTTTACCAGATATTTATGCTCAATTCGCAGGTTTAATCGGTCGCATTGAATATAATACCAAAGTGACCGTATTTGCCGCTTGAATGGATATTGTGAATATTTGGTCCACAATCGCGCCCGTTCATCAAAAGATAGTGTTTTCAGCTCTTCCATCGTCTTAGGCAGGTTATCTTTATATGACATGTCGGCTCCTTTTAACGTCAAGCAATTACCGCTCTAAAAGACTCAGAAGTCAAGTTAATAAAGATAATAAAATAACTGGACTTTCGTGGGCATATAATCATCAATACGACAACCTTAAAAAGGATTGTCTATGAAGTATAAGCATTTTGATGATATCAACCCAAGTAACAAAACAGATTTTATTATGCTCTATTTCGCGGCATGTCGGTCATTAAAGGAATTAGAAGCCGCAATCCGCAGGACCAATGATGGCAATTTAACTTGTCGCCAAGCATGGCTACTTCGACGCATTCAGCGCAAACTATTTCAAATGGCAGCATTGTGGAAAAACGCACCACGTAAAATATTATAAAACACCTTGATTTTATCTGCTATTTTCTTCTAAGATAGCAACAAAGAAAGGATGAGTTTTGATAGCAATACCAGCAAGATTACCAGATTATACAGAATGCCACCCAGTGTTGAAATGGGCCGGCGGCAAAGGGCAATTGTTGGAACAAATTGAACAAAAACTTCCTTTGAAATTAAAAATGGGCGGCATCAAACGGTATATAGAACCTTTCGTTGGTGGTGGTGCCGTATTCTTTGATATATGCAATAGATATCAAATCCAGGAAGCTTTTTTATTTGATATCAATCCAGAATTGGTGATTCTTTACAATGTCATAAAACGCGATGTGGAAAGTTTGATTGTTGAATTGACCAAGATTCAGACCGAATACAGACATACAGATGATACAAAGGCGTATTATTATGCCAGACGCGATGAATATAACGATTGTGATAAAAATGTTGATGCCAATGTATACCGCACAAGTTTTGTTCGCCGCGCTGCCCTAACGATATTCTTGAACCGGACATGCTTTAATGGTTTGTTCCGCGTAAACAGCAAAAACAAATTCAATGTGCCGATGGGCAAATATACGAACCCTCGTATTTTGGACGAAGAAAACTTACGCAACGTATCCGAAGCTTTGCAAATTGCTACGATTATACAAGCAGACTTTGGTGCTACACCAGATTATGTAAAGGCCGACACATTCATTTATTATGACCCCCCATATCGTCCAATTCGTGAAACATCATCTTTCAATTCGTATGCTGTTGGCGATTTTGATGATGCAGAACAGGAACGTTTGAAACAGGTCTTTGACAAGTGTCATCAAATGGGGGCTTTGCAGATGTTGAGCAATTCAGATCCAACCAATTATATTGATGACCCGTTCTTTGATAATTTGTACAAAGATTATAAAATTAACCGTATTTTGGCTAAACGTCTTATAAATTCCAAGGCAGATGGTCGTGATGCAATTCGTGAATTACTTATAACTAACTATGACTAAGAAACAGTATCGTCTTTATTGTGCAGATTGCCTTGAAAAGTTGCTTGAACTTCCGGAAAATACATTTGATATGATATTTGCAGATCCACCATACATGCTTTCTAATGGCGGTATCACATGCCAAAATGGCTGTGTTATATCTGTAAACAAAGGCGATTGGGATAAATCACATGGTCTGAGTGATGATTTTGAATTTCATAAAAAGTGGCTTTGTGCCTGTCATCGTGTTTTGAAACCCAATGGCACATTGTGGGTTAGTGGCACATATCACAGTATATATTCGTGCGGTTTTGCAATGCAATTACTTGGCTTTCATATTTTGAACGACATAACTTGGTTCAAACCGAATGCTAGTCCGAATATGTCTTGCCGATATTTTACTGCGAGTCATGAAACTTTGCTATGGGCGCGCAAAAACAAAAAGGCGAAGCACACATTTAATTACGAAGCTATGAAGAATGGCAACTTTCCAAAGGACTTTATTAAAAAGCCTGGTTGTCAAATGCGAAGTGTTTGGGCTATCGGAACCCCAACCAAAGAAGAAAAGAAATTTGGCAAACACCCGACTCAAAAACCAGTGGAATTGTTGGAACGCATTATTTTGGCTTCTACAAATCCAGGCGACTTGATTTTAGATCCGTTTATGGGTAGTGGAACGACGGGTGTTGCAGCATTAAAACATGGCCGTCTATTTGTGGGTATAGACCAAGAGCCACAATTTGTTGAACTGGCTGAAAAAAGGTTATATGATACATCTGAAAAAAAGGATAAAAAATGAAAGCGAACGGAATTGGCGGAGCAAATACCAAAACAGGTTTAGTTTTTGAAGGTAAAACTGATTTGCGTACATTTTTATGTTCACAACCAGGGTACAATTGTGTTGATGATAAACGCGGTTGGGTGTCAGTGTTATATAAAGGCGAAGAAGTCGCATCAATATTCAAGAAATCTGCTTTATATAAATTTTTAGAATATCGTGGAATTGATTGGAAATCTATTTTATCTAAGAAATTATTACCGGATGATTCTATTTATGTTGTTATAAACAACACGTTTTTTGTTATTGAATGCAAGTTTCAACGTGTTGCCGGTTCTGTAGACGAAAAATTGCAAACTTGTGATTTCAAGAAAAAACAATATAAAAAATTGTTGTCACAGTTGAACATGGAAGTTGAGTATATTTACCTGTTAAGCGACTGGTTCAAACAACCCTGTTATCAAGATGTCTTAGATTATATCGTTTCGGTCGGCTGCTCATATTACTTTGAATATATCCCATTACAAAAATTTGGATTGCCAGTTCCGAATAACGAATAATTGTTAACAACGTTTGATAGGAACATGATGTCTGTAGAGCTGGACTATTGTAAAAATTATGAATGGATAGGCACTTTTTGGATGCCGAACAAACCAGACAAAGAATTTTCTGGTAAAGTGAGTTATTCACCAGAGAACGGTATTAAAATTTCAATATTTAATACTGACTCAAAACGTCCGACTAATAAATCTATACTCGTAATGCATGGCATAATTCGTTATGGTGAACAAACTATACCTATTACATTGTTAGAAGTATTTTTACAATGCTCAGGCATAACGATGAATATCGTTTTGTCAGAATTTGTTACTGGTTCAGTCCGAGCAGTTGTTTTTGGAAATTTGCTAGAAAATTTTGTAATAAGTGGTTTATATGTAGACTATGATGATAATTTCTACCAATTTTTATCTACAAATAAAAACATTAGTTCTATGGTAAAATTTGCACAGATGCCGGTTGTAGTAGATAAAACACGAATATCGCTTGAAATAGTGAACGCAACTGCTAACACTATTTACTCTGCTGACGACTTTGATGATGTAATTTGTTCTTTTTCAGCAAAATCTAATGCTATTATGAATTCATTTAAAAAGCATATACAACCCTTCTTAGATAAAAATAAATATAACTTATTAAAACGCCTCCACACGAATATCGCTATTCATATAAAATCTGGTTATAATAAATTCAAAAGTTATAGAATGCTTGAACATAAATTACGTTTATTTTTAGAAATTTTATTAGATTGTAAAATAAACATAAATTTTAGCTGGATTATTGTTGTAAAACATGACAAAAATAATAAAATATATCACGAAGCATATCCTATGCTTTGTAGAGATTTTATTCCTTCTCTTGGGCATAAACATGGAAAGTTAGCGCATGATTTAATGCCCATAACTATAAAAGATTTTTTGATAAACAAAGATAATAATTTATTAACAATATCTATCAATAAATGGTTGCATCTTTACGATGAACCTGGTTGGCATAATTTGATTACAGGTGCAGAAGATATTTTACACGGAGGTCGCTCACTAATTAATCAAAAAGATTATGTAATGTTGATTTCTTATATTGAAACTTTGCAAAATTTACGTGGAAAATCCAAAAATGGTGATATTAATAGTTTTGTTTTAGAAAGTTTATCAACCCAGTGGAAAACAAAAATAAAATGCATGTTGAAGTATTTGCAAAAACAAGATAAAAATCTGGGCAACGCTTTGTGTGAAATACGTAATGCAATAGTACATCCGAAAGCACGTAACAAAAACAATGGTAAATACTATGCAATAGCAAATCATGAATTAATATTACAAAACGTCTATGGTATATTAGCTGGTGCTTTTATAAAGGGGCTTATGATAGAGATATATCATATACCAGAGGACAAAATTGATAAATATATAAATAATTTTATTCAAACGCGTTCTTCTTATAAACATGTGAAATATACAAAATGTTAGTTTTATTCTTTTATAATAACTTGATTTTTGTATTGTTTTAAGGTATGTTTTGAGTGAATCCAATGAGAGTTGGGTTCGGGGCTGTGGTAGCCCACTTCATTCGGTGCGAAAGCATCGTTAATATGATGTTTCGGTGCTTTTTGCACCGTTATATCCCTGATTTATGGTCGGGGAGCTGTTGGTTATAAAATACGAGCAATCGGAAACCCGACAGAATCAATAATGAAGTGATTACCAACTCCCCGGCCGCCAATTCTTAGTTGGCGGTCAACATTTATTCGGGGATTAACATGCAAAGGAATCCGTATATTTTACCTGTTAAACGATATGGTAATGAACGCAATCCGAAGCTGGTAATTTTGCTATGTAATCCTGGTGATGACCCAATGAAATGTGAACGATTGCCTGATTACACAATGTATTTAGATGGCGAATATAAAGATGCAGGTTTATCTCTTGATGTTGGGTGCAGATATAACGATTGGTGGGATGATTTCTTTAATGTGTTTACGCAAGTAAATTTAAAACCATCTGATGTCTTGGTTTTAGAATATTATCCGTATCATACATGCGATATGTCTTTGATACCAAATTACAATCAATGGACAGATTATGCCAAGAATGCATTATCAGAAAACAAGAAATTATTAAGCAAATTTATGGCAAAAAATATACCTGTGTTTGGATATTACTATTCGCATTGGCTACGCGAAGTTCCAGAATTAAAAGAATATAAATTATTTTATAAAAGTCGTGCCAGATTCAAAAATCATAAAATTAAAGAACTGAATCAATTTTTACAAGAGGTGTTATAAATGAAAAAACTGTTATTATGTTTAGTATTGTGCGGTTGCAATTTTGTTCCTGAACTTATAAGAAATCCCGCATGTGAAGAAACAAGAGATGTTAATTATACTGTATTCCAAGTAAGCAAACCCTATACATTGGTTGAAAGCGGTAATTTATATGCCATTGAAACAAAATCGTTAGAACAAAACATAGGCGAATTATATGACGACAAACGGTTTAGCACACGTGGTGCTTCTAGTATTAATTACAGCACAGAGCAGAAAAGAAATATGACATGTGCTGTATCAGATGGCACGTATACTTACACAACAGCACTAGGGACAGAAAAGACAGTAAAAAAATTAAAGTTTATTCCGATGTGGATTTCTAACCCAGAATATGACAAAATACAAGATGAAAAAGCTAAAAAGATAGAATAAACAGGGGTCAATATGACAGACATTGTTTGTACAATAAAGAAAGCATTTAATAATTTAATAGGCACCAGATTCTTTGTGTCCGAAGCGGATTTTCAACATACCCTTGCAATAGAACTGGAAAAAGCCTTCATTAATAATCCGAATATTAGAATATTATTAGAATTTCCAATTAAATGTGGAAATCGTAAAGTACATGTTGATATTATGGTATGTGAGGGCTGCAATTTATACCCGATAGAGCTAAAATATAAAACATGCTCAATATCGTTGGATAAGCCTTATGAAAACACAAAAATAAAAATTAAAGATTTGTTGAAAAAACAGGGGGCACAAGATTTAGGCGGATACGATTTCTGGAAAGATATTCATAGAATAGAAACACTGATAAAAGAAGGAAGTGCGATTTCTGGAGTTTGTATATTTTTAACAAACGATCCTTATTATAAGGAAGGAAAATATAAAAATGGTACTCAGGCATCAAATTTCAGGATAGGAACAGGATATATGAGTAAAGGTAAAAGAAGTTGGCGACGAAATAACAAAAGCATAACACCTTCGTATATAACAAAACATCCAGAATTCAAGATTTATAATGATTATGATTTTCAGTGGAATGAAGATTTTTATCAAATTAAACCAGAAATAAAAAATGGGCAATTTATGTCACTATTTGTGGAGATACCATCAAAAAATAAGGATTAGAATATGCTTTGGGGTGCGATAATTGGTGATATTGTTGGTTCGATTTATGAGTTTTCGAACATAAAAACAAAGAAGTTCCCGTTCTTTCCTATGAATGGTTATATTACAGATGATTCTTGCATGACTATTGCCGTTGCCGATGCGTTGATGAAATGGAAACATGATGGTGGCGACTTGCAACAACTAACAATTCAATCCATGAGACAAATTGGTTTTAAACATCCCAACATGGGATATGGGTTTGGTTTTGCAAAATGGCTTTTTAATAAAGAATCTGAACCATATAACAGTTGGGGTAACGGTGCAGCTATGCGTATATCTGCGGTCGGTTGGGTTGGAAACAGCATCACAGAAGTAAAACGTTTGTCCTATATGGTGACATCGGTGAGTCACGATCATATAGAAGGTATCAAAGGTGCCGAAGCAACGGCGGTTGCAATATTTATGGCACGCACAGGAAAGTCCAAAGAAGAAATTGCAAAATACATTACCGACAATTATTACGATTGGTGTTCGTCTGTGGCTGAATTACAAGCAAATTATAGTTGGGATGGTTCGTGTCAGGGAACTGTGCCACCGGCTTTGCAATGTTTCTTGGAATCTGAAAGTTTTGAAGACGCGATACGTAACGCGATTTCTATTGGTGGCGATTCTGACACAATAGGTGCAATTACTGGGGCGGTTGCGGGGGCTTACTATAGCATTCCAAAAGAAATGATAGAAACCGCCCGCAAATACATCCCTGATGATTTGTTAGTAATTATAGACAAGTTTGAAAAAGGCGATTATTAATCGAGCAAACTTTGTCCATAAGATATTGCCTGTGTAAGTGCATCGACTTGGTCTTTATATTTACAACCAGGAAAATTTAAAAGCTCTGATTTAAAATCGCTCCACCAATCTGTTTCAAATTGTGGAAACAGAATATCACCATTTTCAATATATGCACTGACTCCGCCAAGACGAAAAATTTTATCAGATTGGGGTTTTATGGGTTCTATATTAAAATTAAGTCCATGACTATCTGTTTCATGATTCAGTATTTGAATAAGTTGCTCACCACTAGATTGGTCTTCAATAAGAAGCGTAGTTTGTCCTCCGGCTCTACCATCGTATTTTATGGTATTGTACAGATCTATGACTTGCCTGATTAAATCTGGTATTTCCCATTTTCCGCGAACCACCTGAATCAAATAATACTTAGGCTTGCCATTATAAATACTCATCAATACAACACATGCAGCAGAATACGCGTTATTTAAACCTGTTTTCGCTGCAGTATCCCAACTTATAAAAACCCTAAATTGATGCTCGTTTTTGAAACAGTCATAACTTGGATAATAATGCAACCATGATTCTTTGACCAAGCCACCTTCTACTGGTACGGGTTCTTGTTGATACTGTCCAGAAAAAGCGAATGACCCAAGTTTATTTTTTATTTCATTCATAACTTGTTCGTTTTCACGCGATGGATGCAGTAAATCACACATTTTCGTTCAACTATACTGGTTTTACCTGTTATGTGACTGATTATTTCCCATCGCTCATCATGTGTAGCGATTGCCTGTAATTTTACACGCTTAAATTGACCGAATTCCAATAAAAATCCAGTCAAATCATTTTGATGTAACCGTTGCATTATCACAAGAATTCGTCCAGTTGCTTTATCATTCAATCGAGAATATACAGTGGTTCCAAACCAATCGTTTACTTTTTCACGTTGAACATCTGACAAAGCATCATTTGGTTTTAGTGGATCATCAATAATAATCCATTCTGCACCACGACCTGTTATTGTTCCGCCAACAGATGTTGCAAAACGTCCGCCACCCAATGTGGTAGTAAAATCATTTATGCTACGTCGTGTCTGTTGTAATTTTGTTCGTGGAAATATCTCTTGATACCAATCAGACATCATTATATTTCGACAATCATTAGCAAGCTTGCTTGCCAATTCATCTGAGTAACTAACACACATTACATTAGCTTTTGGATTGTGTCCCAAAATAAATGCAGGCAATGCCACCGAACATATAATGGACTTCATATGTCGTGGAGGAACATTTAATATCAGATTTCTATTTTTGCCATCAATCATTTCATTGATTTCATTGCAAATTACGCTGATATGCCAATTGTCGTTATATTCGTTCATACCAGAGCATTCGTTAAAACATTTGATTACGAAAGATTTAAAATCTTTGCGTAATATCGATTTAATTACTTTGTTCATCATATTGGTTATCCTTTAAAAATTGTTCAATTATGGCAGCATCATCTGTTGTTAACATTTCATGTGTGTTACGAATTGCTTCTTTGCGTTCATCTACTGCTAACATATGTGGCAACAAAGTCTGAATAGATTTATTGTTGCCTTTCATTGCAGATTGAACAGCTTGCAACAATATGATTGTTCGCCTGTCCAATTTTATGTTTCGACCGTCTTGCACCAATTGAACACGTTTGCTTAAAATATCATCCAAAATTTTGTATACATTTTTAGCACCTTTTGGACGTCCGTTGGGGTTACCAGATTGTCCCTTTTTAAACCTGTGTTCAATCGGTGGCATTGGATGCCCAACAAAATTCTTAGTCATCTACGCCTCCTATTTTTATTGCTTTATCACCAGTCAATTGTTCATAGCGTTTAATGACCACATCACAATATTTTGGTTCTAATTCTATACCGTAACATGTGCGACCAGTTTGTTCACAGGCCATTAAAGTTGAACCAGAACCCAGGAAACAATCCAATACAATATCACCCCGTTTAGTGATATCTAAAATAGCATCTTTCAACATGATTACAGGTTTAACTGTTGGGTGTAGTTTCAAATTTTCGCGTCCTTCGGCAGAACCGTTCGCACCCGCATATTGCCAAACGTTCGTTCTATAATTTCCATGTGCTCCCAGATTAATATTGTTTATATGCGGTTCTTTGCCGTTTTTGTATATAAAACACAATTCGTGTTGCGAACGATACAGACTGCCCATTCCACCATTATTTTTTACCCATATACAGATATTTTTTAATTCATCATAAATCTTTGCAGCCGCAGTACTAATTTCCAAAACATGCCGCCAATCCATAAACAAATAATGTAATGAACCATCAACAGAATAGTTTTTAGCATGTTGCATAAAAGTCTCTAAAAAATTTGTAAATTCTGTCACTGACATTTCCCCAGATGCCATAGCAAATTCGTCGTGTTTGATTTTTCCCATAGAACCGATATCCGCAACACTATCGTTAAATGGTGGATCTGTCAGAATCATTTGGGCACGATTATTTCCCAACAATTTTGCATATGTTTCTGATTTCAAAGCATCGCCACAAATAAGGAAATGTCGTCCCAATTGCCATATATCGCCGTTTTTACACTTTTTATCAGTTTCGGTCATAACTGGTATTTCTTCTTCCTTTGGGTTCGGTTTCTTAAAGTCCCCCAGAACAAAGCGATCTATTTCTTCGGTTTCAAACCCAGTAATTTCTAAATCCAGGTCAATATCCATTACAGATAGTTCTTTAAATTCAATTTGAAGTAACTCTGGACTCCATTTGCCTAGTTCTGTTAGTTTGTTGTCCGCGATACGATACATTCGTTTTTGTGCATCACTTAAATGACTTAAAACGATTGCTGGTACATTTGTCATATTCATGGCTTGTGCCGCCATATAGCGCCCATGACCTGCAATTATTTCGCCATCTTCATCAATAAGAATTGGGTTTACAAAGCCAAACTCTTTGATTGAGTTCACAATTTGCGAAACCTGCTTTTTATTATGCAATTTCGGATTATTCTTGTATGGTTTAATTTGGTTTATGTTTATTTTTGTGACAGATAAATCAGTCATAGATACCTCCCTGTTCAATGTAAATAAAAACATAAAAAACAGGCAGGTAAAGCCTCGAACAAAGTATAATTCTTGAATAAAAATTAATGTAAAAATCCTACCAAATTAGTAGCTGATTTTGCTAAAAATTCCTTTAACAATTTCTTTGTCGTAAACAGGATTTTTAATTCCAAATATTTTACATGCTTCATTCATTATTTCTGCCAGAATTGAAAAATGTTCGACAATTTTACCGTTAACTGTTAATTTTTCTTTCATAAATTTATCTATGATTTTTCCAACAGATATGGCATAGGACTCTGCGATATTTGCTCTCTTTTGTGAATAAAACACAGAAGCACATGGTTTATACTGCTCTATATCAGATCTTATATTTTTTAATAAAAGTTTATTGTTTTTACTAAAATCACGCTGCCATAAAACGTATGCATAACTATCTATATCATTTGCGATAATATCTTTTATTTGCTGTTTTAATTTTAGTTCTGTTTTTAATAATGTTTTTTCAAGTTTATGATATGTTTTTAATTTGTTTCTATATTCTTTCCGTTGATCTGATATACGTGCAAGCTGTGTTTCATAAACATCCAACAATTCAAAAATTAAACAGCTCTCATTTTCCTTGGTGTTTTCGGAATATACCGGCAAAAATAGTTTGGTAATAAATATGTCTTGTTGATCAATAAGTAAGGTTAATATGTTAGTGTACCAATATAAGACATCTACATTGGATTTGTTGATTTTATTTTTAATCGAGTTTTTAACAATAAACTTTACATCATTCGGATAACCGCTTTGTGAAAATTTGATCAAAGCATCGTTTAATTCAGTTTTAACAAAACCTATACTTTTATCATCCATCGCAGGCTCTTTTTGTAAATTATAAGTTAAAAAATACTTTTTTCAAATAGATATAAAATTAAGATTTTATCCTTGGAATACCAATAAATACATTTATAATGCGAAAAAAGGAATTTTTTATGCAAAATATGCCACAGTCACAACCAATTCTTAGATTAACACAAGATACAATAGCTTTTGCTTACTTGTATAACGTGAATCCAGACAAAGAGATTTTAGACATTGATTTCAACGGTTATAAAGTATTACCTGTTGACATGTTTAGAGAACGATATGTAGACCATTTATATAATTTAACTGCTTATCAGATGTATGCTATAGAAAATTTGGTTATAGGCTTAACTCCTGAATATGTCCTTATCGCGACAAAACTACCAAACGGGAAAGGTGGTTTTGATGACCTATATGATATTGATCCAAACCTTATATTCGGTGCATTTGTGAATACGATACTTTACTTTAGATTACATACATCAAGTGACCTTCAAATGGGGACATTCTTTATTTCTTATGTGGGCAATACGAAGCCTGCTTATAGAAATATACAACATACAGATTTTGGTTGTCTTGTGCCAAAACTTCAATACGTTGGATATGATTTAATAAGAGAACCCGTTGTTATAAGTTTAGCAAAAACAATACAGATTGCAGAGTTTATACTAAAATTTGATAGTAAAAAACTTTCAGAAGAATCTGAATTATTACTGGCATTAATAACATTTAATCGTGCTTGTAACACCAGCGATGCGTTTTATAAGATAACAGGATTTGTGACCGTATTGGAAAGTTTATTGGCTGGTGACGGTAAGGAAGGTGAGATTTCGTTTAAATTAAGGACGCGCTTAGTATATATCTTAAAAAATCCGCATATTGCTAAGTTTGTACGGGATATATATGGTATACGAAGTGCAATAGCACACGTTGGCGGTTTTAATAAAAGAGTCAAAAGCGATTATGCCGAATTTACAGAACCAAAGTTTTTATTTGACCAAATAAAAATTTTAGAATCGTTGTGTCAGCAAACTATATTGCATTTTATGCACAAATTCATAGGACAAGATAAGTTTAATATACAAAATATTATATCTGAGTTGGATAAAGAAATTTTTATAAAAGTCGGAAAAACCGAAGATATTGCTAATAATTTAACTAGTTTATAATATCGCTTGTTTTACATAAAAAGTCCATTTTTTATTCCCTGTTAATTTTTTAGGGAAACCGGGCTGATTTATCGGGTTTAACATTGGGAAAAGATGCTAAAAACACAAAATTTACCCTGCAAATCCCTGTAAACTGGATATCTAATACCGTCAAATATTACAACTCCGCCACAAAAATAAAACGCCCAGACGGGCGTTTGATTTTTGTGTTGTCGATTCCGGGATTCGAACCCGCGGTTAAGGGTTCGAACCGCAGCCGAAAGGCAGACGTTAGTATGCCGGTGAGCGCAGCGAATGAGGCAAGGTGGCGAAGCAATCCGCGAATAAACAATTAGAAAAATCGCAAAAATCGCCAGAACAAGATTTTTGCAGATTTTAATTATTGTTTATCAAGACAACAGATTTATTTATCTTAAAAAACCACCGAATGGTGGATTTTTTGATTTTACCGGCGGATACAAAGGCCGGAAAAAATCCACTTGCCCGATGTGTGCAAAATCTGTACTATAACTTTTCGTAGAGCAGGGGTCTTTTCAATATGAAATATCGGGGACTGACCGCCGCACGGGTCGCGGCAAACCGGCAAAAATATGGTGCAAACACTATGCCGGAACCGCATACCAAGACGGTGTGGAATTTTTTATTTGAAGTTTTTCACGACAGAATCAACCTGATTTTGTTGGTTATGACGGTTATATTTGCCGTGTTGGCACTGTTTGGCTATGGCGAAATGACCGAGGCATTGGGAATCGGCGCCGTCCTTGTAATCGTTTGCGTTGTAAATGTCGCAACCCAAATGCGTGCGCAGCACAGCACCATAGAACTGCGGCGGCGTGCGTCTAAATTGATGTGTAATGTTATGCGTGATGGGCGCGTGCGGAACGTGGACAGTACAGAAATTGTTGTCGATGATATTGTCTTGATCCAGGCCGGCGAAACCATTCCCGCAGATGGATATATCGTTTCGGGCCACTTAGAGGTCAATAATTCCGTCTTGAATGGCGAAAGCGAAGAGGTTCATAAATCCCCAACACCAAATTTCCGGTATGATTTCGATGCCCCGATTACCGCAGAAGATTATGTCGATTCAAATCATCTGTTTGCCGGCACAACGGTTCACGGTGGCGGTGGCGTAATGCGTGTCACGCGCGTGGGGATGCAAACCGAAAACGCCAAAATATTAAAAACACTGGGCGAAGTGCACGAAGTCAAAACCACATTGCAATTACAATTGGATCGTTTGGCCGGCATTATCGGCAAAATCGGCGCAATTTGTGCGGTATCGGTTGCGTTGTTTGTTATGATTTTGCTTTTCGTGCGTGCGGGTTTTGGTGATGCGGGTGCAACCGTCTATATTGTGGTTTCGTCTGTGACATTGGCGTTGACCATCTTCGTTGCCGCCGTGCCCGAGGGATTGCCTTTTATCATAGGAATCATTACCAGCCAGAATGCCCATAAAATGACGCGTGCAAACCTGCTGGCCAAGAATCCGCATAAAATTCCCGAGGCCGGCAATATTCAACTGCTCTGTACTGACAAGACAGGCACCATAACCTTTGGCCGGATGCAGCCCATTGCGAATTACCTTGGGGACGGTACGAATGTTGGATTTACGGTGAAATCGTCCGGGGCAACATTGGAAATTGCGAACAATATCGTATTAAATGGACGTGCAATGTTGGATGTGAATGGTAATATTGTTGGCGGCAACAGCACCGAACGCGCACTTTTCGGCGCACTGAATTTTACCGCACGCCGCGTGGCCGCAATTAAACGTGCACACCAAGTTATTGCCAAAATTCCGTTTACCAGTGTGCATAAATTTTCTGCCACAACCGTGCGTTCATCAAATGGCGTGCGCACGTACGTTATGGCGGCACCGGAAATTATTCTTGCGCACGCCACGCGGTATATTGACGCGAATGGCGTGGTGCGTTCTATGCGGCGCGCGCGGGTGCGGCGTTTAATGGTCACAAATGCCCGGCGCGCAATGCGTGTAATTGCGACCGCATACTATGACGGTGCGATTTCGGGTGCGGGCGTTCCGGACAATTTGGTATTCGTCGCGTTGTCCATTATGCGGGACGAGGTTCGCCCCGGCGTTGTTGAGGTTGTTGATGCACTGCGTGAATCGGGCGTTCGTGTTATGATGATAACCGGTGATAATTTGGATACTGCACGCGTTATCGCACGCGACAGCGGCATTATCACAGATGATAAAGACATTGCCATAACTGCAACAGAATTCGATTTTTTACCAAATGCGCGTGCCCGGTGTATTTTGCCAAAGATATCGGTAATTGCACGCGCCACACCCCAAACCAAACTGCGTGTTGTTGAATTGGCACGCACTTTGGGCATAAGTATTGGTATGTGTGGCGATGGTACAAATGATGCGCCCGCGTTAAAGGCCGCAGATGTCGCCTTTGCCATGGGCGACAGCACCGATGTATGCAAGGGCGCAAGTGACATCATAATCGTAGACAACAACTTTATATCTATTGCCAACAGTATTTTAATGGGTCGCACGTTTATGCATAATGTTGTGAACTTTTTGCGGTTTCAATTGCCGATAAATTTCACTTTGGTTGCGGTCAGCATATTGTTTCCGCTGTTTTTGGGGGTCGATGCGATAATGGCGGTCCAGATTTTGATAATAAATATTATTATCGACAGTTTGAATTCCTTGGCATTCGGGGGCGAGGCCCCACGGCCCGAATATATGCGCGAACGGGTTCACGGCAAAAATGCACCACTGATTACATGGCAAACGGCCAAGTCGATAATTTGGACAACGGTTGCGGGTGTGTTTATTTTAACATTGACCATATTACCACCGATTTCGGGTGTGTTTGGTGGGCCGACAACGGCCATGTCGGCGCGATTTGCGGTTTTGGTAATAATGGCAATGCTGAACGGATTCGTGGTGCGCGTGCCGGGGTATAATATATTCTGGCATTTGAAATCGAACCCAATGTTTATATTTGTTGCATTGTTTGTGTTTGCCGGAACATACCTAAGTGTGACATTTGGGGGCGCGGCATTGCATTTGGCGCCATTGACCCCGACCCAATGGTTGGCGGTTGTGTGCATTGCGGTTTTGATAATACCAATAAATATGTTTTACCGCGCGATAGACAAATAATGAAAAGGCATATTTTTCCTTGATTTTTCAAAATAAATGGTATAGGATGTCGTCCGCTGGGTAATATCAGGACTGATTAAGTCGCGGTGCGTTTTGGTCCCGCGGTCGATAAGGTTCCTGTCAAATGTCCGGCACAATAAAAAACCAAAAGGATAAAATTATGGCAAGAGATGGGGCAAAACGTAATACCCGTAAATTAAAGATTGGCCGCCGTTTGGGTGTGAACCTGTGGGGTCAGGCTAAATCTCCGTTTAACAAACGTAAATACAAACCCGGTCAGCATGGACCAACTTCGCGTGGCGGTAATATGACCGATTACGCAAAACAGATGCGTGCAAAACAGACCCTGAAAGGATACTATGGCAACATCGGTGAAAAGAAGTTCCGTGCGTATTATTTGGAGGCCGACAATATGAAGGGCGACACCCCCGATAACTTGATTGGCTTGTTGGAACGCCGGTTGGATGCGGTTGTATATCGTGCAAAATTTGCACCAACCGTTTTCTCGGCCCGCCAATTGGTCAGCCACGGTCACATTTACGTCAATGATAAACGTGTTAAAATTGCCTCTTACCAGGTTAAACCGGGCGATGTTATCACCGTTGGCGAGAAAGCAAAACAAATGCCGTTGGTCGTTTTGGCACTGGAATCGGGCGAACGCAATACGCCGGACTATATCAACGTTGATTCTGCGAATTTTGTCGCAACATATACACGTGTTCCGTCATTTGCGGATGTTCCGTATCCGGTTCAAATGTTCCCAGAATTGGTCGTCGAATTCTATTCTCGTTAATAGATTTGATGCAATTTCGTATCAATCCGCCCGAACGGGCGGATTTTCTATTCCCCTTCACCTTGTGAAGGGGTGGCACGCGAATGCGTGACGGGGTAGTTTCCTTCACATTCCGGGGCCCCCGAAAAATGAAATTTTTTGGGGTGGTTTTCCCTTTGCTTTCCAAAACAAACGGTGTATAATAAACCAAACACAAACAAAAGATTGTAATATGGATGATAATAAAATTTTTTTGTCGGGTATTAAACCCACGGGAACCGTTCATTTGGGCAACTATATTGGAATGCTGTCGCAAATGCGCGATATTTCACGCGAACACAAGACGGTTATGTTTATTGCGGACCTGCACGCGCTGAATATGATGCGCGATGCCGCCGCGGTGCGTGAACACACCTATGAAATTGCCGCGATTATTATGTCAATTGGGTTTAATATGGATAACGTGTTGATGTTCCGCCAATCGGATGTGGCGGCTGTTTGTGAATTGTCCACTATGTTGACCAACGTCACGCCCAAGGGTTTGATGGACCGCGCCCATTCGTACAAGGCCGCCATCGACCGCAACACCGCCGCCGGCAACGATGCCGATTTTGGCGTGAATATGGGTCTGTACACGTATCCTATTTTGATGGCGGCCGACATATTGCTTTACGGCGCGGACATTGTTCCCGTTGGCGCTGACCAGAAACAGCATGTAGAATTCGCACGTGATATTGCGGGGCATTTTAATACAATCTATGGTAATGTGTTCAAATTGCCGGAACCACAAATTATGCCGGATGCCGGGATTATTCCGGGATTGGATGGCCGGAAAATGAGTAAATCTTATGATAATGTCATCCCACTTATGGCATCGGGCGCAGAATTAAAGAAACGGGTGATGCGCATTATCACGGACAGCAAAACACCCGCCGAACCCAAAGACCCGGATGTGTCCACGATATATATGCTGTATCGTCATTTTGCAACCGCGGCGGAAAATGCCGATTTTGCCGAAAAATTCCGTGCGGGTGGCATGGGATATGGCGATGCCAAGAAAATATTGTTTGAAAAATTGGATTCTGTATTGGCACCCATGCGTGAACGTTATGAATACCTGATGACGCATCGCGCGGAATTGGATGCGGCATTGGAAAATGGCGCGAATGTTGCGCGTAAAATTGCGGATAAAACAATGTCGCGCGTGCGCCACGTAATGCTGGGAATAAAAAAATAATTAAACCAAAGGAGAGAGCAAATGAACAACAAAACAATTGGTATCATCGCATGCGCGCTGTGCGTGTTGGTTTTGGGCTGGGGCGCGGTAAATCGTTTGGCCGAACCACGGACGATTTCTGTGGGTGGCGAATGTTTAACATCTGCGCCCAAGGACCGGACCGCAATCACCATTCGCGTCAGTGTCACGGATAAAAGTGCGGCAAAATCTATGAAAACCGCATCGACCAAGGTTGCCGCCATAAACGAATATTTGAAAACATTGGATGTCAAGGTGCAAACCAGTGAATTCAATTCTTATGAAAAGAATGAATGGAACCCGACAACACACAAATCTGATTTTGTTGGCATTGAAACAACAATCGCGTTGGATGTTTCCGCATCAAATATCGATACAATTGAAAAAGTCCTGACCCAATTCGCGGGGCAACCGGATGTATTCGTCACAAACCTGCGTATGTTCACATCCGCCGAAACCTTAAAGCCGATTTTGGAATCGTGCCTGGGGGACGCGGTTGAAAATGCGCGTTCGCGTGCGGACGCATTGGCGGCGGGTGCGGGACGCCGGGTCGGTAAATTATTGGCGGTATCATATGGTTCGGGTGGTGGATACAGTGTTAGTCCGGCCGCAAATTTCCGTATGGCGAAAATGGAAATGGCAACCGCAGACGCATCTTATGCCGGTGGCGCAATTACCGGCAAAGATACCGAGGTTTCTGTGAACGTGTCCGCAATATTTGAAATAAGGTAACAATGCAAGAAATCATCGATGAATTTACGAACTATTTAATCAAGACGCGAAATTATTCGAACCACACCGCGTTGGCGTATGGTACGGACATCGATGATTTTATCAAATTCTATGCGCGGTTTAATGATGGCGATGTCCATATTCGCGACATGGCGCGCGCAGACACAATTTGTTTCCGTTCTTGGTTGGCGGATCGTCAACGGCGCAATTTATCGTTCAAATCTACGGCACGCGCGTTGTCGTCTTTGCGCGGGTTTTATAAATATATCGGTAAAAATTATGATATAAAAAACGATGCGATTGGTTTAATATCTTCGCCGCGCGTGCCCAAAAAATTGTCCAAGGCAATTGATGCGGCCGACGTTGCCGATATGCGTGGCGCAATCGGTGTCATAGATAACGATGAACCGTGGATTGCGGCGCGCGATTGGGCATTGGTGACGTTGTTGTTCGGGTGCGGCCTGCGTATATCCGAGGCATTGGCGTTAAAAAACGCAGATATCGCCGGTGCGCCGGAATCCCTGCGAATAATGGGCAAGGGTTCCAAAGAACGCATTGTTCCCGTCCTGCCCGCGGTATATACGGCAATAAGAAAATACACCGATTTGCGCCCGTTTGGAAATGAACCAAACGATGAATTGTTCCGCAGTGTTCGCGGGCTGCCTATGTCGGCGCGTATGGCGGAAAAGGTTATTGAAAAATTGCGGCACTACCTGCAATTGCCGGATTATGTGACACCGCACGCGTTGCGTCATACATTTGCAACGGCATTATTGGCGGACGGCGCAGATTTACGCAGTCTGCAGGAATTATTGGGACATTCATCACTTTCCACAACGCAATTATATACCAAGGTAAATATGGCGGAAATTATGGATATTTATGAACATTGCCACCCGCGTGCAAGCGAACAAGACGAAAATTAAATTGACTTTTGCATCAAAATTTGAAACAATAATTATGTTATGACAGCTCGTTTTATAAATTTTTACTGGTGTTGTTAAAATGTTTCAGATGCGAACATATCGTTTGCGTATTTCATATGATTTTGTTATTATAACCAACACAAATATACAAGGATTTTATCATGCAAATAAGACTTTATAATACAATGACCCGCAAAGTGGAAGATTTCAAATCAATTACACCAAATCATGTTGGTATATATAATTGCGGTCCAACTGTTTATTGGGATCAACATTTGGGTAATATGCGCACATTTTTCAACAGTGATATGATGAAACGTATGTTTTTGGCAAATGGGTACACGGTGAATCATGTTATGAATTTTACGGATGTTGGGCACCTTACCAGTGATGAAGACACCGGCGAAGATAAAATGGAAAAGGGCGCCGCACGTGAAAACCTGTCGGTTTGGGATGTGGCAAATAAATACATAAAAAGTTGCCTTGGCGATATGGATTTATTAAACATTATGCGACCAACGCATACACCACGTGCGACTGATCATATCAAAGAACAAATTGAACTGATTCAAAAATTAGAAAAGTTGGGCTATACATATGAAATCCCAAACGATGGAATTTATTATGATACATCAAAATTGCCGGATTATGGCAAACTGGGTGGCCAGAATTTATCTGAATTGCGTGGAGGTGCGCGTATTGAAAATAATAACAAGCGTAATATTACCGACTTTGCGTTGTGGAAATTTTCACCAAAAGATGTCAAACGTCAAATGGAATGGGACAGCCCATGGGGCGTGGGATTTCCGGGATGGCACCTTGAATGCAGTGCGATGAGTATGAAATACCTTGGTGATCATTTTGATATTCACAGTGGTGGTCAAGAACATATCAAGGTTCATCATACCAATGAAATTGCGCAATCTGAACCAATTGTGGGTGCGCCTTGGGTGCATTATTGGGTGCATTGGGCGTGGCTGATGTTGCGTGAAGGAAAAATGGCGAAGTCTTCGGGTTCTTTCTTTACCGTGCGTGGCCTTATTGACAAAGGCTATGACCCGATGGCATTTAGGTATTTGTTGCTGACGGGACACTATCGTCAACCAATGGAATTTTCGTTTGAATCGTTGGATGCGGCGGCGGCGGGCTATAAAAATATGGTTCGTAAAGTGGCGGATTTAATGGCTGTGGACGATAAAGCACCGGTGAATCAAGATTTGTATAACGAATGGCACGATAAAATTTTGACCCCGATTTCTGATAACCTTAAAACATCGGAAACATTGGCAGCGGTCCAGGATTTGTTGAAAAGCGCGGATATAAATCCGGCAACAAAATTGTCACTGGTCAATTTTATTGATGATTTATTGGGGTTGCAATTGATGGACCGTGCAAATAAATTGCGCGCGGCGGAATCAGAAACGGCACCGGCGGATGTTCAAAAATTGGCGGATGCGCGTGCGGATGCCAAGAAAAATCGTGATTTTGCAACCGCGGATGAATTGCGGGCCAAGATAGATGCGGCGGGTTGGAGGGTTATGGATATTCCCGGCGGATTCAAATTGGTGAAAAAAGGATAAATATTTTACAAAAACCGCTTGAATATGATTGTTTTTGTGTTATATTTAGCCACAGCGAACAAGAGGATTTTTTATGAATTACCCATATATGCCTAAATCCACTGCACTGTGGTTGATTGAAAACACGGCTTTGACATTCGAACAAATCGGCGAATTCTGCGGTCTGCATGAATTAGAGGTTAAAAATATTGCGGACGCCGAAACCCAAAAGATTCAAGGTCTGGACCCAATTTTGAACGGTCAATTGACCCGTGAAGATATCAAGAATTGTGAAGCCGACCCGTCTGCGCGCCTGACACTGCGTGAAAACATTGTTCGCGCCCAAAACGCGCAAAACAAACGGGGTGTGGGTTATACGCCGAAATTGCACCGTCAAAACCGTTTGGGCGGGATACTTTGGATTTTGAAAAATTGTCCGGAATTGTCGGATGGCCAAATCGCCCGTTTGATGCGCAGTACCAATCCTACGGTCGCATCTGTTCGCAACAAAACGCACAAGAATTATACGGAAATTCAAATTCAAAGCCCGATAGTTTTGGGATTGTTGTCGGAATCTGCGTTGCATGACGCGGTGGCCAAGGCGGCACGCGCGGCGGACAAGGCGTCCAAGGGCAAAAAGAAATAATTTATCAAACCATAAAGCATGGGGTGTTTGATGTCCAAAAAACTTGATAACGCAACCAAATTATTGGTGGATTCATTACCGGAAAACCTGCAAAAATTGGCAACTTCGTCATTGGAAAACGGCTATCTGTCCCAGATGGATTTTAATGCCGCGGTTGATGCCGATGAAATTCCGGACGAAGAACACGCCGAAGTCCAAGAATTCTTTCGCCAAGATTTGGGCCTGGAATTCATTGAAACCGATAATTTTTCCAAAGATATGGAAAAATATTATAACGAAGACGCCGATGAAAACGCGGAAAAATACCGCAATTTGCTGAATGCGGACGCCGAACAGGTTGACGTCAATGACGAAGATTATGAACATTACGCCAAACAATTGGAACGCAGTCAAACCGGCACATTGGTCCTTGGTGTCCAAGATTCTGTACAATCATATTTGAAACAAATTGGTATGGTGCAATTATTGACCGCCGCAGGCGAAGTTGCAATTGCCCAACGTATCGAGGCCGCATCCCGGCTTATGGTATATGGCCTGTGCGAAAGTCCCATGACAATTCAGGCAATGCTCGATTGGTACCAACAATTGTTAAACGAAGATATTCGTTTGCGGTACATTGTGAACCTTGAGGCAATGTATTCATCGGATGCCGAGCAAAAATCTTTGGCGGCGATTTCTGAAACATTGAAATCCAAAGGCGTTGACCAGGTCGATGATTTGGACGATGACGATTTGGACGATTTGGAAGAAAGCGTTGGCGACGATGACGATGAAGACGACGATGATGTTTTGGACGATGAAGACGGCGACAAAAAAGAAGACACGCCACGCGGTACATCCGGCGTACCAATTCCGGTGATGGAGGAGGCTTTGATGCCGATGGTGCTGGATTTGTTCGCAAAAATTAAACGCACATTCAACAGTATGCAGAAATTGCAGGCGATGCGTTTGGAAAACTTACTGACATCTTCTAAACCGGACAACGCATTGGAAGAAAAATATAACAAGATGCGCCTGACGCTGTTTGAACACGTAAGCAAGATTCGTATGAACGACGACCGTATCGCGGAAATTATGGAAAAATTGACCCAGCGCGACCAATTACTGATGGGGTTAGAGGGTAAATTGTTGCGTCTTGCCATGGCGAACAAGATTAAACGCGAAGATTTCTTGGCGGAATATACGGGCAACGAATTAAACCGCAATTGGGTTAAAAAATTGCTTAAACACAAGAGCAATGTTTGGGTGAATTTCGCCAAAAAGCATGGTGCGGATATCACGAAAATTCAAGAAGACATTACGGCAATTGCGGCCGAAACAGGTCAACCCACGGGCGAATATAAAAAGGTCGTGGAATTGGTTCGCCGTGGCCAGGCCGAGGCCGCCCGTGCAAAGCGCGAAATGATTGAGGCGAATTTGCGCCTTGTTATCAAATTTGCCAAGAAAAGCAGCAACCGCGGTCTGGGATTGGACTTTTCCGATTTGGTTCAAGACGGCAATATCGGTTTGATGAAGGCGGTTGATAAATTTGACTATCGTTTGGGAAATAAATTTTCAACATATGCCACAAATTGGATACAACAGGCCATCCTGCGCAGCATCGCAGACCAGGCACGCACAATTCGTATCCCGGTGCATATGATAGATAATATACATAAAATCCAACGCGCATCGCGTCAATTTATGCATAAATATGGACGCCAACCGACCGCCGAAGAATTGTCCAAGATTATATATCTGCCGGTGGACAAGATTCACAAGGCAATGAAGGTGAATCTTAAACCAATATCGTTAGAGGCACCCGTTGGCACCGAAGACGACAGTTCACGTATGGAAATCATTGCGGATGAAACGGCGAAAAATCCGTTCACATCGGCGGCACAAAAGAACCTGCGGAAAATTGTCACGCAAATTCTTTCCGAATTGGATCCCAAGGAAGAAACCGTTCTGCGTCAACGTTTTGGTATGAGTACGAACAAGACCAGCACGCTGGAAGAGGTTGGTGAATATATCGGCGTCACGCGTGAACGTATCCGCCAGATTGAACAAAAGGCACTGAACAAATTAAAGCACCCAACGCGGGCACGCAAATTGCGCAGTTTCTTGGAAGATTAAACCAAGGGGGGAGTTTTTGACGCCCCTTTTTTAACAACCAAAGGGGGCAAAAATGAAAAACACGATTTTATTCTGTACGGGGCTTTCGGGTTCGGGCAAAACGTATTTTATCAAGAACACTTTGCCGGATGGTTTGTTTTACAACCTGAAATCCGCCACAACGCGTGATATGCGCCCCGGCGAAGTCGAGACCAGAGAATATTATTTCCGTGATGAAGAATATTTTTATAACACCCCATTGGTGACACGGTTATGGGTGAATCGTGATTTTTGGAAACCGGGCGACAAAAAATGGCTGTACGGCGTTCCGGAAAGCGAGGTTATCAAGAACCTTGGGCGGAATTTCACATACGATGTCATTGAACCGCAATATGTGCGCCAAATGATAGATTGGTTTAATATGCACGGGTTGGATTCATCGTATGTTTATAAAATTGCGTGGTTTTTGCCGCCAAAAAATAATTTTGAAATTGCGGCGGCACGTGCCACCATGCCGAACGATGCGGCGGTACGGCACACAAACACGTGTAATATAGAAGACTTTTTGGATTGTGATTTGCGTCCTGATTATATATTGCGCCCGATTATGGGGCAAATGGATGGCCGTTTGATTCAGTATATCGGTGCATTATATGACGATATGGTTTGGCGCCAATCCAAGATGCAAAATCCCGCATTATCACATACAAACTAAACAAACCGCCCATCCGGGCGGTTTGTTTAGTTTATTATAGGGTTTGCTTCAGCAACAGCCATGCATTCGTGATTGTCGCAAACGTGGCCGGAACCGCAATCCGCATCGGTTGTACAATGTGCATTCCACGGTTCATCACAACTATACGATGGTTCAGCCACTCCCATCAATAAACAGTTATTATTGGAATCATATTCCGTACAATATATATTTGGTATCGAATTATACACGCATTTTCCTGCGCGATACGCGACATCCGCCGTCACCAATTTATTCGCATCCGTCAGTTTATTATAAAGGTTTCCTTCATAAATCCCGCGTTCACCAATCGTTCCGGCGGTGGATGTATATGTTACAACGGTTTCACCCGGTGTTTCACTGTTCGTACCGGATGCCGGTATAGTTGCCTGGCGCGTGGTATCAACATATTGTTTTGAAGTGACGGTGGACGATACCGCATATGCGTTGATTGTTAAAACGGATGCAATCGCACCGAATAATAATTTTTTGCTCATAATTTCCCTCTTTGTTTCCTATAAAAATAGTGTAACAAAAAGGTACCTTTTTTATGACCACCTTGCACACAAAAACCGGCGGATTTCCGCCGTCATCCCGACGAAAGTCGGGACCTCTTCAGTCTCGCCTGATAACAAAGAGATCCCGTGTCAAGCACGGGATGACGATAAAAAACGGGCGCAATGCGCGACAAACACCCCCGCCTCCCGGTGTTCCACACCGTACTCCTCCGGAGGAGGAGAACTTGCAACTACCCCGCCACCGGCCACTACCCACAAAAATGCAGGGCATTTTTGCGGGGCCCGATGCGCCGGGGCCTGTCCACCGAAGCGCAACGCGCGAAGGCGGATGACGAGAATAATTCATTTACACCCTGTCTCGGCGCAGCGAAGTAAAAGCGGATAATCACTAACACTCGCTTGCTTTTTATTTTCCGTGGTGTTATCATTCGCAATCGCAAGAAGGTTTTTTATGTCATCAAAAAAAGCATTTAAGAAATTATTGGGATATTCCGGCATAGTTTTCTTTTGTTTGGCGGTGGGAATGCTCTGGTGGCAATTGCGTCATTATTCCCTGATTGATATTGCGCATGCATTGTTGAACATACCAATGATAAATTTGGTTTTGGCGGCGGTTGCATGTTTGGCAGGCTATGTGGCGTTGGCGCTTTACGATTTTTTGGCATTAAAATATGTTGGTGCCGGCGATAAAGTTTCTTGGTGGAAATGGATGTTGGCGGGTATGTTGGGATTCGCAATAAGCAATAATGCCGGTCACGCGGTGGTGTCCGGCGGGGCGATTCGGTATCGGCTTTATACCCGTTGGCGCATTCGCGGTGGCGATATTGTGAAAATCGTCACAATCAACGGATTTACGTACTTTTTGGGTGCAACGGCGATTGCGGTGGTTGGTTATTTCCTTATACCACATGATATTTTTGCCGAATCGGTCGGCGTTAGTGTAGGGCTGAATACATTATTCATATTCTGCCTTGCGGCGTTATTGGCGTATTTCGCGATAACAATCGTTTTTCGTAACAAAAGCGTGAAAATTGGCCAGTTGCGATTTGACGTTCCATCCACCAAAATGGCGTTTTTGCAAACGTTGCTGGGCATGGCGGACAGTGTTTTGGCGGGTTTGGTCCTTTATTTTTGTTTGGCGCCGTTTGTGCATATTCCGTTTGGAACATTTATCGGGCTGTTTGTGGTGGCGCAAACCACGGGCGTGTTCAGCCAGGTTCCCGGCGGCATCGGCGTGTTCGAAAGTGTTTTCTTGCTGGCACTGCCCGAAGGTGCAGACAAGGCCAGTGTTTTTGGTGCATTATTGGCGTACCGTATAATTTACTATGTTTTGCCACTTATCGGTGTTGGCGGATTATTCTTTATATATGAACGGTGGCTGCGCGCGCGTATGCGCCGTTGGTTGGCCGAAGCCAAGGAATATATGCCGCATTTTCCGCGCATTTCTAAGAATAAAAGCGATAACGAATAAAATACCTTGCGAATTGCACTTTGTTTTGTTAGACTAAAACCCAACGTATAATAATGGGGTTATGGCGGTGTTTATTTTATCACTTGTTTCTTTAATCCGATTGGTATTTTTTGGTATCGTGATATTTTCCCTTGGCATGGGCTTGGACGCCCCATGGGGACGGATTATTGCCCATAAATACGTGTATAACACAAAAGGATTATTTGATGTCAAAAAAGATATATGTGGATGCAGTCCACCCGGAGGAAACGCGCGTTGTTGTCGTAGACTCCACAAATAATCGCGTGTCGGATTTTGACGTTGAAACAACCACCAAGCCCCAGATAAAAGGGAACATTTATCTGGCCAAGGTAATAAGGGTTGAACCGTCACTCCAGGCCGCGTTTGTTGATTATGGTACGGGCAAAAATGGATTCTTGCCGTTTTCGGAAATCCATCCTGATTATTACCAGGTCACCCCCGAACAGAAAAAGAAATTATTGGAATTGGCGCATGCCAACATTGTTGACGACGACGACGACCCCGATGACGAGGTTGATGAAGTCGCCGACTATGATGACCGCAGTGCCGGCGAAGATAACAAAGAATTCGCCAAACGCGCACGCGAATTTAAAATCCAGGACGTTATAAAACCAAAGCAAATCCTGCTGGTCCAGGGCGTCAAAGAAGAACGCGGGCAAAAGGGCGCGTCTATGACGACATATCTGTCGTTGGCGGGTCGCTTTGCGGTTTTGATGCCGAATTCCCGCAAACGCAACAGTTATGGTATTTCTAAAAAGATTTCCGACCGGGCCGAACGTGCGCGCCTGCGCGAAATTCTGCACACTTTGAAAATCCCCAAGGGTATGACTGTCGTTCTGCGTACGGCGGCGTTTGGTGCAACGGCGGCGGACATTTCTGCGGACTATGATTACCTGGTCAACCTTTGGAACGAAATTCGCAAAACCACATTGGAATCGGTTGCGCCGGTGACAATTCATACCGAAGATTCTTTGCTTCGCCGCGTGGTTCGCGATTTCCTTTCGTCCAAAGATGATGTTTTGACTATCCAGGGCGAAGAGGCATATGATGCCGCCAAGACATATTTTCAACAAATGTATGGCCGCGCACCACGCAAACAATTGGTTTTGTACAAAGATGCCGCGGTACCATTGATGACCAAGGCCGGCGTTGAAAAACAATTGGAGGGTCTGCACGGTCCGTATGTTCAATTGCCGTCTGGCGGGTCACTGGTTATAAACCAGACCGAGGCAATGGTGACAATTGACGTGAATTCTTCACGCGCGATTAAAGAAAAAGATATAGAACAAACGGCGTTGAATACTAATCTTGAGGCCGCCGAAGAAATCGCCCTGCAATTACGTTTGCGCGATTTGGCGGGCATTGTTGCGATTGACTTTATCGATATGGAAGAAGAACGCAACAACCGCAAATTAGAAATGAAAATGCGCGAAGTTATGAAACACGACCGCGCCCGGACCCAGGTTGCAAAAATCAATGCTTTTGGGGTTTTGATGTTGTCGCGTCAAAGATTGCGCAGCAGTTTTATTGAATCTTCATACGTGCCATGTCCGCATTGTATGGGGGCCGGCGTAGTGCCCAGTATTCAAACGGCATCTATTATACTGTTCCGCCATCTTCAGGAAAAATTACTGGCCAAGGCGGCGCAAAAGATAATTATGACCGTACCGACCGATATTGCAATTTATATACTGAACCATAAACGCAGTGAATTAAGTGCGATGGAAAATGAATTTGGAACGGAAATCGTTATCGTTGGCGACGACAGTTTGATGAACATTGACCAATATTCAATCCAACGCGTCGCGCCGGAACAGAATAAAACCGACGATTTGCTGATGGCCAATGCGCCATCCACGGATGCAAAAAAGAAAAACGCGCAACATACCGAGGCAAAAAAGACGACTATGAACGCCCCGCGTCGCGCGCGCAAACGTCAAAAACAGCCGGGCAAAAAGCCCAGTTTATGGAAAAAATTGGTCGGATAACCCCGATTGGTTGGATGTTTTGTGCCACCACGGACAACTTGATGTAAAGGTCGTGAACACCCAAATCCCCAGAAATGGGGATTTTTTATGGGATAACAGGTTTAATTTCGTAACCCAAGAAATCACTCGCCCATACACGTAATGCTTCGGTTTGGCCAACAGAATAGCGTCTGTTTAAACTTGCCGCTACCCCAGCATCTTTTCGTGCTATTTGATTTATTATATTTTGTACAATATCTGTTCTTAAATCCGATGTTTCATATGCTATTGCAACACCGTTATCAATTTTTCTGCCTAATAGTCCTATATCTGAAGATGTGCGAACGTATGGACGCGCAATTTCTGCTATGGCGCGTTCTATTTCTGGGCTCGTGCTGTGCATATAAATACTTATTGGGTCGGCCATGTATTTCCATCTGTTATCCCCTACGGGTGGAATTTTAAAATCAATAATATGTCTTCCTTGATCTTTCGCAATTAAATCATCTAATTTTCTGATAACATCTCCATCAACTTGTACATTTAACGATACGTGATATGAAGCATGAGTATTACCACTTCTGCCGTACTTGTGAACATGCCAAGGGTATCCACTAGTTGGAGCTTTGTATGAAATGGCAGGATTAACAGGATTTTCCATTGCACGTATGGCACTAGACACCTTGGCGTCATTGACTTGATATGGGATTCCTCGCCTAATAGTATTATACAAATCAGCTACTTCGGATGCTGCATCAGAACTACTTACTTGGCGACCAAGCATTTCTTTTGCCGAATTTCTGACATATAATCGCCCTGAACCATCTGATACACGTAAGTTGTGTGCATCAAAGATGTCTGGTACAAGTTCGACAATATCATCGGCACTATTCGTCGTTTTGCGCCCGAAGTCTGCGACATCATCAATAGCATCAGCACGTCTAAATTGCATATAATGTTCACCATCCTGTACAACGTCTACCAGTTGTACATTCTCACGTGCTAACGATTCGTTTACTAAATTCCAACTTGCATCATTTAAACGGCTTTTAGGTATCATATGAACACTTTTACCGTTTGAGCTATTTCTTGCTTCTGCCAAATATGTATCAAAATTCTTACTGGCCTGTTGCCGCAAAGCCGCAATATTTCCAGTGCTTGTATTTGTTGCGGTATTTGTCACACCACGTCCGGCGGGCGCCGGTGTCGGTGTCGCGGTTGGTGTTACTGCACGTTGTTGTGATAACCATTCTTTTACTTCATAGGTGTTTTCAAAAAAGTTATCATGTTTTAATCCGCCATTTACCACATTGTCGGTAATACTTGGTATATTATCAATCGCTGCGACCGTGCCTTGTCCGTTTTGGTATGTGCGTACATAATTGTGTAAAACGTATTCTGTGTTACGAACGTCACCTATGGATGAATCCAGTGCGTTTGCAATTTGTCTTAATTCCGGTGAATTATAATGGTTTACAATATCTTCAATTGAACCTTTGCGAAACCATCCGCTATTGTCAATTCCTGCAAAAAATTCCCATTTGCCCGTTGGAACTTTCATTTTCCCGGCGGTGCCGGTCGATATGTAAAACGGTAATTTGCGACCATTTATTTCAACCATAACAATTGGTCGTCCACTGCGTGCACCAAAATCTGTAATACGTACAGGAACCCCATTTATTGTTGTTATGGGTTTCTTTGATGCAATGAACCCGTTTAGTTTACTAATATTATAAGAACTTTGCGAATTGAATGAACGTACAAAATCATTTGCACTGTCTGACCATTTTAATCCCATTCTTGCGGCATCTTCATCAGTTATAGCAGCCAACATTTCACGACCGTTTGTTGTTCCATCTATATTTACCCGAATTTCTCTAACGCCGGCGGGTTTTTGACCAATCAATTCACCGGGGGTATAAGAACGCAAATATACCCCATCTTTATATTCTTTGAATCCCATTTGTACCAATGATTGTTTCGCGGCATCAGAAGCATTTACTACACCGCGTGCGGCATCGTCAACCCCGGATGCGCCAGCCTTCCACAATGGTTCAACTGGTTCAACCTCGACCCCCAGTTCTTTTAACCTTTGTTCCTGGGCGGCAATGCGACGGTCTATGTCTTGTAGTTCAACTTTGCCGGGGGCTCTGTCTGTTCCAATACGATTTGCCAATGCTTCGCGTTCTTTTAACAGTTTTTGATATTCTGTTTGTGCGGCCTCGATTTCCGGTTTATACGCCGCCCGTGACAAAGTCGCTAATTCATCCGCATCTTTGGCACCAACCTGATTTATTAAACGACTTCTCTCGGCATGCAATTGTTTTAATTCAGCGGCCTCGGCGGCGGTGCGGTTCGTTTTAGATTCAAGTTCGGCAATTCGTGCCTCAATTTCTTGTGCGCGTTTTCCTTCGGCCCGTGTCATGGCACGTGCCACAGACCCGGCATCATCGGTTGCCCTTGGGGCCAAGGCAGCAACATCATCGGGTCTAAGGATTTTCCATTTTTCAACCCATCGCAATTGACGTTCGGGTGAAAGTTTTATCCAGTTGCGTTTTACCGCCTGACGCAGACCCGCCATAACCCCCGCGCCGGCCAATGTTGCAAATGTCAAAACCGTGGAAACTGTTTTTGCGGCCAGCAAAGCCTTTTCATCACTGGTCAATTTGGTTCCATAGTAATTCAAAATTGAATTTTCCAGAACCGTGTCCCTGTCCTTGCCATTTTGCAAATCAATATGTCCCTTGTCATCTATGCCATTCAATGTTTCCACCGGCAACATTCCCATCAATCGTTCGGTTTGGCGCGCAATGGCCCGGCCTTGGGTTTCGGTAAAGTGTTTGGAACCCTTGATAATACGGGCAATGTGTTCTTTCAAAACCCTGTTGGCGCACGCGGCATCATTATCTGGGCATCGGGCCGCGGCGGTAATAAATTTGGTTGACCAATCATTCAAAGCGTCTTCGGTGACGGCTTCGGTTACCAACGCGGTGGCCTCGACCGCGGACAGCCCCCATACAATTGGTCCGCCCGCCACCGCGGTCACCAATGTCACTGCCACGAAACCGGTTGTTTCGGCAACCTTGCGTACGGTATGAACTTCTTTTGCGTCTTTCAATATGCACCCCAATTCGTCATCCCATTTCATTCCTTTGGAATTTGGATATTGTTGCAAGAAACGTCTTTGAAAATCATCGCATTTTTGTTTGTCGGCCAACGCGCAACTTTTTCCACTAAATGTGCCGCCTTCATTTAGACACCACAGGTTTTGATATCCCCCAGTTGATTTTTTATTCCATCGCGCATCCAACTTTTTGAACAAGAAATCGATGGGTTTACTATCATATGTGCATGTAAGCAAGTCGCCAGACCTACTATCTAACGGATATTGTTTGTTGCAACTGAGCATCGCGCCACCCATGCCCGCTGCGGCATGTTCGCCTCCGCCACTGTACGCTTGCGCAGCTTGTTGACATTTGCTAATTTTCTCTTGAATCTCGTTATATTCGCTACGTGAAACATTGTAATACATTGTGTTGTCAACAAACGCCGCGCCGCAAGAAAATTCATGAACAGGTAAACGCAAATCAGTGAATAGGTATTTCATTATGGCTTTATATACATCAGAATTAGCGCTGATTTGTAATTCTTTATCATAGAAATAAAGTGGGTCCATATTACCAATGGTGCGCACATCATCTTTAGTGATGCTTTTGTTAACAAAGGCTATTGGGCCACTGGTTGCTACTGGGTGTTCATTTATGGTGCATTCTGTACTTTTTGATATAACTCGCGAGCCGAGATAAGTATTATTTGTGTTTATTTTGGCACCGCCACCCTGGAAGAAACTTCTGTTAACAGCGACTGATATTTCGTTACATTGCTCTTCTGTTGCGTCTTTACATGCGCCTGTTCTTGCTTTTAGTCCCCATATTGAACACAGGGCATCGTAAAATCCGCCATTTCCATTGCTTAATGATTTGAATTTAAATTCATAATATTTTTCTTTTGATCCGGTGCTGACACACTGGCGAAAATTATCGCCGTCGGGTTGGTTCCTGTGTGATTTGTCATCGCATTCAATTTTGTCATTATATTTTTCCAACGCCCATTCTTTCATAAGACCATTGGCCTCAATCGGCGTCACATTGCGATTGTTAAAGATTGTCACCCATTCACACTTCTTGGCATTTAGAATTTCGTTTGGCACCTGGCGTGTATCGCCACAGTTATAATATTTATATGTTTTTTGTGGCTCTGCGGGTGGGGTGACTGTACCGTTTGGGACGGTGCCTTCGCCGGTTTTAACGCACCCGCCATTGGCGTCTTTTTTATAACCTTTTTCTTCGTCACACACACATTTTCCTTGGTTGTCTTTATACCCACGGTCTGTGTCACATACGCATACGCCACCTTTGGCGATTGCTGCGCGCCCATTCCGTGTTTCACACACGCGTGCACTGCAACCACAGGTCCCGTTTTTGCGTTTGAATACCACACCGTCCAGAACCAATGCGGATGTGCACCTGTCTCCGACACGTGTTTCGCCCGCCACGATGCCAAACCCGGCGGTATGTTTTTTTCCAACCGCACAGATTGCCGGGTCATCTTGGTTAGGTGTCTCTTCTGGTGTTTCTTCCGGGGTTTCTTCTGAAACCACCACATTTTCTTCTGGGTTTTCAATAATCGGTGCAACTTCGACCGGTTTTTCGGTGCATATGCCATCTTTCTCAATCGGTTTTTCATCTGGGCACGGACATGCAAATGTTATTGAATCAAATACACCGCCCTTTTTGGCACAATCGGTGCATTGTTTTAATTTTTCCTGTTGTTCCAACAAGTCTGGAAATTCTGTCGCTGGCACAACATCTGTATCGTTTTCGATTCGTGAAATTTGGCCGACACGGGCAATATAGTCATTAAACAGTTCTTGGCAATTTTGTGGTGCGGCAATAATATCAGTTATGGTTTGTTGGTGTTCGTCCAATTGGGCGTTATATGCCTGAACCGCCGCCGCATTTTCAGCAATGGTTGTTTCTAAATCTGTTTCAATTGTTTGTGTTTCTTGGGTTAATGTTGCGACCTGGGCGTCGTATTCCTGATTGATTTGTTCACTTTGTTCTTTTGGGGCGTCTTTATTTAATTCATAGTTTCCAATAATCCCACCAATAACACCGGCACCCAATGCGGCGGCACCAATTTTTAGTTTTTGTGCGGATTTTTCTTGTTCGGCGGCAATCTGTGCGGCATCATCACCGTCTGGGGCCAATATTCCACGTGCCAAAGATGCGTACACCCCGGTCGTTATGCCGGTCGCCGCATTTTGATAAAGTCCCGATTGTGCTTTATCTGTGACAGGTTCTGATTCAATCCCCGCAGCCAACCCCAATGCGTCCTTGGTCTTTTTTAAATTTTCGGCCAAAGATTTATATTCGTTATAGTATTCAATCAGTTCATTTCCACCCGGCAAAGCGACATCATTTGGACCGTAATCCACAATTTGCCCATCACCATATTCGCATTTGAATGTGGCCAGGTATGCACGCATATCACGTAATGCGTCGGCATCCGCCCGGGTTTCGGCCAAACCCGCGGCGGCCGTCATTGCGCCGATTCCCGTCGTCGCCGTTGTTGTCGCGCCCAATATACGATTTTCTATACGATTCTCGTTTTCGCGCATAGCGTTCGCATTTTCGGTCAACGCATCAACGCGTTTTGATTCTATGTTGGAAATTTCGTTGCGTTTATCTTGTAATTGTTGATACAGTTCTGCAATTTTTGGATTTGTTTTATCTGTAATTTGAATCTGGGCCAAATCAACCGATTGCCCCAAAGGTATATACCCAAAAATCACAGAAATCAAACCGCATACCAAGCCCCAGAGTAAACAAGATTTACCTTCTTTCGATTCCCCGTGCAGTGTAAAACATATCCTTCCCTTGCTCATGCTTTCCTCAACACAAATCATAGAAAAATATGATATTATGTGTCAAACAAATATTTATAAAAATATGCAGATTTTACATGCGATTTTTTAATTCGTTTAATTCAGATTCTATATAATCTGTGTCTTGGGTGCCGGCACCTTCAAAATCTAAAATATATGCCTGTAATGCCCCGTCTGATTCACGATGCAAAACGATATTGCGGTCCAAATCGGTATGATTAATCCCCGTGTTTCGCATGATTTTAAGTTCGTGAATAATTTGGTCTATTTCTTCATGCGTTAGACGGGTGCCGTCCCCTAAATATCCATTATGCATCACCACAGATAACAAGGTTTCGCCATCGGGAATTTTTTTTGTCACCAACCAAGAATCCGCTTTGACATATTTTGGAACAATCAATCCCAATGATTTTGTGATGTCTTCGATTGTTTGATTGTCAAAATTCGCAATTTGAACAATGTGAATAATTGGGGCGGGACCAAAATCAATTTGCCCGGCACGCCGGGTAGCTTTGATTTCAGATTGGTTTGTGCGTTTAAAATATAAAATGTTGTTTGTATCTGTATCAATTATTTTAAACACACCATTGGCCTGTTTGTTTCCATTGGTATAATTGGAAAACGGTTTTATTGTTTCTTGCAACCTGTAGCGTTGGGCATATGTTGCATCCAATGGCATAAATATAAATGACACGATACCGATAAAAATTAGAAATAATTTTTTCATGATGTCATTTCAAATCACTGATTAAATCTGCGATTTTATAGGACAGGCGCGCAACCAATTTACTCTGTTCCGCAACGATTGTATCATAATTGGGTTCGCCATATTCTGTATCCGGGGTTGGTGCCGTTAAAGTCGTCTTTTTCTGGGCCAATATTTCGCCGTGATTGTTCGCAACCGTCCACCATGCGGAAATTGTTATTTGGCCATCCATTTCTGTTTCAAAACGCACAAAATCAACGGAAACAATATATTTTGTGGTTGTGTCATTTGCGGCAAATCGTTTCGGTCTTGCGTTGATATTGCGCGCATACAGGTTCATATTTTCAGATATCGCAACGGGCAGGGCACTGTTTAATCCTTCGACCCATCTGTCAAATTCCGACACGGTCACCATATTTGAATCCGCATGTTTTACAACGATTTGCGGACGGTCAACCGATTGTGGCACAGACACATTTTCAATCGATACATTTGTCGATTTTGCCGGGCCACGCACTTGGTCTGTGGTCGGTATGGTTATGGCGTAAAACCGTGCGGGCGCACTTTTATTGTTAAAACTGCACGCCGTCAAAAGTGGAATCAAAACCACCAACAATAAATTTTTAATTTTCATTTTAGTATCCTCCTTTACCTTTTAATAACGCCTCGGGGTGACGTTCCAGATAATCGCTCAGTTGTGACACGGCACGTGCCGCATTGCTAACATCGCGTATCATTTTATTAAAGTCCGCAATCGTGTTTGAACCCGGTCCAGACAACGAATTTGCCAAACGATTTATGCTTGCAACTGCCGCGGTCGATTGCCGCAACAGTTCCGGAATATCGTTGTTAAGATTTTGCAATAACCCATTCATATTTGCAGAAATATCTGAAAGTGGTATTTTTTCCAGGTTATGCGAAATCTCGTCAAACATGGACGGCACAGTTGGAATTTCTATTTCGTTTATGTCATATTTTTCCGCCAAATGCCGGTGCGGATAATTTGGATAGAAATCCAATTCAACGGTCATTTGACCGGTCAAAACACTTTGGGTTTGCAACTTGCCCCTTAATCCGTGGCCAATCATATCCGCTATCCATTTTTCCATTTGGGACTTTGACATTTTTCCGTTTGCCGTCATACGCGGATCGATGCGAACATATACCGGAATAACAATTTTATCTTCGTTGGTTGGAACCATTTGAATCTTTTCAACGCGTCCAACCGGCACACCGCGAAAATATACATTTGACCCCACGGCCAAACCTTTGACCGAACCTTCAAAGAATAATACCGGTGTCACATAATTGCGTTCCAATCGTCCGCCGAAAAAGAACAGCACCGCCCCCAAGACCAATAAAAAACCGAATACTAAAAAACCGCCGATTGCCCGTTTATTTGGTTGTTTCATTTTTATTCCCCCTTTGTCCGCGCGTTAAAAATTCCAGAATCTGTGGATTTTTTGTTGTTTTAAGTATTTTATCTGGGGCGCCCGCCGCGGTAATTGTTCGGGTTGACGCATCCAAATATATCCCGTTTGTTGCGATTGTCATAATGGTCGGTAATTCGTGTGTGACCATAACAATCGTGGTCCCAAGCCGATTGTTTATATTCAAAATCAATTTATCCAGTTCCGCACTGCGAACCGGGTCCAAACCCGCCGATGGTTCATCAAAGAACAAAATACTTGGTTCGTTTATCAATGCCCGTGCCAACGCCGCACGTTTAATCATACCACCGCTTATCTGTGACGGATACAGGTTTTCACACCCATCCAGCCCGACAATCTTCAATTTTTCGCGCACGCGCGCCGATATTTCTTGGGGTGACAATTCGGTTTTTAATTCCATGGGCAACGCAACATTTTCCCCAACGGTCATAGAAGAAAACAATGCGCCTGATTGAAAAGTTATCCCAAAACGTCCAACAATTTCTGTGCGCGTGTCTGCGTCCATCGCCCACATATCTGTGCCGTCTATGAAAATATGACCACGCACGGGGCGCAACAACCCAATCATAGAACGCATAATCGTACTTTTCCCCGAACCAGACATACCCATTATAACAAAAATGTCACCACGATTGATTGTAAAGTTTGCGTCACGCACTATGGGTCTGTCATCGTATGCCAATGACAAATTTTTCACAACAATAAAATCGTTAACCGTTTTCTTCATTTATATGTCCAACCAATTAAATATTATGGTCAATATTGCCGTCACAATTATGCACCCAACAATACCACTAACCACCGCGCGCGTGGTTGCACGCCCCACGCCATCGGCGTTCTTGACCGTATTCATTCCGCACCAACACCCCGCAATTGCGATAACCCACCCAAACAACCATCCGTGCAGCACGCCAATTGCAAAGTTGTTAAAAGACAACCAATCCATCGTTGTTCGCCAATATTCGGCCAACGATACGTTCATTACGGTAATCGCAACACACATACCCCCAAATATGGCGACAATATCTGCGATAATGGTCAGTATCGGCATAGTAATGGTCAACGCCAACACGCGCGGTAAAACCAAGAATTGAACGGGTGATACCCCCATTGTTTTCAATGCATCAATTTCTTCGTTTGCGCGCATAGTTCCAATTTCTGCGGCATATGATGCACCGGTGCGACCCGCCATAATTATCCCGGTCATAACCGCACCCAAAATTCGTATCATAGAAATCGCAACCAATGCGGCAACATAGATTTCTGCACCGAACATAGCCAATTGCATATGCCCAACAAACGCGATAATAAGCCCTATCATAAAACTTATCAGGCACACAATTGGTATGGCGCGCAGGCCGGCCTTGTCAATTTCGACCCATAAATCTATGCGTCGCGTGACCCCGCGCCGACAAATCATAATTTCAATTGCGTGAAAGATTTGAAATACAAAGCGCGTTATATCACGAACACGGCCGGCAATGGATATTGCACCGTTGCCGACACGCTCTAACAGGTCTGAACTTGGCTTGTGAAAATACGTATCCCTCCAACGCATTTTGTATGCCTACCACATTTTGTATCCTGGATTACATGTGCGAACACATTTTGTACCATCCCAATGTTTTGTTCCTGTCTCGTCTTCCGCATCTTCACATATCGGGCGACATTCGTTGTTTTCCAGTATATACTTTTGCCCATGATACATACATGTCGCGATTTCGCATTCGAATGCATAACTGCTGACCGCGATTTCACCGTTCACGCGGCGATTTGCGCATTCGCTGCACGCGGTGCCCGTGTTTTCAAAACCTGGGTCGCATTGGGTAATAACACAATCACCCCATGCGGTTCCATTCCATTCGCGTTCACCGCGTCCGTTTGGCACGGTGCACAATTCTTCATCCAACACGCATGCATTTGACGCAATATGATAGCCATTTATACATTCTTGAATCTGGCAAGAACCGTATGCACCCATTGCCGGGTTCCATGTTCGCGTGGCGTATGCCGCGTGTGGTGCGGCGCATTCCATGACATCATCTTGGCATTCGCCGTGTTCAATGTGTTGACCGACCGGGCATTCCGATATGAAACATTGGTCTATGCCTATGGCACCCGGGTTCGATGAATACCCTTCTGGACATGGTTCACACGCACCGTCAATCCAATAAGTTCCGGCCAGACACGGTTCGCACGCATTGCCTGCGGCGTTCGGTTGGGTTCCCTCTGGGCACGGTTCACAGACACCGTTCACAGAATACTGACCATCCGGACATGGTTCACATGCGTCACCCGTTGCATTTGGTTGTGTGCCATCCGGACACGGCATACATATGCCATTTACCGAATATTGACCTTCGGGGCATGGTTCGCATGCGGTTTGTGTGGCGTTTGGTTGTGTTCCCGGCGGACACGGATTACATACGCCGCCCAATCCATATTCACCATCCGGACATGGTTCACATGCGTCACCCGTTGCATTCGGCTGCGTCCCATCCGGACACGGCATACAGATGCCATTTACCGAATATTGACCTTCGGGACATGGTTCACACGCTATGCCGGCGGCATTCGGTGTCTGCCCCGATGGACATACCTGCCATTGCGCATCCAGCGTTGTGTTTCCATCAATATTATATGACGGATACAAATTGTTCAGCAACGGGAACGGTTCAGACCATCCGGTCATTATGTGCCCCGGACGATTAAAGATTCTGTCCGCTGTGGTGAAGGATTGACCATACGTCACACTCTGTGTCACATTCGCCTGTGCCGCCCCATCAAAGTTTGGCCGGTATGTGATAATATAATCGTTCGGGTCGTCATTCCAGTGTGCGGTAAATACTTTACTTTCTTCGTATTGCCACGTGAATGCGGTGCCCGGTTGTTTAATATCGGCCGTATTTGACACCGCCCACCCCAGGAAAGTGTACCCCGGTTTTTCACAGGTGTTCGCCCGCGGCGTGACACTGTCGCCATAGTGTATGCCGGTCTGGGGTGCCGGCGCGGTCCCGCCCGTTGACGTTCCACAATGATAGGTTATGGTATAGTCAATCGGTTCATCACTCCATTTGGCGGTAAATACTTTGCTTTCTTCATATTGCCACGTGAATGCGGCGCCCGGTTGTTTAATATCGGCCGTATTTGACACCATCCACCCCAGGAAGTTATAACCCGGTTTTTCACAGGTGTTTGCCCGCGGCGTGACACTGTCGCCATAATGAATACCTGTTTGTGTTGCCGGCGTGGTTCCGCCCGTTGCGGTTCCACAGTGATAGGTTATGGTGTATTCGTTTTGTGTATAACCGCCATTTTCCAAAGTCGCATACAGATGGCGCGATGTGTTTGAATCACCCGGTTGACTGCCCAATACAGATAATGCGTTGGTCGCGTTCAACAGATAATTGTTGCCGACATACTGGGTGCCACCGGTGCGCGGATAATAATATCCGTTAAATGTGTATCCCGGAACTTCGGCATCTGGGGCGGCATTTGTTGGATACAGTATGTGGGTATATCGATAATCCATCATAACCCCGCCGACATTATTATGTATGATATCGGTCTGTTGTCCGGGGCCTGCAATCTGGCTCCATGCATCACCACGGATCAAATCTATGCTGCCAGAACCGGCGCGACTGCCGAATATATATCGCGTCCCCAGGTTTTGTTCCGGTATTTTGCCGTGGAACTCGACCGGTGCAACCATCGGTTTATATGCTGCGCCCAAACCACAGGTTGTGAATCCCCACGGGCAATTGGGAACAGCACCACCACAGGTTTGAATTCCGGCATCATAATTCCCCTTAAACTCAATCTGGGTTGTTATGCCCGATGGGAATTGTTCGACATAGCACCCCGATGGAATTCCATCCAACATAGATCCAATATTGCTTTCGCACAGAGATTCGTCTTGACATGGGCGATAACATTGGTTTTCACTCCAATTATACGGTGCGCGACTGTACGGGAATTGTGATGAACAACCGTCACAAGTTTGTGTGGTTGGGTTCCACCATGTGTTGTCTTCACATGCAACACAAACCGATGGGTCATTCGGGTCCGGGTGGTATGGTGAAACACAATCCCACTTTGCCCAGAATGTTTTGTCGCCAAAATCGGTTGTACTAATCGTCTGGGTCATTTCGCAATTGGTCAGTGCGGCATCCGTACACCAACCCAAGAATTCACTCAGTGGCCGTGTCGGCACCCCATTTATCGTTGCGCCAACGCCATAGGTATATGTTGTCGGCATGCCGGTACTGGACGGGGTCGCATTTTCCATATTCATATAGTAAATATGATACGTGTTTTCGCCGCCCCATTGTGCCACAAGCGTTACTTCAGCTTCATATGGCCACTCATTGACTGTTTCATTTTCATCAAATGTTTGATTGTCATCCAAATTTTTCCAGTTTATGAATTGGTACCCGCCATCGCATCCAATCGTTGTATGGGACAAGGTTGTGTATTCCCGTTCAAATACCCCATATGGTGGTTGGTCATAGACGTCTGTCGCGTCTGCGCTGCATTTATATTTAACATATTGCGGACAATATGACACAGATGATATATTAAGGTCTGTTATTTGTGCCACATCGATATTGTCAAACACGTCTTGGACCGACACATTTGCACCGGTTTTATAGCATATGCGTCCTTGGGAATCGTTTTCAATTTGTTCCCAATCGGTCGGTAATGTTTGATTTCCCCAATCCATTGCACAGACAATCTTGCGGTTATATCCTTGTGGATATCCCGATGGGTTTGTCAATGGACAGGCCCCCGTACATGTTGTTGCATACCAATTGACAATATTTTGTTCGATGGTCCCTTGGTTTTCGTATGTCATTTCAAAAGTTGTAGACGCGCCACCGGCACCGCAACTGACCGTGATAGTCTTGGTTATCAATTCATCATCGGGCAAGAACACCAAATCGGTCGGGCATCCCCAATTAAATGTGCCGTTGCCATCTACCGTAAATGCACCGGTGTTACACGTTGCATTTGGTACCGGCGTTGCCATATTATGATCATATGATGTATGCCATTTCCCATCCAGATTAACCCAACCAACATATTCGGGTTTTGGTGTACAGGTCATTGCTGGGGTTGCGATTGTTTCGCCCAACGCCAATGTTGTATGCTGATTCACGTCACCCGTCCAGTATTGTGACGCGGCGCAACTGAATGTCGCATCATACGCCGGCACAAATGTTTGGTTGTCGCCATATGTCCACGGCGATATCAATGCGTTTTCCTGATAAACCGAATTGTTACCGGAAAACAACCAACCAGAAAAATCGTCGTGATTGATATTACACGAATCGTACCAAGAAAGCGGTCGTGTTGCATAACCCGTTTGGGTGACCTGGGTATCAACCTGGCCGGAATCGCCCGAATAACATTTATACGTGACCGAATTATATGGGTTTTCCACACAGTTTGGTACAAGTGTTATCGGTGTTGCTTCGCCATACGTCACACCACCGGTGACCGTATGTGGGAAATTTGTTATCGGCGAATCGTTCGATAATGTTCCCGGGGTGTTCAAATATACGTTCCAACCTTGCAACGATGCGTTTGCACCACATGCATCTGGACAGAACTTTTCAAGCAAATCATTTAAAAAAGCATCTTCAACATTGACAGATTCCCCATAGATAAGCGATGCCAACTGTTCAGAAAATTCACCACCAAGACTGCACTTGAAATACAATTCATATCTCTTATCCGCATCGCACGCGTGTGTTTCGGCATTCCACGTGTACCCGGTATCACACTGCCACCGCGCATAAAGCGTGGTATCTGTGCTAATTGTCCAGGTATTATTGGCATACGTTGTTGTTGCACCCGTGCCGTCAAATATTTGTGTGCCACCGGTATCACGTGTGGTATAGTACCCCAAGAATGTTGCATTGGCATTCGTTGGCACCACGGCCGTTGGATTTGTTGTCAATGGTTTGCCACACTGGGCCGAATTATACGGGTCCGCATCCAACCACGCTGTATCCCCGGTTCGTTTCCTTTGAGTGTTATTTACATTAACATTTGTGTTATTCGCATTGTTATCATCGAACGTGATAAGATTACACGCCCCTGTCCAATGCGCGGTCAGTGTGACATTGCCTTGGCTGCATAATCCCCATTCCGTTGTATAAATTCCCAATGTATTGGTATAATATTGCGTGCTGGTTCCATCATACCAATACCCCAAAAATTCATAATTAGTTTTTGTTGGGATACAGTTTGACGCATTTGTTATGGCGGGTGTTGCAAAACCACTGGAATACGTGGAATTGGCAACCGGATGCAGTGTGGTTTGGCAACCACTTGGTATGGTTCCGCCGTTTGCACTTAAATATATATCGTTATCTGCGCACGTTTCAACCGTCGTCCATCTGGCGTACCAAGTCTGTGAACTGGTGATACTGTTGGTGGTCACAATATTCCCAGAACTATCTATCATCTGTGTTCCACCCGATGCGGCGCTGTAATAACCGGCAAATGCGTGTCCGGTATAGGTCAATGTACTTAATCCGGCACCGCCACTTGAAATTGGTGAAAACACCGATGCGGTAATTCGGTTGTTGCCTTGGGAATCGCTATAGAAATTTACACCACGCGCCCATATAGATTGGTTGGATGTTGGCGTTCCACCATTTGGATTTAATGTAATGGTATAATTTTGAACCCAGAATGCATATATCGTGCTGTCATCTGTAAAGGCATTCAACACATTGCTGTTCGTTAGCAGACTTCCATTGCTAGAAATAATTTGTGTTCCACCACCACCTGCACTTGTATAATACCCCACAAACATGTATCCATTTTTTGTTGGCACGGTATCCAGACTTGTAATTGGTTGACTCATCGCTTCATCCCGGTACCAACCACCGCCGGTACCGGCCTTAAGATATAATGTGCCCGGTGTACCATTCGTCGTTGCGCTCTGGTGATTTAACGTGATTTTTATCGCGATCGGTTCCCATTTTGCATAAACGGTTATATCTTGAGCAGTTGAATATTGTATCAAGGCGGTACTTGCATCCGGGCTTGCTGCGGCCCACTGCTGACCCGTTCCGTTGACACCAGTATAATGTCCGGCGTACTTATATCCAGCTTTTGTCGGCGCATTAAAACTGGTTAATCCCGGAGATTTACATGTCATTTGTGCGCGATAACCTGGATCATTGATACAATCTTGGTTCGTGGCATTCGCCAATATATACAGTGTACTGTACTGCGATGATGTTGTAGGACTTTGATCGTTAATCGTGACAGTGACCCAGTCATCCACGGCGTACGCAACCCCAAAATTTGCGCAGGCCAACATAACAAAAACGCCCAGAAATTTAAGAATTTTACGAAGTGTTCCCACTTTTTCCCCCTTTGGTTATATTCATACTAGAAAAAAATGCACACCTAACGCAAGTGAAAAATATTTATTAGTGTTAGTGGTTAGTCCGTCCCGTCACCACACGGTGGTGCCGCGGCCGCGACGTGTGTAAGTGGTTAGTGACAAATAAAAAACACGCCGTTCGAAAACGGCGTGGAAGATTTTTCAATTATAATTGAGAAATCAACTATTATCGCGGCTTTGCCATGGGCAAAGACGGATGGTGGGTTATGTAGGACTCGAACCCACGACCAAAGCGTTATGAGCGCTCCGCTCTAACCAACTGAGCTAATAACCCAACGGCGACATTATTATACATTTTGTTTTATGTTGCAAGTAAAAATTAAAGTTCTCCTCTTGAGAGGGGTGCCCTCGCTGTAGCAAAGCGAAAGCGGGGCGGGGTGTGGTTAACCACTTATTGCTTTTTCCCATTTTTTATGCCAAAATGCGGCCATGGCCGAAATCGTTCCTATTTTAAGTCCCGAACAAACCGCGGCGTTCAATACAATCGAACGCACAAATTCCAGTGTATTGATTCTGGGCAGTGCCGGAACGGGCAAATCCACATTTGTAAATTACCTTAAATCCGCAACGGCAAAACGTGTTGTTTGTGCGTGTCCCACGGCGGTTGCGGCACTGAATATCGGTGGGCAAACGATTCATTCGCTGTTTCAAATTGCGCCACGCGATTTTATTTTTCCGGAATTTTTGGAATTAAAGGCACGCGTTCGCAATGTTTTGACCGCGACCGATATATTGGTCTTGGACGAAGTTTCAATGATTTCGCCCGATTTGATGGACGCGATGGATATTTTGGCGCGCCGCGCGCGCAAAAACGATGCGTCGTTTGGTGGAATTCAAATTGTTGCCATTGGCGATTTGTTTCAATTGCCGCCGGTTATAACGCGTGACGCACAAAAATATTATGTGGACGAATACGGCGCGCCGCGCGCGTATTTCTTTGACAGTCACGTTTATAAACGTTCCAACTTTGTCCGGTTCAATTTTGATTTGGTTTATCGTCAAAGTGATAAAGAATTGTTGGAAAAATTAAACGCACTGCGTGGTGGTGATGCGGGGGCATTGGGTTTCTTTAACACATGCCGTATTACAGATGATGCGCGTCGTGCGAATTCTGTTTTGATAACGCCGTTTCGTGCGGTTGCTGAAAGAATAAATGCGGAACGTTTGGCGGGCATTCCGGCGGATGCGGTAAATTATATTGGCGAATTGTCGGGCAATTTTGCCGAACGCGATGTGCCCGCACCAATGAATTTGGAATTAAAGGTCGGCGCATTGGTGGTCTTTGTGAAAAATGGCGACAAATGGCATAACGGTTCAATGGGTGTTGTCGAAAAATTGGGCGCGCGCGAAATCATCGTCGGGTTGCTAAATCCGGCGCGTGACGTCGTTGTGGTTAAACCTGAAAAATGGCAAAAGATTGAATATGTGCGTGATGAGAATGACCGATTGGTTGAAAATGAGACCGGCGCATATAAACAATTTCCGCTTGCATTGGGCTATGCCATGACGATTCATAAGGCCCAGGGTAAAACATTGGATTCCGTTGTTGTTGATATTTCGCGGGGCGCATTTGAACACGGCCAAACCTATGTTGCGCTTTCGCGCACACGGCGCGCGGCCGATATGCATATCGCACGCCCGCTTTCCCCGCGTGATGTAATCTTTGACCCGCGTGTGTTGGAATTTGTGAATCGTGATTAAATATCTTTTTCCATCAAAATTGCATCGATGCCATCATAGTATTTTGGACGGCGACCGTTTTCAATAAACCCACATTTTTTATACAGGTTTATTGCCGCCACATTTTCCGCCGACACATCCAGCAATATTTTTTTTACGCCCAATTTTTTAACTTCGTTTTCCATAATTCCCAACATTGCAATCGCGATGCCAGCCCCGCGTGCATCGGGATGGACGCCAATGCTTATTATTTCCGCCGTGTCCAATACGGTTCGCCAAACAATGAAACCATTATCACTTGCGATGATTTCACAGCCGGATTTTTTCAAATCACAAAATTCATCCGCACCCCACGGCCGATGCGGAAAACAAAGTTTATGAAGACCTGCGACTTTATTGAACATTTTTATTTTTTGCTTCTTCGGCATAACTGGGGCGCAGATACATTGGTACGACCGGTTCCACATTGCCGCATTCTATTTTTTCGCGAACAATATTCGGTGCCAACGTTAAATCAAAGGGCCGGTGCCCAACGGTGCGCGGACACTTCATTTGTTCAACTTCGACTTCTTCGATGCCCATGGTGCATGGCGCATGCTTTGCGGATGCCACAAAGAAATCACCGCGACCGGAATCAATTGCAACAAATGCATCCGGCGTGGCGGCTAAGTACAATTCAAATGCGTTTATACCGATAACTGGAATATTTAACCCCATTGCTAAACCTTTGGCATAGGCAATTCCCATACGGATTCCGGTAAAACTGCCTGGACCTATGACAACGCCAATTGCGGTAATGTCCGTCCATTTCGCACCGCACTCGGCCAAGAATTCTTCCGCCGCAACGGGCAGGGCGACCGATTGTTTTTCCACCATAACGGCCTTGTGATGCCCGTCCAACACAAATTCTAAACCCGTCCCCGAAGTATTTATAACGAATATCATAATTTGCCCCTAAATACTGACCCCGAAACCGATGCGTTTTGAAAACCCGGCCGATTGTTGAATCGCCAATAAATCGTCAATTTTTTGAATTGTGAATTCGGTTGGCGCGTCTTCACCGTTGTTTTCTAGTAAGCGCCGGCGCAGAATTGCGGTGAATTCGCGTTGCAACCCGCGAACGCCCGCCTCGGCCGTATATTTACGAATAATGTGACGAATTGCATCATCATCAATCTTGATGTTATCGATATTCCAACCGGTGTCATTTGCGGCGCGCGCAATTAAATGTTCGCGTGCGATTTGAACCTTTTCATCTTCGCCATATCCCGGAATTTCGATAATTTCCATACGGTCTTTTAACGCGGCCGACAAATTCAAACTGTTTGCGGTTGCAATGAACATAACATTGGACAGGTCAAAATCCACTTCCAGATAATGGTCACGAAACGCCTTGTTCTGTTCCGGGTCCAATACTTCCAACAGGGCGGATTCCGGGTCACCCCGCCAATCGCGTCCCATTTTATCAATTTCGTCCAAAACAATAACCGGATTATTGGATTTTGCGCGTTTTAATGCGTCCATAATGCGTCCCGGTTGTGAACCGATATAGGTTTTACGATGCCCGCGAAAATGCGCTTCGTCACTTACACCACCAAGCGAAATGCGGTGGTATTTCCGGCCCAATGCGTTCGCGATGGATTTGCACAATGATGTTTTACCGACACCCGGCGCGCCAACAAAGCAGAGTATCGTTCCCCGCGCCGAACCGGTCTTTTTCATAACGGCAATGTGTTCCAGTATGCGTTCCTTGACGGCCCGCATTCCGGAATGTTCGCTGTCCAATATTTTGCGCGCCGCATTCAAATCTATTTCGGCCTTGTCCGCCTTGGCCCACGGCATAGCCAACAATTCATCCAAATATGTTTTAATCAAGCCGCCTTCGTTGGACATTGGCGACATATTCCGCATACGTTTCCACTCATTCATTGCCTTTTCTTTGACATCGTCCGGCATGGGGGATTTTTCAATTTTCTTGCGCATACTGGCCGAATCTGCCTCGGCATCGTCTTCGCCCATTTCTTTTTGAATCGCGCGCATTTTTTCTTGTAAAATCGCCTCGCGCCGGCCTTGTTCCATCTGCATACTAATACGGCGATTTATTGAATCTTCGACCTTGGACGTTTCATAGACAATGCGAACCTGTTCAAACAGCATAACCATCTTTTCATACCAAGACGGTGTGGTCAGTATCTTAACGGCCGTATCGGTTGTTATTTCCATCGTTTGAATAATAGAATCAATAAATGCGGGTAATGGATAGTTTTGAATCACACTGCGCAGTTTATCCATTTTGAACTTGCGGAACAATGACATCGCCTGGACATTTTCAAAAATCTTTTCGCGCAGTTGAATTGTGCGTTCGTCGTCCATGTCGCCATCCATTGGAACCTCAATAACCCGCGCAGAAAAAACGCCATCATTTATTTCGATTTCATCAATTTTAACAACACTGGTCGTGCGAATAACGGTATGAATAGAACCGTCTGGCATACGTAAAACCTGGGCAATTTCGCCGATTGTGCCGTATTCGTATAAATCATCCGGACTGGCGGGATATGCATTAGTGTGCTGTGGCGCCAAAATTATACGCTGGCGCGTATTTGCGGCAATATCAACACACGCAATCGATATAGGGTTATCTACATAGATTGGCACGGTCATCCCCGGATGCACGACCAAATCACGACAAGGTAAGATATATTCTTTCATAGCATTGATAAATATAGACATAATTTTTTGACTTTTCAAGGGTAATAAAAAATCCCCGAAATTCGGGGATTAAATTCGTCTGCGCATGGACGTTTTTAATGACGGCGACCGTTAAAACCGTGTTGTGCATTGCCACCGGACCGCTTTGACAGGTACCGCGCCGCAATGATAACCAACCATTCCAACGCCAAAAGTCCCAAGAACGCGAATTTACCCTGGGCCATTGACATCCAACCCAACACATAAACCAATTGGGCCACGAAAGAAATATATAATATTCCAAACATTCCACTAAAAAATACTTTTTTTACTTTTCCTAACATTTTTATTACCCTTTTGTTCCTGTTATGTTTTTCAAAATTGCCGGGTTTCTGGTGCCAGGCACCCGGACGGCCCCGCAAAAAGCTAAACGAACATAATCAACAATTGCCGATTATATTCAACCTATATCTTAGGCAGCCATTGCAAGACGAACATTATCGTTCGCATTCATTTTTTTTATTGGTTTTTAACGACACCACGTCGAATTCAGCCATTTGCCTTTATTGCGCCTGTCGAAACTTATACACCCCCATATTCTTTATTGGTGGAGGTGCCGGGTACCGCCCCCGGGTCCAAAACGTCTATTCCGCAACGGGTTCAGAATCATCGCCACTTTCGTGACCCGTTGATTATAATCTTTTATGCTGGAAATTGCAAGTTTTTAAGTTATAATGCAGATTATGAAGTTCCTGGATAAAGCAAAGATTTTTATCAAAGCAGGTGACGGCGGCAACGGTGCCGCTACTTTCCGTAGGGAAAAATATATTGAATTTGGTGGCCCGAACGGTGGTGACGGTGGCCGCGGTGGCGATGTCGTTTTTCGCGCGGTACCGAACGTGAACACATTGATAGATTACCGTTATAAAATGCATTTTGCCGCCCAGAGGGGCGAAAACGGCATGGGCAAGATGCGCACCGGGGCGTCGGGTGAAACACTGGTTTTGCCGGTGCCAACGGGAACGGTAATTTTGTCTGAAAACGAAGAAATTGAATACGCCGATTTGAATACGGACGGCATGGAATACCTGGCGGCACGTGGCGGAAACGGCGGTTGGGGAAACCTGCATTTCAAAAGCCCCACAAATCGCGCCCCGCGCCAGGCGAACGACGGTTTGCCGGGCGAAGAAAGAACGGTTGTGTTGCGCCTTAAACTGATTGCGGATATCGGGTTGGTTGGGTTTCCAAATGCAGGGAAATCCACTTTATTGTCGGCGGTGACATCCGCGCGGCCCAAAATCGCAAATTATCCATTTACAACACTGAACCCGCAGTTGGGGGTTATGTATGCGCACAATCGCGAATTTGTTATGGTTGATTTGCCGGGGTTGATAGAAGGCGCACATACCGGTGTCGGCCTGGGCGACCGTTTTTTGGGCCATGCGGAACGAACCAAGATGATTTTGCACGTTATTGACGGCACCGAACCCGATTGGGCGGCGCGATATGCGGCCATACGGCACGAAATGGATTCCTATGGTGGCGGGTTGCTGACCAAGCCGGAAATGGTTGTTATGAATAAAATTGATGCGATTGGTGAACAAGAACTCGCGGAAAAATTGGCCGCATTCAAAAAATCTTTTGGACGCAAAAAGAAACCCGAGATTGTAACGATAAGTGCCGCCGGTCGCATTGGTATAGACGAACTTATTGGGAAAATCGAAAAAATGTTTCTGGGGGTTGAAAAATGAGTGCACAAAACGAAAACACGCAGGATTCACCATGGCAAGATATCCCGTTGGAGGCAACGGTCTTGGGTCGCACTATCTTAAGAAAGCTTGGTGAAAGACAGAAACGGTCAAATGTCTTGTTTTTCATTGGGGTGTTAAACCGGTTGCGTGATGAGCGGCAACGCCCGTCTCCGGATGATAAAATTACAAATCCATTAAATTCGGCCGATGCGAAAGGAAATGGCCTGGATACTGCATACACAACGGTCGCCGAAAAACGCGCACTGTATAATCGCGCGTTGGATGAAAACGCGGTTGCATATACCGGTTTCCAAGAATATATACCTTTGGGCGGCCCGGGCGCGGAATTTAATGATGTTGAATATATTGCGGGCCTGTGGCGGGTTCAAAAAAAGTTCCCGTATAAAATAACAAATGTGCGCAAAAAAGATTTTGTCTTGATTAAAAAATTGCCATACCAAGAACACACAAAATTTGAATTCTATTCGGCGGCCACGATAACTTGGGGCGGAAACGGATGTTCGGCGGATATTGCGCACCCCGATTGGGTTGTTGCCAAATACAAAACAAATCGTGGTATATATATGGCGTATGGCCGAACCATAGAACAGGCGCGCGCATTTTTGGGTATAAAAATGTATGACGAATATCAAGATTTAATTGATGCGGAAATGCGGCCAAATTCAGTGTTGCGCGAAAATTCCCGATAAAAATAATTGTTTTGCTTTTTGGTTTTGCACCTGGTATGATTGTTTCCGACTAATCCAAGGAGAAAAATATGGCATTATCATTAAAAGGCACACAAACCGAAAAAAATCTGTTGATTGCATTTGCCGGCGAATCCCAGGCGCGCAACCGTTATTCATTCTTTGCTTCACGCGCCAAAGACGAAGGGTTTCAGGCAATTTCCAAAATATTTACCGAGACCGCAGAACAGGAACGCGAACACGCATCCCGCATGTTCAAATTTCTGGAAGGCGGCGCTATCGAGATAACCGCGTCTTTCCCGGCGGGCAAAATTGGCACAACATTAGAAAACTTAAATGCGGCGGCATACGGCGAACACGAAGAAAATACCGATATGTATCCGCGTTTTGCGCAAATTGCGGCCGAAGAAGGTTTTGATTCCATCGCCGAAATATTAAAGAATATCGGCCTTGCCGAACGTTATCATGAATCGCGTTTTCGTGCGCTGGCCGATGCGATTGAAAACGGTACATTGTTCAAACAAGATAAAATCGTTATGTGGCGTTGCACAAATTGCGGTATGTGGCACATTGGAACCGAGGCCCCAAAGGTTTGCCCGGCTTGCCTGCATGCCCAGGGTTATTTTATAAGCGAAGGCACAATTTCCCGTTGTGACACAAACGAAGGATTCTGTGAATATGCAAAAATAGATGACTAGGGTTTATGAATATAAAAGTAAAAAAATCGGCGCAATTCGCGCCGGTTTTTTACTATCTTTCAATTCCAAACTGTTTCATAATCTGTTGTGCCTGGGCGACCTTTTGTTTTAATGTTTTTTTGCTGCTTTCATATTGATTAAATCCGCCAACGCTAATGCCACCTTTGCTGTCGGATTTCAGTTTTGTTTCATCCAATTTTTCAAATGCCTTGGTTAAATTTTCTTTTTCTTTACCAGACTTCATTTTATCCAGATATTCTGCTATGATGCGTGTGGCGTCTTCATACTCGTCAATCAGTGTCTGTTTGCCCGATAATTTGTTTATGCCATTACGCAGTGCCAAAGCAAGTTTTCTTTTATCGACCATCTTGTATCTCCTCGTTTTAGTCAGGGAAAATTATACCACAAAACACTAATAAAGTCAAAACAATATAAAAGGCGCAATTCGCGCCGGTTTTGTTATCTTGATTTTTGGCTGGACATATAATTGCGCAAATTGTTTGCGTATCTGTTCACTTTTCTTTGCACTTTTGTCGGCATGGTTTCAATATCAAATGTATCTAGAATTTTTTGTGCGGCATCCGGATGCGATTTCAAATGCCCCAGTATGATATTTTCTGCCACATTTATATCGTCAACCGAATCCGGATTTTGCATCATTTTATCAAATAACCCCGGATTATATTTTGAAATATGTTGCACCAGAATCCGCGCCAATTTTTCACAGTTGATTTGGTCGGTTAAATCCAATTGGTAATCTGATTCCTTTAAATATCTGCTGGTGGCATTGCGTATTTGGAATATATCGTCTTTCATCCATTTGTTTACGCTAGGGGTGATATAAATACTCCACCCAAATGCCATACATACAAAAAAAGCAGATATACCGCTGCAGACGGCACGTGCCGGTTCAGAAAGTTTTTCTTTGTTGATACCACATAGTGCCAAAGGAATACATGATATCAGCGGCCACACCCATTGATTCAACAAACCCGCCCTTACCATCAAAAACGGGGGCAGGCTTTCCGCCCGTTTTTTATCGCGCGCCACGCGTTTTGCTGCGGTCTTGGCCGCTTTTTCCATTGCCCTTGCAACGCGTTTTTGTTCTTGCTGTACTATTCTTTCCTGTTCGGCGTTGTATCCCGGAAAGGCCTGTTTTACTGTATCATTATTCATATTTTATCCTTTAATTATTTTTAATTTCTAATTCGTCCAAGAATCGGTCCAGTTTGCGCAAAGAACTGTTTTGACAACCGCGTCCGCGCCAAGACAAAATTTCTTCGCCGGTTTTCTGGTCTGCGATTGAAACACTAAATTTCCACCACCAAAACCCATTAAACACGCACCACCACGGCATAAAAGATTCAGTACTGTATCCAGCACGAAAGATATATTGGGTGTCTGCCGGTAAAACAGTTGTTTTGCTACTGCTTAAACCGTCTTCTGATTTTTTCTGTTTCCCGATGCGAACATCATATCCGCGTTTTTCAAGATGTTCTTTGATTGCGCGTTCAAGTCCAGTGCCGGCGGGGTCCGCTTGAATAATTGCGCCCGGTTCCATCGTGTTTGGTTTGATGTAAACACTGTTACACGCGGTCATTAAAACAAGGGAAAATAAAACGATAATTTTCTTCATCGTAACTCCAAATACGCGGCGCGTTCACATCGTGGGACGCACAGATGGCCTGCCACTCGAAGCCTTGGCGAAGTGTGGCGCACCCGGCGGATAGTTCGCTTTGCTCACCGCACGTAAGGCGCGAACTGCGTGTTTAACACTTGTTCTTGCCAACTATCGTGTCGAACGCCGCGCGTTCAAATCGCGGGGCGCGGGCACAACAAATTCAAACCATCACTGCGTGATACTTTGAATTTATTGGCGCACCCGGCGCGATTCGAACGCGCAATCCCCGCCTTCGGAGGGCGATGCTCTATCCAGTTAAGCCACGGGTGCGTACGCCACGGGTTATTATATTGTTTTTATCGTGAAATGCAAGCCCTAATCATCGTATCTTGCCGCGGGTTTGCGTTATTGTGCGAATATCGCAGATGCGTTTTTCATCCATTACTTGACCACTAATTTTTTCCCAATGCCCAAGTAAATCGGGAAAATCACTGGCCGGATATTTAATCCATGCACGTGCCAAGAACATATTTGTTGTGGTCAATGTTATCGCGCTTATGTCGATTAAACCGTTAAAATTCAAATTATCATCCACCAATATGTTTCCCGAATGCAGGTCGTTATGATACAGCGCAACATTTGTCCCCAATATTTTATTAAACATAAAATCTTGCGCAGATGCGAACATTTCGCGTGATCTTTTTTGTGGCGGAACCGGAATTTGGGATATTTTATATATCGTATCAAATGCATCACAATAAATATCATATGCCAATTCGCGTGGCAATCCCAAATCAATCCATTCTGCCAGTGTTTTATTTGGGTTGTATTTGTACGCGGTAAAGTAAACACCATTATGTTCATATATTTTCATTGCCGGGACACTGATTCCATTGCGTCGCATAATATTCGATACATATCGGTCGCGGCGGCACATCGTTTCATTGTCGAATTTACATACGATATTTTTCTTTGGGGTGTGCGCAACCAATACGCGTGAATCCAACCCCAAAACATCCGGTTCGGTTATATCGTGAACATTTTTAATGGTGTTCTTTATTGCACGCACATATGCCGGATTTTTCATTTTTTTCTATCCCCGTTGCAATAAATCAATCATAAAATTATCTAAATCCCCGTCCAAAACTGCGCCGGAATCTGCGGTCTCGGTTCCAGTGCGAACATCTTTGACCAATTGATATGGGTACAGGACATAGTTTCGAATTTGGCTGCCCCACTCAATTTTCTTTTGGGCGGCCTTAGCTGCGTCTTCTTCGGCGGCGCGTTTTTGCATTTCTAGTTCATACAGGCGTGAACGCAGAATTTTCATCGCCATATCTTTGTTTTGGAATTGACTGCGTTCATTTTGACACGTGACAACAATTCCGGTTGGAATATGGGTTATGCGCACGGCGCTGTCGGTTTTATTGACGTGTTGCCCGCCGGCACCCGAAGACCGATATGTATCAATCCGCAAATCTTTTTCATTGATATCTATTTGTATGGAATCATCCACATCCGGCCACACATCCACAGACGCAAAACTGGTTTGGCGTTTGCCATTCGCATTAAACGGTGAAATTCGCACCAAACGATGTACACCGATTTCATTGCGCAGCCATCCATACGCGCGTTCGCCAACAATACGCAGTGTCGCGCTTTTAATTCCGGCCGTGTCACCTTCGTGTTCTTCAACAACTTCGACCGAAAATTCGTGACGTTCGGCCCATCGCGTGTACATACGCATCAACATTTGCGCCCAATCTTGGGCCTCGGTCCCGCCGGCCCCCGCCTGGATAAATAAAAACGCATTGTTCCCATCCGCCGGGTTGTTGAACAGGGTGATATACTTTGCGCTTTGTACGCGGTCCGCCAATTTTTCAATTCCACCTATAACATCTGTATCATCGGGCGCAATCGCGTATAGTTCTTTCAGGTTTTTATATTCTTCTTCCATCGCGGAAAATTCGTTCAATTCGCGTTCCAATGCGGATTTTTTTTGCAACAACGCGCGCGCAGAATCCGGGTCATTCCATAAATCGGGGGCTAAAGACTTCTGTGAAAGTTCGGCAATTTGTTCCCGTAATTTATCGGGTTCAAAGAAACCCCCTTAGTGTTTTAAGGTTTTCTTGGATATCGTTCAAAACTTCATTTGCCAAAATCATACTTTGATATTACCAATAAAAATTCTAAAATCAACCGTAAATCAAGTGTTGCGTTTTTTATTCATATGTGATAGAATTTGACACAAGAGAGAGGTTTCAATGAAACATTTATTCAAAATATGTGGTTCAATTTGTGCGTGCCTGGTTGCGGCATCGGCGTACGGCGTGTCGGCGGGAACGGTTACGAATAATGCGGCGCGTGGCGTTGTCACCAATGTAACCAGTACTTCAAACACTCTGCGTGGAAATCAAGGTCTGGCAAACGCATATAAACAGAATATGCGCAATACGTACTATATGGTAAATGTCCCCGATGTGGACAGTGCATGCCGCACCAAAATTGATAAATGTTTGTCCGATTATTGTGGCGATGTAACCGTCGTCCCGGGCCAGGTTTCCGGTCGTTGTGCGTACGCCACGGAAAGTGAATTATACAATTATGTTTTGTTGTGCCTGCGAAATGATACATCGTTATTGTTACCAAATTATGCGGCCAATACCAAGATGGGAATCGGCGGATTGAACACCGCGGCGCATCTGTGCCCATCATATGTTCAACAAGAATTGATGGCGTGGTTGTCTATGTCAAATATGGCAAACGAATTGACCAAGGCGCATTCGCCGCAATGCCTTGAACGGCGCCAAGAATTAGAGGCTGCGTTGTCTTGTCATTCGGTGGCGTTGGCATATGGTAATGAAACGTCCAGTATGTTGATGTCACAATTGACCGATTTTTGTGGTGCGGGCGTGCCGGGCGGTTCTGCGGAAATGGTGTCACGTTTTGCAAACGCCGGTAATGTTGGCGCAAACATTTGGGGGTGGGCGGAAAAAATTGTAAGTTTAGATTTGAACAAAAAGGCGTCTGATTGGGAAACGGCGGTTGATGCGGTTTTGGCATCATATACGAATCGGATGAATTTGGCGTGTGGCGAAGATATGCAATTAAATTTGCCGGTGCGCGATAATTCAAATAATACATCGGCATTACAAACTGCGGCGGCCGTCGCGGTTGGTGTCGCATTTCCGGACACGCAAAAAAAAACTGATGTTGGCGCCGGAAATGTAAAACTTTATATGGAAATAAAATCCCGCACGGACATATATGATTATAAAACCGCGAACACCGTGGTCCAGGCGGGACTTACCAATTCTGTTTTAACCCAGAACGCATTTTTTACCCCATCCCAAATGGATGATATGCAAAACGCGTACAAGGCGGGGACAAATGTATTCATCTTGCGCGACAGTACGCGTTGCTTTATCGTACCCGTGGCCGAAATGACATCCGCAGAAAAATCCATGGTTGCCCAGCAATTTAATACATGTATTTATAAATAATTTTGTTTTTGGTTTTATATAATAACGGTTGCCATGGCAACCGTTTAATTTTTTATTTGGAATAAAAAACGATTCGTGATATAATGTAACGAACCAATTTGAGGATTTGGCTCACAGCAAACAGAGAGACTCATAAGAACAAAGGAGAAATGCTATGAGAATCAAATCCTCGATAATGTTGGGTATATTATTGTCTTTTATGACACTGTGTGCGGTTCGCGCAGACAACTTACTTACATCCAAATCATATGTTGATGCGCAAGACGCATTAAAGCAAAACAAAATCACGGCTGCGGGTGACCCTAATAACTTGCAAGGTGGCAGCTCGATTGTTACACGCACCGAAGCCCCAGGTAATGTCGCCGAAGTATGGATTGCGTATAGCAATGAAGAGATGTGGGGGGCATATGATGGCACGGCCTTGCATCCTACCAGTGTGCCACTCTCAGGTGTTGTTGCCGAAAATCTATTCAATTTAGATGTCAGAATAGCAGAAGTTGAAACCAATCTAAGCCCCGTAATAGACTCTTTAAATACAAATTTCCAAACAAAAATTCCTAATCCTGGCAATGGCATGTTGGTTGTATATGATGGCATTGATGAAGATAATCAAACCCAATTTACCGGTAAATATGTAAGGAATCAATTTGATTGTGGATATATTGATGGGCAAGGTTGTAGTGCTGAATATAATAGAACAGACATTCCAAACATGAATGCGGTGGCAACGATTTTGGATGAGTTGTATAGTGCCGTTCAAGAAACTCAGGGTGCGCTACTTAACAGTATTAATAATGGAACACCGGGTGCTATCGTTACATATGGTGTAGGTTCGTCATTGGATGAAAGGGCAATTTTGGACGGGCAATATGAAGCGAGTAAAAGCGATAATATCCCGACCGCGGGCGCGGTGGCGGCGGCCGTTCAAACGATTGGCAATCAACCAATCAGTGTTATGGAATGCGCCAACCCAGAGTGCACATTGTGGAATATATCGCAACGCACGGTATTGTCGCCGAATAACAATGCGCCTTATTCCGGCAGTGCCTTCGTTAATCCAGCTGATTATACGGGATACACACCGTCCAATCCATAATAAAAATAATTATGACCCATGTCCGTTTTCTTTTGAAAACGGACATTTTTTTTGATATAATGTATGTGCTATGAAAATATCAAGACGTTGCCTTTTGCAAATCACGGGTATTGGGGTCGTGGTCGCGGGCGTGTTTCCGCGTATGGCGTTCGCCGCCCGAAACTCTTTGAAATCTATGCGTACGGGCGTGCAACCAAACGGCAAAACGCGTTTGGTTATTGAAACGGGGTTGCGGCCGTCATATACATTGGTTTATGGTGAAAATACATTAACGGTGAAATTGTCCAATACAACGGGGAATAATTCTGTGTCGGCGAAATTGGCGTCCGGCACTTTGGTAAAAACCGTGACCCAGGCCCAGGTTGGTGATGCATTGAACATTGTGACAGAACTGCGCAAGCCAATCGCGGAAATTCCAAAAAACCAGATTATGGTTTTGGAACCAAATGGCGATAATGATTATCGCCTTGTGTTGGATTTTGTTGCGGGTGCGGGCACAAAATCAACCGCAGCAACCGCCGCCGCCACGAGCAATTCGAACACAACGCGCAAACGTATAATCGTGTTGGACCCCGGTCACGGTGGCAAAGACCCGGGGTGCATAGGGCGGGGCGGCACGAAAGAGAAAACCGTTGTGTTGTCGGTTGGTCGCAAATTGCGCAGCGCACTGCAAAACGCGGGCTTTGCGGTTTATATGACGCGGGGCGATGATACATACCTGAAATTGGCGGACCGCGCGGCAATTGCGGAACGGAAAAAGGCTGATTTGTTTATATCTATTCACGCGAACGCGAACCCAAGTCGCACAATGAAAGGCTTTTCGATTTACACTCTTTCGGAAAAGGCATCGGACGAAGAGGCACAGAAACTGGCGGATGCCGAAAATGCAGCGGATAAGATTGATGTTTCTGGGTTTGAGAGTTTTTCCAAAGATATTCGTATCGCACTGTCGTCGTTGCAACAACACGCGGTCGCGGAAATGAGTGAAGAATACGCAAACGGTTGCGCGCGCGCATTTAACCGCGCCGGCATCACGCAACAACCCGGGCCCGCCGTGCGGCACGCGCCGTTGGCGGTGTTGCGTTCGACCGTTCCGGGTGCATTGATTGAATGCGGGCACCTGTCGAATGCGGCCGAAGAAAAATTGTTGAAATCGGGCGCCCACCAAGACAAATTGGTCGCCGCCATTGTTCGTTCTGTAAAAAATTATGATTTTGAGGTATAAAGCCCTTGCAAAAGATTTTTGTGGCGGTATAATGCCCGCACCGGAGATATGGCAGAGCTGGTTGAATGCGCGCGACTCGAAATCGCGTATACAGGAAACTGTATCGAGGGTTCGAATCCCCCTATCTCCGCCATTCAAATAAAAGCGTCCCCAATGGGACGATTTTATTTGAACGGAAGATACGGTCGGCTGAGAACCCGCCGCAACGTAGTTGCAGGGTGCGGAACAAGCGCACAAAGTGCGCGCAGTGAAAGGGGCCCGCGAAACGCAGTTGAGTGGGAATTACAATCCCCCTATCTCCGCCATTTGATTTTTTATTTTTACGCTGTATAATTACTGTATGAAAAGTTTTAACGAAAGTGTTTATGAAATTGTTGCAAACATTCCGGCCGGGCGCGTGGCGACATTTGGTCAAATTGCACGTATGATTGGGCGGCCACGTATGGCGCGATTTGTCGGCTTTGCATCAAATAACAAAGCATATTGGCACCTGCCGTGGCATCGTGTTGTGTTCAAAGACGGCACCCTTATTGGCGAACCGTTTTTTGAAAAGCAATATCGCGATCTAAAGGCCGAAGGCGTAAAATTCACCCGTGATAAAAAGGTGATTATGGAAAAATATCAATGGCAACCGGATGGCGAATCAATGCCGGCGGACATTCGCGACTGGCCATTAAAGTTTTAATGTTTTTTACACAAAACGAATCGCCCACGATAATAAATTTTCAGATAATCGTCATCTCGCGCGTCCGCGGGGTGACGGCGGTCTGGAATTATAAAATAATAATAAATTTATTATTTTTCCTGATTATTTAATTCCATAAGAACTGTCATCCCGGGCTTGGTCCGGGACAGGGCTAAACAGTTGTAATGCGGGACACAAAATTATTCCGTAATATTCGTCACAGGTTCATAGACCCTATCCCGGACCAAGCCCGGGATGACAGTTCAGGATGGGTGAGGGGTGTAGAACAATAACAAAATCTCTGGAAATTTTAGTATGCAATGCCGGTAAGTCCCCTTCTTGTGAAGAAGGGGGGGACCACCGGAGGTGGTGGGGTAGCTGGTCACAAAAAAGGTACCTTTTTGTCCACCACTTTTTTTAGAAATTCCGATTCAGTAAAATCAATAACTTACAAAAACTGACCCCTGGTCACAAAAAAGGTACCTTTTTGTTACACTATTTTTATAGGAAACAAAGAGGGGAAAATATGAGCAAAACTTTATTCATCGGTGCAATCGCATCCGTTTTAACAATCAATTCGGTACTTGCAGATACAATCGTCACATCACGTGGATATGTTGATGCCGCGGACGCATTGAAACAGGATAAAATTACCGCGGGTACAACGGGTAATGTGGTTCTGTATAACGGAACATCAAATGGTCAAACCCAATTCAGTGAACGTGCAATTTATGATGGGACAAATGATTATAATTCAAGTACGGATGCAAATAAATTGATAACCGCCGGTGCGGTTGATGGTATGGTTGGCGATGTCTATGATTATGTGGACGATGAAATATCAAACATTCCAACCCCGGAATTGCCAACCGGCACCGCGGGCAACGTTGTGACCTATGATTCAAATGGTGAAATTGGGGGTGAACTGGAGATTTATGATGCTGCGGACCCAAATGCAACAGACCCTGAGTATCTAGTGACCGCCATTGGTGTCAACAGCATCGCCAGAAACGCTTTGAATTGGGCCAGTCAGCAAATAACATGTGCGGGCTATAATGGAGGAGAGTGCGTGTTGTGGAATTTGCCAAATTTGGGTTATGCTGCATCAAGCCAACAACATTTTTATGAATTTGTTGATTAAACAAACCGCCCATCCGGGCGGTTTGTTTATTTCTTCTTTGTTTTCTTTTTATCGTTTGTAATCATTTTTTGATTTGTGATTTTATTCAAAATCATATCGGGACTGATGTGTTTGAATGCCAAAAACCAATCGCGTCCGTTGCCCGATTTTGCCCGCGTGCGCGCATCGTGACACGTGTTCGGTGCGGGCACAATAACGTCTTCGCCGGGAATCCATTCTGCGGGCGTGGCAACACGAAACGCGTCGGATGTTTGCAATGCAATCAATGTGCGTTTGATTTCTGTGATATTGCGGCCAACCGATTTTGGGTAATACATAATCGCGCGAATCACGCCGCGTGGGTCGATAATAAACACCGCACGTACGGTATCTGTATTCCCCGATGCATCGTGAATCATACCGTATTTGCGGGCGACCACACCGGCATTGTCCGCAACAATTGGAAATTCAATTTCCATATTTTTCCAACCCTGGAAAGTCACGTCGTGTTGAATCGCCTGAATCCACGCAATGTGTGACGCGTTTGAATCAACCGACAATCCCAAAAGTTCTGTGTTCAATGCGCGAAATTCGTCCCGCATAGATTGAAATGTCATAAATTCTGTGGTGCACACCGGTGTAAAATCGCCGGGATGAGAAAAAAACACAACCCATTTCCCGCGATAATCGTGTGGAAAGTGTAAATATCCATTTGTGGTGTTCGCGCCGAATTCTGGGGCAATTTCGCCGATTGTCGGCATACGTATGCATTCGCAATCGTTCATAAATTTGTTCATATAAATCTCCCTTGGTTTTTTTATATGATACATTATTCGCCCAATAATTTCCCCAAGAGAGAATTCTTATTCAGTTTGTATCAATCACCCCGGCGTGATAAGTGTTGCCGTTATAGGTCAAATTCAAACTGCCGGTGCCACCATTACCCGATTCCAACGGAACATAGCATGTGATGCCATTTTGCCGTACGTTTATGGCAACCGTTGTCACCTTGGTCGCGTACAGTGGGAAAGAAAGCCCGGTACTGGTTTTTAATTGTGTGGCCCATGAACACAGGTCCGGACACGCACCATTATACGCATGGTCACATGCCACCTCATCCGGTTTGCATGCAACACGTGGGGTGGCACTGGTTCCACTGGTGCCGGGCTTCCAATAATTTTCATATCCGGTTGTATAAACCGTTGTGCCGGTCGGGCAGGTTGTCGCCAACTTTGTGTCATTCTTAAATATATCGGTCATATGTGATGAAGTTATGCCTGTTATTCCATCAAACAGGTTATATGGTATATAACCATCCAAATTCGTACATCCATAGAACATCTCACGAAACATATAACTGTTGGCGGCCCCAGATATACCACTAAACAATTCGGCCGGTATTGGACCTTTTAGTGCGGTACATCCACGAAATGTCGCGTAAAACACAGGTTGATATCTATTCCCTGTGCCCAGTGTTGGGAATAATGCACCCAAACTGCCCCGAATGCCCACCAAATAATCCGGTGTTGCGTATCCGCCGTACAAACTTATTGGGGATACACCATAACTGGTATTACTGTTTTGATATTCTGTTGCTACACCACCAATACGAATAGTGTATTCACCATCATATGAATATTTATGATCAACCTGCGAACGGCTGGCACCGGTGCGCGTGACAGTTTCTGTTGTACTGCCGTCACCCCAATCGATATAGAACGTTCCTTTGGCGGCGATATAAAACAAAAATTTTGTATTATCATCTGGAATTTCTATATCCATAAAAAACTTTGCGGTTTCGCAATTGCCATTTGAAAGGGTGATTTCGTCGACCGTGCATGCAGCCGCGGGCGCGATTCGGAACGCACCAAAAACACCGACACAAATAATGGTCAGCACACGTAAAAAACGCGCAAAATTCAACATATTATGATATTTGCTTGTATATTCCTTTCCTTGTTATAATTTAAGGCTAGCAAAAATGCGCAAAACGGTGCAAGTAAATATATTATATATATTTAATATTTAATTTATATCTGGGGTGATAATGCGGAATATATCACACCCAAATCGGTCTTAATCAAGCCCGCAACCAATTTGTCGGCATTGTCGGTCTGCCGTGCCGCCGCCATAATTTTATCAAAACTGCGCACGAATTGTGTTGCCTGGGAACGGAAAACAGAATCAGACTTTAACAATTCGCGAATTTGTTTTTTGTTTGCCGCACGGATAATTTTCGACATCCATTTTGCAAATATGGTTTTGTCGCCGTCATGATATTTTTTCCAAACAACATCGGGAATTTCCCCGCCCATTGCACGGGTCAGGTCAATTGTTTGTTCGTACATCTTGTCAAATTCGCGCGTGCTGGATTCCAAGAAATCGCGGCCACTGGCGCGTGGCATCGGCGCGGATGTGGCGGATTTTATTGCCTCCATCGGTGCGGCGGCGCGCGCGACCATCATTTGTTTGTTCAATGTCTGCATTGTATCTACGGCCTTGGCATAATCACTCATCAAATCTATCATTTGTTGCCGTGACCCACCGGCCAAGTTTTCTAACTTTACCGCAGAATCCGCAACCGCGATTGTGGCCTGTTCAACCGTGTCACGTATCGTGGCAATTTTTTCATCCAATTCGGAAACTATTTTACCCAAACCAATCCCTGCGTCGCCCGATTGCCGCGCCAATTCGGGCAGGGCATCGTAATATTTATCAATCAATTCAGACAAAGGTTTCAATTGTTCGGTTGTGTCCATTGACATTTTTATCAATCCTTGGGATTGGCCGGTCAATTGAGTGTGCGCCGCATTCATTTCTATCAATGTTTCGCGCACGCCCGTTGCCATAGATTTGACCGATTCGGAAAATGCGTTTGCCGCGGTCTTGGTATCTTTTAATGTGTCATTTGCGACCCCAGATACGGTTTTTAATTCGCCGACAACATCGCCCGCGAAATCCTTGATTTCGTTTTCAAAATGATTGGTCAATCCGGACAATTCGGTGGATATGCCGCGCACCGCGCTTTCGGTTTCGGTCGCACTGGCCATCAAAGATTCAACCGCATCGGTCAATTTCTTGATTTGTTTTTCAATCGAAGATTCGGACAATAATACCTGGGCACCGACAACGTTCGCCGTATTGGTCAGGGTGTTCATTTGTGCGGTCAATTGCTTTTTGCTCTGTTTGCCGAATGTATCCAGTTTCGTCAGGTACGTATTCACGATTTTATTGTTTTCGCCCAAGACATTTTCATATTCTGTGGCGGATTCTTTGATTTGATTGAATCCATCAAGGCTGGTCTTGGTCAATTCGGCAATTGCGCCCTGGATGGTGTTGGCGTCTTCGGTCATTTTTTGGAATTGTTCAGTATTCGTTTCAAACGCAGCATTTAATTGATTCCCAAGGTTTGCCGCCCCATCGGTCCATTGCGCGATTTTCGCATCAATCTGGGCGATTTTTTCATTTGAATCGTTGGTTGTTTCGGTTATTCGTGTCAATGTTTCACCAACCGTTTGCGCAAACCGGTCGGTCGCGTTCGTCACATTATCCCAAGATTCAGATGTCACCACCTGGGTCAATCCGGAAATAGTATTATCCATACGACCCGTCATTTGGACAACACGCTGAATTGCTTCATTTGCGGTACTTACCAATTCTTGATTGCGTTGTGCCAATTCATCGCGTAATTTCTGGGCATCGGCTATTTGTGTATTCATTGTCGTCTGCATTGATTGAAAGCACGCGGCAATTCGTTTTATTTCGTCGGCCATTATTGTTTGCAGAACGCGTGACGCATCCGCGATGCGCGCACGGTCGGGTTCCGTCATAATAGAAACGACAGAATTCATAACGCGCTGGGATTTTCGTGATATGAAAAACAGCATTATCATTGCGATAAACGCCAAAGCCATAATTGATGCGCCGACTATTACGAAAATATTGTTGAAATCCATTTCCTTTGCCCCCCAAAATAATACAGATATGTTCTTGCAGTTATGGATACTTTATACTAGAATTTATAGAACAAAGCAAGGACATAAATGATAAAAAAAGACATCCTTTCGCCCGAACAAGAAATCGCCGCCGAACCAACATTGAATGTCTGGGTCCAGGCGAACGCCGGCACCGGAAAGACCAGTGTTTTAACGGCGCGGTTGTTGCGTATATTGTTTCGCAGTGATGAACCGATGGGTGGAATTTTATGCCTGACCTATACAAACGCGGCGGCCGGCGAGATGAAAAACCGTATCTTGGCGGCGTTGCGCGCATGGGCAATGGCCGATGATGCGGAATTGCGCGAATTATTGGATGGGGTTTCAATACATAATCCACCGACCGATGACGACATTGCACACGCGCGCAAAATATTTTTCAAATATATTGATTCGCCCGATTTATTAAAGATAAAAACAATTCATGGTTTTTGTGAGGAGGTTCTGCACCGTTTCCCGACCGAGGCAGGTATATCGCCGTCTTGGTCTTTGATATCTGATGCACCACAAAAAGTATTGTTAAATGATGCGTTAAATAACCTTATAAATTCGCCAACAAATGATGCCCGCACGGTCAGTGCTTTTAATTACATTGTTGGTGTTATGTCTGAATACAAATTGGATGATTTATTGGATAATATAGAACAACAATACAAACACTTTTTTGTGGTGAACGATTTTGATAATTATAGAAATTATTTCATTGATACGATTGAAAAAAAATTAAATATAAAATCGCAAAAAAACATTGAAAAAGCCCCAAACAAACTAAAAAAAATACTGGAATTTGCGCGCGCCGAACAAAAGCCGACCCGGGCATTAGAAAACCTTATTTGCTTGACCGAAAAATACATTGATAACAGCATAGATTTTCAAGAATACAAATTCGCATATTTAACAAAAACCGAAACACCAATTCAAAAAGGATTAAACTATGAATACTTGTCGGCGGAACGCGAACGTGTTTTGGCGGCAAATGCATATCAAATAAATAAACAAATTTATATGGCGACGGTCGCGTTGTTTGATTTATCTGGGGCGTTTGCAAAGAAATATGCAGAATTGAAACAAAACATTAATGTTTTGGATTTTGAAGATTTAATTTTATATACGCATCGTTTGTTTTCTAATCCTGAAAATATGGGTTGGGTTTTGTCGCAAATGGACGTTTCTTTGTCGCACATATTGGTTGACGAAGCCCAAGATACGGCTCCCCTGCAATGGGAATTGTTGCAAATGTTATCGGGTGATTTTTTTGCCGAAGGCGACCGGTCAAAATTGCCGCGTTCTTTGTTTGTTGTGGGCGACACCAAACAATCTATTTATGGGTTCCAAGGTGCAGACCCCAATGCATTCGCATCCAGCAGGTCGCAAATTGCGGCACAAATTAAAAACAATGCACGACAAATTCGTGAGGTCCCATTGACCCAAAGTTTTCGTTCGGTTGAACCGATACTTAAAACCGTGGATATGTTCTTTGGTGATGCAAATGTTGTGGCGCGTACCGGGTTTATAAATAATCCGCACAAATGTTTTCGCATTGGTGAACGTGGCGCGGTCGAAATTCACGAACTTGCAACGCCGGGCGATATGGAAACATCCGCGGCGCGCAAGAAATATATTCGTGAAATTGGCGATAAAATAGAAAAAATCTTGGCGACCGGCAAATACAAACCGCACAACATAATGATTTTGGTTCAAAATCGTAACCCGTTTGCCACCCCTATGGCGAACGAATTAAAACGCCGCGGCATAGAAGTTGCAGGCAGTGATAGAATTGTCTTGCCCAATTTTCCGGTTGTGCGCGATTTGATGAATTTGCTGCGATTTTGTATCAACCCGGCGGATGATTACAGTTTGGCATGCGTATTAAAAAGCCCGTTGTTTGGCCTAAACGATGCCGCCGTTTATGAAATATGCATAGCGCGAAACCAAGAAAACGTGCGGCGGCGTAGTGGTGTGGGCGAATTTGTGCCCGTGACCATTTTTGAAATTCTTGAAAATATGCACCCGGCAATATATTTAATATTGAAAGATTTTATGGAAAAATCGCAGGCCTGTGGCCCGTATGGTTTCTTTACGTATGTTCTTAATTCTAATGATGCGCGCAGAAAATTTATTGCCGCATTGGGTGCACAAATAATTGACCCATTGGAAGAGTTTATAACAATATGCCTTGCGTATGAACGCACACGCCCCGGCACATTGCGCCATTTTATAAAATGGTTTATAACCGGCAACAGCGAAATAAAACGTGATATGGATTCGGGGTCTGGGGTGCGCATTGTCACCATTCACGGCAGCAAAGGTTTGCAATCGCGTATTGTGTTTTTAATAGATACAACATCTATGCCCAAGGCGAGATATATCTATAATTTACCCAACAATAATATGCCGGTGTGGATTTGGACGCCGCGTGCGCCATCGGGTTTTAGTCCTGAATTTGAAGAAATCCGCAATGCCGCATTTAATAAAGATACGGAAGAAAGTTATCGGTTGTTATATGTGGCGATGACGCGCGCACGTGATGAACTTTATGTATATGGATTTACCCCGAACAAATCTGCGCCGGAATTATCATGGCATAATATGTTATGGAATACTTTGTTGCCCAAGGTTAGGGCGACCAATAATGCAATCAGGATTTCAAACTATGACGAATAAAATTACGGATTTAATAAACAAAAATTTGCACAGCGATTATGCAACCGCGACCGGCCGAAATGTGCACGCAAAAATGCAAAGTGTGTTTTATACACCCAATGGTTGGACGGGCGATGAAAATATAATAAATAAACTTTCAAATATTCCTGAATTGAAAGAATTTATGGGGCCGCTTTCACGAACCGAGGTTCCCATTGCCGGCACAATAAACGGAAAATTTATAAGCCGTCGCATCGACAGGTTATATGTAAATAATGATATAAAAAAAGTGGTTGTTTTAGATTACAAAACAGATACAGACAAGAAAGTGTTCTTTGAAAAATATCGTGTACAATTAAAAGAATATTATGAATTATTAAAGCAAATTTATAACGGTTTTAACATTGAATGTAAAATACTTTGGTTGAATGATTTTACACTGGAAAACATAATATAAATGGGTATAATACGGGCATGCTTATAAACCTGAATATTTCAAATATTGTTTTGATTGATAAACTGAATCTGGAATTTGGTTCGGGGTTAAATATTTTAACCGGCGAAACGGGTGCGGGTAAAAGTATATTGTTGGATGCATTGTCATTGGCATTGGGTGCGCGTTCGGATGTTGGGTTGGTTCGTCATGGTGCGGGTGCGGCATCTGTCACGGCGGAATTTGATATGATCAATGAAGCAATAAATAACATATTTGATGAGTTTGGAATTGAACGCGACAATCATATAATTTTGCGGCGCACACTTGGTGCGGATGGTAAAAGTCGCGCATGGGTAAATGACACACCTGTATCGATTAAGGTGTTAAAAAACATTGGCGATGAATTGGTCGAATTGCACGGGCAATTTGCAAATCACGCCTTATTGAACCAGGCGACACATCGAACCGCATTGGATGAATTTGCATGTAAAAATATACAAGATTTCAATCAATTATTGGAAAATGTTCGCAACGCCTATAATGAATACCACGATGCAAACACACGTTTATCTGCGGTTCAAGATTTATTAAACCGCGCGGTCACCGAACAAGAATACCTTGAACACAATGTTCGTGAATTGCGGGCGTTAAATGTTCGTCCCGGGGAAGAAGAAGAATTGGCATCCAGGCGTGCAGATATGATAAACGCCGAAAAGAACGCGGCGATTTTGACCGATGCGGCAAATGCAATTGGTGCCGGCGGAAATACACTGGATGCACAAATATTTGCGGTCGCGCATATTTTGGAGCGTATCAAAACCGACCCAAATCCATACAGCGAACAAATAGACGCATTATACAACGCGGCAGATTTGGTCGCAAACGTGGCAGCCGCAATCGCGCCGGATGATATAGATACCGCAACCGTCGATTCAATAGAAGAACGTTTGTTTGCAATACGCGCGGCGGCGCGAAAACATCACGTGGCGGCGGATGAATTGCCAAACAAATTGATCGAGATGGAATCCGCACTAAACGCGATAAATAATTCTGATGCGGAACTTAAGAAATTAAAAACCGTTGTGGCGGCCGCAAAGCAAAAATATGACGCATTGGCAACAAAATTGACGGATGCGCGCCACGTGGCCGCGGACGAATTGCGTGCGCGCCTGTTGCGTGAATTGCCCGATTTGAAACTTGGCAGTGCGGATTTTATGGTTGAATTTGCAATCACCGCGCCCGGCGCAAATGGTGTTGACGACATAACATTTATGATAAAGACAAATCCGGGCATGCCTTTTGCGCCACTGCATAAATCGGCGTCCGGCGGCGAATTGGCACGTTTAATGTTGGCAATGCGTGTTGTTTTGTCGGGTTCAAATATTGCACATACATTTGTTTTTGACGAAGTTGATACGGGTATCAGTGGCGCAACTGCATCCGCCGTTGGCGACCGTCTAAACCGCCTTGCCCATGATTCCCAGGCATTGGTTATAACCCATTCGGCCCAGGTTGCCGGTTTCGCCGATAAACATTTCAAAATCGAGAAAACAACCGATGGCGAAACAACGACTACGCGTGTTTATGAGATAATCGGTGATGAACGATTAAATGAAATCGCGCGCATAATCAGTGGTGCCGAAATTACGCCTGAATCACTTGCCACCGCAAAAACATTGTTGAAATAAATTTATTAAATTTTTACTACACCATCGGCAAATTCTATGCTGGCAATTTTATTTGTTGTTGCCGCAGACGATATTATTTGGTTGTCGCTATCACGTGCAATTGCGTATCCGCGTGCCAAAACGTTTTTATAACCCAATGATTTTAACATTTGTCCGCTGTGTTCCAGCCCGCGCCGCAGATTTATCATTTTATAATTCAATATATCCGGCATGCGCGCGACAATTTCCATTTTGCGCCGTGCATCAACCATTTTTGCGTTGATGATTATTCCAAGTGTACGCGTAATATCGTCCAATCTTTGCGCGCGTTCCATGACCATTTGGCGTGGGCTTTTAATTATTATGTTTTCTATACGATTTTTAGTGTTGGTAATACGTGCAGCAAACCCGGCAGATAAACGATGGCCCATATTTTCTAAATCTTGGAATAATGATATTTTGGTTGGAACAACGGCCTCGGCCGCACCGGTGGGCGTGGGCGCGCGGTGGTCCGCCGCAAAGTCAACCAGCATCCAATCAGGTTCATGCCCGACACCGGTTATGACCGGAATTTCACTGTTTGCAACGGCGCGCACAACGCTTTCTTCTGAAAACGGCAACAGGTCTTCCAACGACCCACCGCCACGTGCCACGATAATAACATCAACATTCTTTGCGCGGTTAAAGTATTCGACCCCGGCGGCAACCTCGGCGGCGGCGGTTTGACCCTGAACCGTGGCGGGGTACAGAATAACATGAACCGGGAAACGTTCGCGCAGACGATTTTGAATATCTTGGAATGCCGCACCAGTGGGACTTGTCACCACACCAATAGTCGTTGGTAATTTTGGCAAAGGCTTTTTCCGCGCAATGTCAAATAATCCCTCGGCCGCCAATTTCTGTTTGCGCATCTCCAACATTTTAAGAATGGCGCCCACACCGGCCATTTCGATACTGGACGCCACAATTTGATAATTACTGCGCGCCGGATATGTGGTAAGTTTTCCGGTAATTACAACCTCCATCCCGTCGCTTAGTGCAAAATTTATCGGTGTTCCGCGCCATATAATCACGGACATTGCCGCACCGGCATCTTTGATTGTCATATACATATGACCCGATGTCGCGCGGGTAATTTGGGATAATTCGCCACGAATTTTTATAACCGGAAACGCCGTTTCAACCACGTTCTTTAACAGTGCCGATGCATCGGTCACAGAAAAAATCATATCGGGTTTAACAAACGGTTCCGGTTTTTGCATATTTTTATTCCTATAACTCGGTCAATGGCCAACGCGGACGTGGTGCAATCGGTTCGCGCACAATATTTCCAATTTTATAATTTTCCAATCCCGCCCATGCAATCATCGCGCCGTTGTCGGTGCATAATTTCATTGGTGGTGCGGCAAAGACCATATTATTATCGCGTGCCAATTTTTCCATCGCTGTGCGTATTGCGCTGTTTTTCGCAACACCGCCCGCCACAACCAATGTTTTAGGTTGTGCGGCTTTGACCGCATCCGTTTTCATCGCGTGTTCCAAACGATTGATTATGCAATCAACGACGGCCGCCTGAAACGAAGCGCAAAAATCATTTATAAATTCATCGGACCAGGGCGCATCATACTTTGATAAAAATGTTCGCGCGGCGGTTTTGATGCCACTGAACGAAAAATCACAACCGGGTTTGTCGGTTAGGGGCCGTGGAAAATCAAACGCGCGCGGATTACCCATCGATGCACGTTTATCGACAACCGGGCCGCCGGGATACCCCAATCCCAACATTTTTGAAACTTTATCAAATGCTTCGCCGGCACTGTCGTCCAGTGTTTGGCCAATCAATTCATATTTGCCGACCCCGCGAACCAATAAAATCTGGCAATGGCCGCCGGATGCCAGCATAAGCAAGTATGGAAATTCAACCGCCACCGGCGCCGCAGAATCATCCGCCGTTGCCGCAGCCAGGCGCGGAACCAATGCGTGACCTTCCAAATGATTCACCGCAACTAAAGGTTTCCCGGTTGATTGCGCGATACCCGTCGCCGCCATCCAACCAATCAATACGCCACCAATCAATCCCGGACCGGCGGTTGCCGCGATAACATCAATATCATCAATTGTCATATTTGCCCGCGCAAGTGTTTCACGAATAACCGTATCAATTGCCAAAATATGCGCGCGCGCGGCCAATTCCGGCACAACCCCACCATATTTTTGATGTTTGGGAATTTGCGAATAAATAATATGTGCCAAGATGTTTTTATTTGAATCTACGATTGCGGCAGATGTTTCATCACACGAAGATTCAATGCCCAAACACACCGTGCCGCGCGCGCCAGACACAGATGTTCCCATATCCATTTGAATAATTTTATCGTTCTTCATTTTTTTATATCCAGCAACATTATACCCAATTTATTTTGATTTTCCATCATTTGATTCACATATTTATGAAAGTCAACATCGACAACAGTCTTTTTATGCCACGAAGCGTGCCGCAACCGCCCATCCGGCAACAGAAAACCCATATGTCGTACCGCTAAATCGGTGCCAATTTTGGTGGCCGCACGCCCCGGCGCATTTACGAACAAAACAACCATAGGTTTTTTTACACTGATATTTTTGGCGTATTTATACGGAATATATTCCAATGAAACCGTTTGTGGCGCAAAGTCTGTATCAATATTATGATTCTTTTTGAACCAATTTTTCTTGTCTATGGTGACACGGCGCGTGACCACCGGCGCATATTCGGCCGAAACATTTTTAACAATGTTCGCATTGTTATTTAACCAATCGGTTTCGATAAAGTGATTACGATTTATAAAATCAACTTTCCCATTTTTATATCGTATTTGATTAAGGCGTTTCCGGTCACCGTCCGCCAAAACCGTTTCCACAAATGTGGTGCAATCAAACGCATCAAATCGTATCAACGGGTCCGCATCCGGGGCCGCGCCTTCACCCAACGGGTCGCGCACATATTTCACGCCCAGATATTCGGCACCAATAAAATCATTATTATTTTGATATGAACACCCAATAACAAAAACAAACAGCAGTACGCGCCACATTAGATATTTTCTTTCAGTTGCATCCCCATAAAACAAAGTTCTGTTGCATCCCGCACAGCCATATCATTTGAATCCGGCAAAGTTGCCATTTTATCAACACACTTTACCAATATATCCAAATTTTCGTCTGATGCGCGCAATATTTTAACCGCCGCCATACGGCGTTCAATTGATGCCGCCCGCCAATCTTTAAGCGTTCCCGATTCCAATGCGGTCGCCTTTTGCGCGCCGACAAACATATAAACCGCGGCCAATAATGCAAAAATTCCAACGATAAAAATCAAACTTTTTTTCAAAAACTTCATAGTAATTTCCTTCCTTTTGTATGGTTTATTCACATTTTACCAACCACGCATCATAATCCGGATTTTGCACCGGGTTTTTACCGGGATTATTGCGGTCCATCCAGTTTCCATAAATCTTGGTACCGTCGCCGGACTTGGAAATCTCGACAAAGGCGTAAAAATTTTCGGCCTTGAACGGGTCGGATTGTTTGCACGATCGCACAGTTATGTCTAATTTTTCAAATTGTACACCTTGCCCAACCGGGATATTCAATGTTTGCGTTTTACCCGCGGCCTTGTTCATAACCTGAATAACGGCGGTGTTGCGATTTGTGTACGCACCCGCAACCCCCGGCACAAGGCACGCAAAAACAACCAAAATTTTGAATTTTTTTAACATACGCATATACTATCGCCATATTGAACCTAAGTCAAATTGAAAATAAACATAAAAAATCCCCGCGTTTTGCGGGGACTTGATAAATTTGCAAAGATTATTTTGCTTCTTTTGCGGTCTTTTCGTTCGCGGTTGCGGACAAATCTTCCACAATACGCGCCTTTTTGCCAGACAGTTTGCGCAAAAAGAACAATTTCGCACGACGCACGCGGCCGATACGAACCTTTTCAATTTTTTCGATTGCCGGGCTGTACAGCGGGAATTTGCGTTCCACACCCACGCCATAGGATTCACGACGAACGGTGAAAGACGCGGTATTACCCATACCACCATCACGTGCAATAACAACGCCTTCGAATAACTGAATACGGAATTTGTCGCCATCTTTGATTTTTACATGCACGCGCAGTGTATCACCGGCCTTGAAATTCGGGATTGTTTTACCCGCACGCATTTTTTCAACATTTTGTTGTTCTATTTTTTTTACAATGTTCATTTTTTGTTTTCCTTTATTAAGTCCGGTCGACGTTCCTTGGTTATGTCAACCGATTGTTGTTTCCGCCACCGTTCTATATTGCCGTGGTGACCGGACAGCAGGACTTCTGGGACACTTTGTCCACGCCATACTGACGGGCGGGTGTATAACGGCCATTCCAGCCCCCCGATTTCGAAACTTTCATTTGCGGTCGCGTCTGCGCCACCACCGACGACATTATCAACCAAGCGAACGCAACTGTCAATAAAAACCTGCGCGGCAACCTCGCCACCCGACAGTATGTAATCGCCGATTGATAATTCCATAATATTATACGCATCAATGACCCGTTGGTCAATTCCTTCGTACCGACCACAGAGCAGGGTATAGGTCGCATCCTTTGGGTTTTCGGCAAACCCGCGCACCATTTGTTGGTCAAGCCGTGGTCCGCGCGGTGAAAAGTATATAATTTTCCCCGGATTTTTTACTGAATCCAATGCATCGCCCAACACATCGGGGCGCATAACCATGCCCGCGCCACCGCCGAATTGCGCGTCATCGACACTGCCGTAATCATTTATGGCAAAATCGCGAATATTTATCACATCATAAGACCAAATTCCATCCGCCAATGCACGACCGACCACCCCGGCGCCCAACGTTCCGGGAAACATTTCTGGAAAAACGGTCAGTATATTAAAGTGCATAAATCTTACCTTGGTTAAAATCCACGCGCGCCCCACGAAACGCAACCATATCTCCGTTGTCCAATTCCATAATATCGCCGGCACCAAAGTTTTGAAAGCATTCCACGCGACCCAATTCCACGCCGTCACGCACAACCATCATACCGATTAAATCTGCCTGGTAATATTCGCCTGGGGCCGCATCTGGCAATTCGCCACGGTTCACAAACAATTCTGTTCCGCGCAGTGTTTCCGCCGCATTCCGGTCGGCAACACCGTCAATCCGTGCGATAATAACATTTGAATTAGGTACGGCGCGCACGAAACGAAACGCATCGGTGGCAATATTATGACCAAATACGGACAATTTTTGCAAATCGGTCGGCGTGGCGGTAAAGGTCTGCACGCGAACTTCGCCCCGAATTCCCTGGGGCGCGACAATTTTACCAACCAAGATTCGTTGTTTATCGTTCATGAACACCGTTCATTTTTAACAATGTTTCACGTATGCCCAGCAAGTATTCTAACTCGTCAATGCGATTTTTATGTGCATATTGCATCATTGGGCAAAGGTTCATGAAATAACTGTCGCGCATAATACGACCAAAATCCGGGTCATCGAACTGCACCGAATTAAACACAAAGCCCAACGCCTTTTGACGCAGGCGCGGCGGGTATTCGTGGTATGGCTCTTTATGCGCGACAGATGACATCTGTTAAACCCTTGTTTATTCTGCGGACGCTTCGGTCGCGGACGCTTCGGTCGCGGGCGCTTCTTCCGTTGCCGGTGCTTCGGCCGGTGCTTCGGCTGCGGCCTTGGCGGCGGCTTCTGCTGCGGCTTTTTCTTCGGCTATCTTGGCCAATTTATCGGCTTTGTCTTTGATTTTCTGCAGTGTTTTTTCACTTTGCAAATTTTTCTTAGTCTGATTCGGCACAGCACGTTTTGCGACCAATCCGGCATTTGCCAAGAACCGATACACGCGGTCGGACGGTTTGGCCCCCTTGGCCATCCATGCCTTGATTTCATCAATTTTCAAAATGACGCGTTTGTCGTTATCGCGTGCCAACATTGGGTCGTATTTACCAACGACCTCTAACACATTGCCCGAATTACGCGCCACGCGGGAATCCACCACGACAATGTGGTAATAAGGGCGTTTTTTTGCACCATGACGTGCCAAACGAATAACAGTTGCCATATTTATACTCCTTAAATTGTTTTTATATTTTCTATCCACAAAGAAAACCGCCATCAAGGATGAAACTCACCGGATGATGTTCCTTGTGCCAACCGCACACAGGTTTGATTCAAATGGCAATCTTTGGGATTTGCACGGGCCATTATGTAATAAAAATATTTGAAAGTCAAGAAATACTAATAATTCCCTCGCTGGCCAGATGGGTTGGACCGACATATAAAAAATAGTCAGATAAAAATAAATTTAAGTGTTGACGCGGGCGTTCAATTTTTTCTAAGGTTAAATTACAAGCAAAGGAAGGATTGGAGATTTTATGCCCGGTTTTTTGAGGAAAATCCGCATATTTATCATATTTGTCGTGTGCTTTGCGTGCGGCGCGGCGCGTGCGCATGCGGCGGATTGTAACGCGATTACACTGGATGCGAACGGCGGCACGGCGGGCGTGGTTGCGACGCTGTATAAAGAATCCGGCAATGCGACATTATACGCGGACAGTGCATGTACCACACCATATACAACAACCAGTGATGTAATCCCAACAAGGACCGATTACACATTCCTTGGGTTCTTTCTCACACAATACGGCGATGCCGGCAATAATACCTGGTGGGAAGCATACAATTTTGATGCGGTTTTAAATAACAATGGGGCGGCAACCAATTATAACGCATTGTGGACCATAGATGCCCCGACAACGCTGTATGCGGCATGGGCACAAAACTGTGTAGAGATTTCGAACGGCACGTGTGAGTTAAAGGTGACTTACCAGGATGATGAGTGGGGTACGGATACGTATGTGGACTATCTCACCCATTGCGATACCGGTTATACGGTCGCCAGTGGCCCGACCTGTACCGGAAAGTGTAACGCAATTATATTAAACGCGAACAGTGGTACGCTGGGCACGATTACGACATTATATAAAAAGACCGGTGATACGACATTATACACGGATAACACGTGTACCACACAATATACAACGACCAGTGATGTAATTCCAACCAGAAATAATTACACGTTCCGTGGATTTTACGAGTATCGATATTCTGTAGCCTTGGAAAATGAAGTGGCCCCGAATGATCAAGTTTTGGATACCACCGGTGCGGCGACCGCATATAATTCGTCTTGGACGGTAAATGCACCAACGATACTTTATGCCGCATGGGCACTGAATTGTCAGGATAATCAGGGGGAAAATCACGTCACGTGTACATTAAATGTGTCGACCGATGGCGCCGTGGGATATGCTCTGACGTGTCTGCCTGGATATAATGTAATGTATAATACTGATTTCCCTCTAGATGCATTTTGTGAATTTTCTTATGCGATAACATTAGATGCGAACGGCGGCATGCCGGGCAACATCACAACACTTTATACGGTATCCGGCGGTTATTGGCTGTATACAGACAGTGATTGCACCACGCGTTATTCTGCAACGGACGATGTTATTCCAACCAGAAATGGGTACAGATTCCGTGGGTTTTATGTGACACAATATCCGGATGCGCGCACCGATGATGATATGAAACCGGACATAATATTGAACAATACGGGCGCGAAATACAGTTATTACCCGTATTCGGCGCCGGTGTATGACGCCACATCGCCCGTCACAATTTATGCGGCGTGGGCGGCGGATTGTCCCGCGACAATGGTTAATGGTTCATGTACACTGGATATATCGACCAATGGCGCGGTGGATTACACGGCCACGTGTAATACCGGGTATGCGTGGGATTGGACAACGTTTAATTGTGAACCATTGGAATACAGCATTTCATACCAATGTGGCCACACGCAGTACGGCAATCCCCCAGACCCGCAAACCGGGATACGTTATGGCGCCAGTGTAATGCCCCAGGAAAATACCTGTGACAGGGCAAGTTGGACATTTGATGGGTGGTTGGTATCCAACACGTCAAATGACATTAAACAACCCGGGACCCCTTTTGTTTGGGAATATGACCAAGATAAACAGTTTACCGCCCAATGGGTTAATAACAATATTTACACAATCACCTATGATTGTGACGATGGATACGGCACACCGCCACCCCCGGCCAGTTTCTATTACAGCGAAGGTGTCCAATTGGCGGAAATGACGTGTGCAAAGCTGGGTTACGATGTATTTAATTGGAAAATATTGGGCACAAGTATAGGAATCGGGGCCGGCCGCGAAGTTGTTCCTTGGGTTTATTGGTCTTATGGCGAATCAATAACACTTGTTCCAAACTGGGCCCCAAGATGCAACACAATAACCTTTAATGATAATAATGGGACCACCACCAGTGTGAATGCAAATAACAATAAACAAAAGAAAACCGGGGATAATATGTGGTTTGAAGAAGACCCAAACGCCCCGGGCATATGCCTCAAGTATGTTCCGTCAGAGGCGCTTTCCCTGGCGATACCGCAAAATGGTGACGCAACATTTTCGGGGTATTACACCACATGCGGTGACGACGGGGTCCAGATATTTGATGCCACGGGCGCGGCAACGACATACGCCAACGACACCTGGACAATTAGCACCGACACCGAACTGTGCGCGCATTGGCAATGTGCGGATGGGTATACTTGGAACCCAACAACACAAATTTGTGACGCGCGCGAACCTTGCACGGACGGCCAGCATTTGGCCCACGGCGAATGCCAAGACAATGTTATGCGGTGCACCGCACCACACGCATCGTACGCGACCCGCACATGGAACCCGGCAATGGGCGCATACGGTTCTTGCCAGGTTCAAGAATGCATCGATGGATATCATATCGCGTCAAACGCATGCGTATTGAATGAAGGGTTGTGCGCCGTTCCGAACGGCCGCGGCGAACGGACATGGAACGCATCCACCAACACATGGGGCGATTGCGTGGTCACCCAATGCGACCCGGGATTTGAAATCAGTGATAATGCATGCGCGGAATGCGAAAATCGTCGCGTGAATGGCGAAATCGCGGTCAGCAGTTATGCATCCGGATGCGAAATCGCAACATGTATGTATCACGGACAGAAATATACTCTGGAAGGCAACGAATGCCGCCCGATATGTGAAAACAAAGAAGACCACACAGGCAGCAAACATTGGGACGAAACATCGAAAAAATGTGTCCGCACATGCAAACCGGGATATAAAATGTGGTAAATTCCCATATCGTACGCCACCCCGTCCCCCCTTCTTATACCGGGACCCCCGAAAAATGAAATTTTTTGGGGTGGATTTGAAGGGGTACGGCGGAACCGCCGGGGGGGTAGTTGTCGCCCAAAGGGTGATGCGCGTACGCGCCGTTTTTCTTATCGTCATCCCGACGAAAGTCGGGATCTGTTCAATCTTTGATGGTGACTCAGGGGTCCCGACCTGCGCCGGGACGACGGGTAAAAGCGGTGTCGCGGCGGACTAACACCATCCGCGCAGTTTCATTGCCGCCGCAACGCGTTTAATGGAATACATATATGCGGCTTCACGCATAGAAACATTATATTCACATTTGATTTTATAAATCGCGTCAAATGCGGTAATCATCGCATTGCGTTCTTTGTCTTCAACCTCACTTTCCGGCCAATAATAACCATATCGATTTTGCACCCATTCGAAATAGGACACCGTCACACCACCGGCGTTTGCCAAGATGTCCGGCACAATCATAACGCCACGCGCCGCCAAAATCTCTTCGCCTTCTAATGTGGTTGGGCCGTTTGCGCCTTCGACAATCAAATTTGTTTTTATCAATGGCGCGGTATCTTTATTGATGGTATTTTCCATCGCGCATGGCGACAACACGTCAACATCCAACCCCCAGAATTTATCGGCATCTATGACGGACGCGCCCGGGAAATCTTTTATCGAACCCGCGTTTTCATCTTTGTACGCCATCAATGCGTCAATATCGACTCCGTTTTCATTGAATAAAATGGTGTTCCATTCCGCAATTGCGACAATTTTAGCACCCATATCCGCCGCGCATTTGGCGGTAAAACTGCCCACATTACCGAAGCCTTGGATTGCGATTTTTGCACCGTTTATATCTTTGTTTTGTGTCTTTAACGCGGACGCAATTGTAATTGCAATACCCAAACCTGTCGCCCGTGTGCGCCCCAGTGACCCGTTCAATTCCACCGGTTTGCCCGTGAACGTGCCAAAAGAATTTTCGCCCGACAATTTGATGTATTCATCAATCATCCAAGACATAATTTGACCGTTCGTATTAACGTCCGGTGCCGGCACATCGCATTTTTCACCCAAAATGGGATAAATTGCATCGACATACCCGCGCGACAGCCGTTCCAATTCACCCGCCGATAATGTTTTTGGGTCAACAATAATGCCGCCCTTGCCACCACCATAGGGCAGGCCGGTCACCGCGCATTTGAACGTCATCCAAATGGACAACGCGCATACTTCATCGCGCGACACGGCGGGATGGAAGCGAATTCCGCCTTTGCTTGGCCCCAGTGCGGTATTATGTTGCGCACGGAATCCGGTAAATGTTTTAATTGAACCATCATCCATTTTGACCGGAATTTGCACCTCTACAATACGCGCCGGTTTTTTAAGAATTTCATATACATTCGGTTCCAATCCCAATTTATCACACGCAGATTTAACACGCGCCTGGGCGGCAACCAAAGGATTCAAATTTTCAACTGACATTATTTTCTCCTATAAAAAAGCGGTCTCTTTAACCGCAAATCGTTTTTTAATCGCGGCTTTGCGACAGCAAAGACGGATGGTGCGAGTGAAGGGAATCGAACCCTCGTCTAAAGCTTGGGAAGCTTTCGTTCTACCATTGTACTACACTCGCACATATTGGGTATTTTATACCCCGCATCAATGATTGTCCAGAATAAAAAACAACGGGCTATCTGCTGCCGCGGCCACCACGACCGTATGACGACATATCCGTCCAACCGTTCACGCGAACGTGTTTGCGCCGTTTATCGCCGGAATTATCATATTTCTTTTTTGATTTGCCACCGGAACGATTGCCACGCTTCTTGTGATTTTTCATCATTTGTTCCAACAGTTCTGGGTCCACATGGCAGAAATATTGTTCGTCGGTTACATCGCCCTTGGCGACATTGCACCAAGTATGCATTGGCGCCAAATTTCCAATCTGGGTTGGACCGCCCTTGGATTCCGGCATAACGTGATCCCAAGAAAAATCATCCATATTGAATATTGGTTTTCCGCACGCCGCACACTTTGGTAAATCGCCACGAACAATCAATATTTTTAATAAACTTTTAACCTCGGCCGGGGTTAGTGATTTCCAGTATTTTAATATGCCACCCAATATGGCCTGAACTTCGTTTTCTGTCATATCTTTATACCATTCTGTCATTATTTTTTTGTTGGAATTTGCAATAACTGATCTGTAAAGATTAAATCTGGATTTTGAATGCTGTTGCGTTCGGCAATAATACTGAACAACACGCCACGGCGCAAGAAATTGCGCGCAATAATCCATAAACAATCGCCACGACGCACCGTATAGAATGTATCGTTATCACCCGTCATTTCCGGCATAACAAAGTTATGATTTACGGTCGCAATCGTTTGTCCGTCACCATCGTGCAGACGCACGGTTAAATTATATTCTTGGCCCGGTTTTAATTCGCCTGCATCGGCACCAACACCAAAGTGTTTATAATCCGACACGCGCGCAAATCCAATATATTTGTCATCCAAAGACAAAGATACACGCAGGCGCGGCAACGCATCACCGGTCACAATTATGCGCCCCGTATCCAGGTAATCAATTTTCGACACAACTAAATCGCCGTCTGTCAAAATAGATGGCGATTGCAAAACGCGACTGCCGTCACGCGTCATCAACAAAGATACAGAATTACGATAATCTGCATCGGATATATACAGGAAAACTGTATCCGCCGATTTCATCTTGGGTTCCGCGCCCATCAAAGACAGAGTATAATTACCGGGCCGCAAACCATTCGCCGGCGCATATACAAATTCACCATTTTCATTTGTGCGTTCGGTTGCGACAATTTTATTGTTGACCAATATAGAAATGTTTTTATTCGGTTGCCAACGCCCGGCGACAACAATTCCATTTTCTTTGACGCGCACAATATCAAATGTCGGTATGTCGGTCGGTTCCGGAATGTTTTTAACCGTGTCGCGGGACACGGTTTCAACAGGTATAGGATTCGTATTTGAATTCAACACAACAACGCGCCCCGGTATGCCGACACGAATAAAAATAACCCATATTGCGACAAACAATACAATCAACGCGCACAGAATAGGGAACCAGTATTCGCGCAATACAGATTTATTTTCTTCTGTTTTATCACGTGACGCACGTTCACGTGTGACGATTACCTTTTCTTTTTTGGGTTCGGTCGCATCATGCGAAAACACATTCATAGAACGCAAAAATCTGCGCGTAAAATTGCGGCGACGATTTAACCAACTGTTCTGTTGGGCGATTGCGTCATCAATCATATTATCGGTGGAACGTTTTGTCTTGCCAATAACCATGGTATTATTGTTTGCCATAATCATTATCTCCTAAGGATAGTTTTACCAATGGACAAAATAGCATAAAAAAGTTTTCTTTGTCAACTTATTTGTGATATAATTCGCTTAAATAATGGGGGAGAAATGAAAAAGATAGGTATTATGACGACGGGCGGCGATTGCAGTGGCCTGAACAGTGTGATAAATCGTATTATTTTGGGCGCGCGAACCCGCGGATGGCGTACGTTTGGTATAATTGACGGGACGGACGGCCTGTGTCATATGCCAGCAAATGCGGTTGAATTGACACCGGAATCGGTGCCGATTGAGATGGCACGTATGGCCGGCAGTTTCCTGCACAATGGCAATTCAGGCATTATGAATTTTGAAACCGCGATTAAAATGGGACGGGTTGACCAATTCAACAAGAATCTTAAACGTTCATTGGCGACATTAAAACTGGACGCGTTGATTTTGATTGGTGGCAACGGCAGTTTTTCACTTGCATACAAAAACAACGATATTTATTCGAAATTGTCTTTGGTGTGCATTCCAAAAACCATAGACTTTGATATACCGCTGACCGACCGAACAATCGGGTTTGATACGGCGGTAAATGAATTGGTAAAATATTGTGACCAGGTTTTATTGACGGCGCGCAGTCACCATCGTTGGTTTGTTGTTCAAACGATGGGACGCGAATGCGGACGCCTTGCACTGAATGCGGGTGTTGCGGTTGGTGCAGACGCGATAATCGTCCCCGAAATAAAATTTAATATTGATGATTTGGTGGAACACGTGCGGTGCGTTCCGCGCGATTATGGCATAATTATGGTATCCGAAGGTATCACATTGCGCGGACATTCGGGGCGTCCGGCCGATATGATATCGCGCGCGTTGACCGCGGCGGGAATCACAAACCGCGCGGCATTCCCCGATTATATCCAGCGTTCCGGTGACACAACCGCGGCGGACCGGATTACTGCGGCGAAAATGGTGACCTGTGCATTGGATGCAATTGAAAATCGCGAAACAAATGTTATAACCGCATTACAGGGCAATGTTTGCAAAACGGTTTCTTTGGCGGATTTTTATGCGGCGGGCGACATTTCGCGCGACCCGAATATTCCGGACCTGTGTACATCAAACGCGTATATAGAACCCGATGATCCATTGCTGGACGTGGCAACGGCGATGAATATTTATATCGGTCAAACAAAGTAAAAAAAAAAATACGGGGCAAACGCCCCGTATTTTACTACCCCGTCGCCGTTCGGCGCCACCCCTTCACAATGCGAAGGGGAGTTTAATTTATTTTTCTGAAAAGTCTGCGTCACGCGCGCCGTCGGATTTATTTTCCGTTGATTCTGCGCCACCGGCGTTTTGTTGTGCCGCTTGTTGCGCCTTGTACACGGCTTCGCCTAACTTCATGGCTTTTTCGCTTAACGCTTCGGTCTTGGCTTTCAGGCTTTCCGCCGTTGCATCGGTTTTCGCCAATTCATCCGCCAAATCTTTTTTCGCGGATTCGATTGCGTCTTTTTCTTCTGCACTAATCTTGTCACCGTGTTCTTTTAACGATTTTTCAATCGCAAAGATTGCGGTTTCGGCGTTATTTTTGGCCTCGGCCAATTCGCGTTTCTTTTTATCGGCTTCGGCATTTTGGGCGGCTTCATCAACCATACGTTTGATTTCTTCTTCGCTCAGTCCACCGTCAGATTTAATCGAAATCGCCTGTTCTTTGCCGGTACCTTTATCTTTGGCCGACACGTGAACAATGCCGTTCGCGTCAATATCAAAAGACACTTCAATTTGCGGCATACCACGCGGAGCAGGAGCAATTCCCTCTAAATTAAATTGTCCCAACAATTTGTTGTCTGCGGCCATATCACGTTCGCCTTGGAACACACGAATTGTCACAGCCGATTGATTATCTTCGGCGGTTGAAAACACTTGGGACTTCTTGGTTGGAATTGTCGTGTTGCGGTCAATAAGGCGCGTGAACACACCACCCAATGTTTCAATACCCAAAGACAACGGCGTCACATCCAACAACAGAACGTCTTTAACATCGCCTTTTAATACACCACCCTGAATCGCGGCACCCATTGCGACAACTTCGTCCGGGTTCACACCCTTGTGCGGTTCACGGCCAAAGAATTCTTTAACGGTTTCAACCACCTTGGGCATACGGGTTTGACCACCGACCAAGATAACTTCGTTGATTTGTGATTTTTCGATGCCTGCGTCTTTTAACGCCTTTTTGCATGGTTCAATGGTGCGTTCAATTAAATCTGCAACCAAAGATTCCAACTTTGCACGGGTCAGCGTTGTATTGAAATGCTTAGGTCCCGACGCGTCCGCCGTAAGAAAGGGCAGGTTGATATCGGTTGATGTCTTGGACGACAGTTCGATTTTTGCCTTTTCCGCGGCTTCCTTCAAACGTTGCAACGCCAATTTATCGCCCGACAGGTCAATACCGGTTTGTGATTTGAGTTCGTCAATTAAATATTTCAAAACACGTGCGTCAAAATCCGAACCGCCCAATGCCGTATCACCGTTGGTTGATTTTACTTCGAACACGCCATCAACAATTTCAAGCACCGATACATCGAACGTTCCACCCCCAAGGTCATAAACAACAATCGTGCCGTTTTTGTTTTTATCCAACCCATATGCCAACGCGGCGGCGGTCGGTTCGTTCACAATACGCAAAACATTTAATCCCGCAATGCGGCCGGCGTCTTTGGTTGCCTGGCGTTGGGAATCATTAAAGTACGCCGGAACGGTAATAACCGCATCGGTGACGGTTTCACCCAAATAACTTTCTGCGTCTTTTTTCAGTTTTGCCAGAATCATGGCCGAAATCTGGGACGGGGCATATTTTTTACCGTCAATTTCAACCCATGCGTCACCATTGTCGCCCGCAACAATTTTATACGGAACACGGCCCATAATCTCGCGCACGGCGGGACTGTCGAACCGCAGACCCATTAAACGTTTGATTTCATAAATGGTATTTTCCGGATTTGTCACCGCCTGGTTCTTGGCGGTAATGCCGACCAATTGTTCGCCGTTTGATGTAATTGCAACCACGGACGGCGTAGTGCGCCCACCTTCGGCATTTTCGATAATTTTTGGATCGGTTCCATCCATAAAGGCCATGGCGGAATTTGTTGTTCCCAAATCGATACCTAATACTTTTGACATAATTCACTCCTATTAGTGTTTTTCTTGTTATGACACAAATATAGTGCCACCAAACCCCATTTCAAGACCATAGGAATAAAATTTAATGGTCGGTATTGGTGATTAAAAATGCGGGGCAAATGCCCCGCAAACATATTTATATCGACAACACCAATTATTTCTTGGCCGGTGCCGCCGCAGGTGCCGCCGCCGCAGGCTTTTTCGCATCGGCTTCTTCGGGCATTTTACCGCCAATTGTGGCGAACGCCAATTCTGCCTGGTGCAGGCCCAATGACACGCCATCCGGCAATTTCAAATCTGAACCGTGAACGGTGTCACCAATTGTCAAATCGGCCAAATCCAAAATGATTTTTTCTGGTAATTTATCAACCAGTGCCACAACCGAAACTTTACGAACCGCAAAGTTCAAAACACCGCCCAATTTCAAACCTTTGGACGTTTCGGCGTTTATAATTTCAACCGGAACAGACACACAGACCGGCTTTTTCACATCGATGCGTTTGAAATCGACGTGAACGATTTTGTCGGTCACCGGATGATATTGAATATCCATCAACATGGCGTCTTCTTTACCTTGGCCGGTTGTAATATTGAAAAGTTTTGTTCGTAATGCCGGAATCACGGAAATCGGTGCAAAGTCACGCCCGGAAATCTCAATCGCGATTGGGTCTTTCTTTTCACCATAGATAACGGCGGGGATGTTTTTATTATTACGAATTGCACGTGCGGCCCCCTTGCCGGCGACGTTGCGAATTTCTGCCTTTAATTCAATTGCCATTTTTTATCCTTTTGCTTGCAATTTTTAATTCCGCACAACCTCCAAGGGTGTTGTGCGCGGCCCATTATGAACCAAAACAAACGGAAAATCAAGTTATTTATTGCCGTTACGGCGTAAAATCAAGAAACGGGCACGGCCGTATTTTTTATCACGTAAAATTTCCCATTTTGTTTCATCGGGCAAGTACGGCACATTTGCCTCAATTTCCTGGACAACAACGGTGCCGGCCCGCGCCCGTTCCGCCAATTTCGCGACAAATTCTATACCCAATTCCGGATTCGCATACGGCGGGTCAACAAAGACCAATCCCGCCCGCGGCCCATATTTCCATATGCGTTCAATCGCATCATTCTGGTCAATTTTGTATCGGGCCCAATCCGTATTCAATCCCGAAACATTTTTTTGCACTGTTTTAATGGATTCATCCGCCGTATCGGTAAATATCACCGTGGCATCCGGACACCGTGACAAAATCTCAATTCCCAACACCCCGGAACCCGCAAAGGCATCCCATACGGTCATCTTTTGCCAATCATACACAAATCCCGTCAGCATATTAAATATCGCCACACGTGCCAAGTTTTGTGTTGGTCGCGCCCCCCCGGGCAGGTTTAATTTCCGCCCGCGATATGTCCCAGAAATAATTTGCAATTTTGAATCCATGTGCTAAATTCTACAACCATGAATATAATGAAGCAAGTTTTAAATTTGGCCCGCCACGCCGGCGCAAACGGCGATGTCCCAATTGGGGCGGCAATTGTTCGTGACGGAAAAATTATCGCACGCGGCGAAAATTTGGTTCAAAGGAAACAAAACCCAACCCTGCACGCAGAAATTGTTGCAATAAACCGCGCGTGCCGGAAATTAGGGACCAAATTCTTGGACGATTGTGATATTTATGTATCATTGGAACCGTGCGCCATGTGCGCAACCGCGATTTCTTTCGCCCGCATACGCAATATTTATTTTGCGGCAACGGATGACAAGGGCGGTGGAATAACCGCAAATGCTCGTGTGTTTGAAACGGACAAACACCTGTGGCACCCAAACATAATTCAAATGCCAGAATACGCGAACGAATCCGCCGAATTACTGCGAGAATTTTTCAAAAAACAAAGAATTAAAAAGGAAAACAAATGAGTTCATATAAATCAAAACAAGAATATATGCTGTATAACGAATATGTAATTGCAGACAAAAAATACCAGAACCAATCCACACAAATCGTGACATTGGTTCCAACGGTGTCATATGAACCAAAAACCATAACCCTTAAAGACAATTGGTCCCGATTTCGCCTAGGCGATTTGGTATGGATTACCCGCGCGGGCACCATAAAACCGGTCAAATACGATATGCGCAAATGTGACACAATGTTGGTTGTCGGCGAAAGCACTTTCGACAACAACGGCGTAAAACAACTGCGACTTATGGGCAAACGGTTCGGCCTGCAAACACTGGATTTATTTAACGATATTGAACATACATGGCAATGGAAATTTTATCCAACACAGTTGCATGATATTGTTTTGGTTAAACCGGACGCCAACCCAGACGGATATAAAATCGTGCGCAATTTTACAATGGAAAGCAAGATAACCAAATTTTTCGAATCACAACGCCAACACTAAAAAAATCCCGCATTCGCGGGATTTTTACTAATTTGATAAACTCCATAACAAACAGTTTTCATCGGTTTCTATATTATTCAACCACAGCGTACATGTTATTTTATTTTGTTTCGAACACACCGGCGGATTCCGGCCGATGGTGTATTTAGAATTTACCGCAAATGTGTGTACTTGTGAAGCACGTAGTATTTCCTATACAATCAGCAGTCGTTATACATCCACATTTAAATGGCATTACATTATTCTGCTTAATCCCACTGCAACATTCGGAAGCATCTGTCACAGTCGCGCCATACGCCTTGCATGAGCCGTACACATCTGTATCAATAAATTCCCACAACAGACAATTCTCATCCGTTTCTTCGGCGCCATCCATATATAAATAACATGCTTTTTTGGTTGCCGTTTTTTCAAAAGCACCCAGTGCCGATGCGGTCATTAATTTGTCACCATCGGTTGAAGAATTATATGTTGTTGAACCGTCA
>JAFSOV010000011.1 GCA_017443235.1 Alphaproteobacteria bacterium
ATACAAAATAAAAATCTTTTGTTCATTGTGTGTTCCTTTTTTTTAATTCCCCTTCACGTTGTGAAGGGGGGGGACCGCGGAACGCGGTGGGGTAGACATTGGCGCATCCGCGCACCCATGCAACGCACAGGCAACTACCCCACCACCGCTGGTGGCCCTCCCCTTCTTGATAAGAAGGGGACTTACTGGTTTTGCGGCATGTATGTGCCCGATAACGTGTTCACATTCCACAGCAGGCAATCACTGGTTGTGTCGCCGGGTGTTGCGTATGTGTTGCACGTCAAATGTTCGTTAAATGCGTTCGTCACCGCCGTGTTCACATGTCCGGCCTCGGCCAAGTTGGATGTTTGGGATGAATACGAACCCGATGCCTGGTACACGCCTTTGGAACCCGTAGAACCCGCCGTTCCGGTATATGTGACGACCGTGTTTGCCGAACCGTTTAATGTGTTCTGTTTCGCGTTCAGGCCCGTCACAACCGCACCCGTTGTCGGTAATGTTGTTGCGGATGTATCCGACCCCAACGAAGTCACAATTTGACGACCTTCGGTTTGACCTGCGGACGAACCATACGTGACGGCATAACCGTTTGTGCCGGACAATTTATCCTGTTTCGTCGCGACCGCGGTATCAACATAACCCTGGGTCGTGACGGTTTTAGATGTTGTTGCCGCAATCGCGTTTGCCGCGACAACCGATGCGATTGCACCACACAATAATATATGATTGAATTTCATTGCTTGTTTTTCTCCTTTTCCCCCTCACAGGGACATTTGTTGCGTATAAATAAACCGCCAGGAAATCCAGACGGTCGGGGTGTTCGTAAATCACATCTTGGAATTGATTCCGATAGGTCTTTTGACAGCGCATTATAACCATCGGCACCCCGACAGGCGGGGCAATGTGGCACGCCAAAAATGCGCGTGCCGACCAAGATGTGGGCCTACGACAGCCCGAACCGGGTTTCTTTCCCATTGGTTCAATGTCATTCTAGCAAAAAACTCAATTCGGGGTCAAGCGCATTTTTGTAAAAATTCTGTTTGAAATGAAAATTGTTATTGTTATTATATTGGTATGAAAAAGATTTATCCCACAATTTTATCGTTCATCTTGGTCGCGTCCGCCGGCGCGGCGGAATTCAAAACAACCGCAAAATCCGCGTTCTTGGTCGACTATGACAGTGGCGCCGAAATCGTGGCCAAGGCCGCCGATACGTTGATGCCGCCTTCGTCTATGCTGAAACTGATGACGTTGGCCGTGCTGTTTGACCGGGTAAAATCGGGCGAACTGAAATTGGACGACAAATTGCCCGTCGGGGAAAACGCGGACTATCAAAACCCGCTGTGGTACCCCGCCAGCAAGATTTGCCTGTCGGCCGGCCAGGAAATTACCGTGCGTGATGCGATTTTGGGGCTAATCGTGCTGTCGGGGGGGGATGCGTCCGTCGTCGTGGCCGAGGCTTTGGCCGGAAACGAAGTCAAGTTCACCGAAATGATGCAGAAAAAAGCACGCGAAATCGGTATGCCCGAATCTACATTTGGAAACGCGTCCGGTTTGCCCAACCCAAACAATATGATGACAAGTCGGGAACTGGCGACACTGGCGTATCATTTGATTGCGGACTATCCAGATTTGTATCCGTTATTCGCCACAAAACGGTTCGAATTTGGCGACTACAAGACCGATTGGTGCCGCGATTGGGGGCGCACACATACGGTGAACTATAACAAATTGTTATTCATTATGCCGGGGGCGGACGGCCTTAAGACCGGGCACACGGACGGCGGTGGATACGGTATGGTGGCCAGTGCAGTATCGGGCGGGCGGCGTTTAATCGGCGTTATAAATGGATTTAATGGCAAAGGCCACGACGCATTGGCGGCCGAGATGAAGAAGTTATTGGCGCATGGATTCACAACAACCGCGACCCGCGTGTTCTATCGCCCGGGTGATGATGTTGTAAATGTGCCCGTTTGGTATGGGCGGCAAGATACGGTCGCCGCAACGGTCGCCAAGACCTTTGCAATCACAACCGGCAAAGACGACGGGTTGCGCGGGGTGCGCGTGTTGGCGCGGTACGATGACCCGGTTGCCGCACCGGTGCGGGTCGGCGACCGCGTTGGTGAAATTATCGCCGAAAAAAATGGTCGCGTAATTGCGCGCGGTGATTTGGTCGCAAAAAATAAAGTTTCCAAGATTCAATTCTTGGGGCGCGCGTGGAAAAATATTATGGTCATGATTTTTGGTAAATAACAATGGCGAAAAAGAAAGCAAACATTTACGAATTTCCCCACCCGATGGATAATGACACCGTTATCGGGCACGATGCGACACTGAATGCATTTATGGCGGCGTGGAATGCGCGCGATGCGCGACCGATGCATCCGGTTTGGATGCTGACGGGGCCACGTGGAATTGGCAAGGCGACATTGGCGTACAATATCGCAAAAATGGTCTATGGAAATGTAGGCGATTTCTTTATCATTGATATGGAACGCAATATCGATAAAGACGGCAAATCCAAACCCGATGGGAAATCTATTTCCGTATATACTGTGCGCGCAACGATTGAAAAGATGCAAATGTCGTCTATGTCGGGCGAATGGCGCGTGGTGATTATTGACTCGGTCGATGAATTGACCGTCGCCGCCGAGAATGCAATCTTGAAATTATTGGAAGAACCGCCCGCGAAAACCCTGTTTTTATTGGTGACGCATCAATTGTCCGCGGTGTTGCCGACCGTGCGGTCGCGGGCGCGCGTGGAAAAGATGCGGCCGTTGTCAATCGCGGATTTGCGGCGTCTGTGCGCGCGGTTTATGCCGGATGAAGTTGTGGATGACGATACATTGCGATTGGCAAACGGGTCCTTTGGTCGCATTGCGGGGATTAAGCAATCGGGGGGCGATGAAATCTATGCGGAATTGATTGCGATGATTGAACGGAAAAATTCAACCGCAACCGATGCAATGGCGTTGGCGCGGAAAATTGCGCCATGCCCGGAACTGTATGGCATATTGTTGGATGCGATTGCGCACTTTGGTTTGGCGGAACTTTACCCCGTGGCAACGCACGCAATCGCCGATATCAATCGCGTCAATCTGGAACCGGAAATCGCAATATTCAAGGTTATAGAAGAGATTAAAAAATGTTACTAGATACCCATTGCCATTTGACATACGATATTGATAAAGATGGCGGTGTGGATGCCGTTATTGCACGTGCGCATGCCGCCGGTGTTGATGTTATTATTTGTCCAACCGCCGACCCGGGCGACATCGACGCGGCAATAAAGTTGGCGGAAAAATATCCTAATGTCTTTGCAACAATTGGTATTCATCCGGAACACGCCGGCGTGCGGGCGGCGGATTATATCACAGACGAAATTTTGAACCACCCGCGGGTTTTGGGGGTCGGGGAAATTGGACTGGATTACCATGAAATGGATATGGACACGCGGGCGGCGCAAATAGAATTGTTTGAAAGCCAATTAGAAATGGCGCGGCGCAATAAATTGCCGGTCGCAATTCACACGCGCGACGCCGAAGAAGACACCGCCGCAATATTGGAAAAATGGGCGGACATCGGTGGGGTTATGCATTGCTTTACATCCGGATGGGGTTTGGCAAAAAAAATGTTGGACCGCGGATTCTTTTTTTCGGCCAGTGGCATTATAACATTCAAAAACGCAGGTGACATTCGGGAAACTTTTTCAAAAATTCCGCTTGAGCGCATTGTCGTGGAAACGGACGCCCCGTATTGCGCGCCGGTCCCATACCGCGGCCGGGTATGTGAACCCGCATTTGTTGTCGAAACCGCGCGCGTGGTCGCGGAAATAAAAAATATTCCATTTGATAAATTCTGTGATATAGTGGTAGAGAACACAAAAAAACTGTATCCAAAGATAAAGATTTGATATGTCACGCAGTATGATTAAATTTGGGGCCGTTTCCGAAAACCGCAAGGCGCGGTTCAATTATACCGTGGAAGATACTATCGAGGCCGGAATCGCCCTGACCGGCGCGGAAATTAAATCTGTGCGGTATGGTTTGGTAACGATTGTGGATGGATTTGTTCAAAACAAGGGCGGCAATTTGTTCCTGGCCGGGGTTGAGATTCAGCGTTTGCCAACCGCCGCGCGATATATAAATTTTGACGAACGGCGACCGCGGCAATTATTACTGCACCGGGCCCAGATAAATCGTTTAATCGGCAAATTGAACGAGAAAGGGGCGACAATTTTTCCGTTAAAGTTGTATTTTAACAATCGTGGAAAATTAAAGGTATTATTGGGTGTTGGGCATGGAAAAAACCGCGCCGACAAACGCGAGACAATAAAACGCCGCGAATGGGAAAAGGATAAAGCGCGGTTGATGAAACATTAGTGTTAGTGGTTAGTCCGTCACGACCGCGGCGCGGTCATGCCGCGACGGGTGTTAGTGGTTAGTGTAAGTGGATAGTGGTTAGTGAAATGGTGCGTGCGCGCATCGCCCTTTGGCGACAACTACCCCCCGGCGGTTCCGCCGTACCCCTTCTTTATAAGAAGGGGACTTTGTTATCTGGAATTATTTGATTTTAATAAAAACTTTATTATCATCCCAATATGGCTTTACCAATGAATAAATCTTTGACCGAACGGGCGCGACAATTACGCAAAGATTCCACGTTATCTGAAATTTTGTTTTGGAACGAGGTTAAAAATAAAAAATTTGATGGATTGGATTTCTATCGACAAAAAGTTATCGGTAATTATATAGTCGATTTTTTCTGCGCGCGATTAAACGTTGTAATAGAAATAGACGGTTATTCTCACGACAATAAATATGAATACGATGCGCGCCGTGATAAGTATTTGCGTTCTTTGGGGTTGCATATTTTACATATATACGATGAAGATGTAAAACAAGATATGAACGGTGTATTGCAAATGGTGCATCATTTTTGTAATTCTGTTTCACCACGATATTAAATAAATTTTTTTCATAATCGTTGCGGTAGTCCCCTTCACATTGTGAAGGGGGGGACCACTGGAAGTGGTGGGGTAGACCCGGGCGAAAGCCCATCGCGCAACGCGCGACAACTACCCCGTCGCCGTTCGGCGCCACCCCTTCTTTATAAGAAGGGGACTAGTCTGGGACGTTCCAGAGTAAACAATTTTCCGGTGTTTGTGCGGCATTTTGAATATATTGCGCACATGTCATTCTGCTACTATCGTAAATATTCTCCATACGATCTTTAAGGTTTGACACCACATATTCCAGCACATTTGTCTGGATGAACGATTTTTTCAAATCATCCATAGTAAATTCTCCATCTTCTATATATTCTTGTACTTGCGCGTCTGGATTTTGCGTCAATTTCCCTGCGATTAATCTATTACCCAAAAAAGTGGGAGTAAACCAGTTATCACTGCCCAAAGTTAAACGTTTACCCAGCACACCATCATTTGTGGTATCTGTTATAACAGAATCAGGATAGTATTGTGTATGTCCGGCTATTTTATCCTGTTTCAATGCATCCGCCGCATCAACATAACCCTGGGTTGTTATGGTTTTTGAATCCGCGAATGCACCGGTAGATAAAATTGATGCGATTGTGACGAATAGTAATATATTGTTGAATTTCATTGCTTGTATTCTCCTTTCCTGTTATTCCCTGCGACACCCCGTCGCTTTGCGCCACCCCTCTGGCCAGAGGGGAATAAAAGAACCGTCAATGGAAATTGACGGTCGGGGTGTTAGCAAATCATGAAATACAATGACTCCGATAATCTTCGATATATAACCATCGGCACCCCGACCATGCGGGGTAATATGCGGTGCAAAAACATGAAAATCCATTGGATTACGATGCCGTTGCACCGGTATTTCAAAGAGCCTGCTACAGCCCCGAAACGGATTCCCATCCGATTCAGTTTTCATTTTATCAAATTGGTTCTTTTATGGCAAGTGTTTTTTAAAACGCCAATGATATCAATGGGCCCATGGAACGCACCGCCCAGATTATAAATATCACAACTAATACAACTACAACCGCTTTTAACAGGTAGTTTGACATTGTATATGCCGATGGGGTTTTGATTCGCGCCATTTTTATTTCCTTTTTTGCATTTTATATGATTCGGTGCGCGTTTTTAATTTGATTTTTTGCCCATCGCAATGTAAAATATGTGGCGGTTTAATCAAAGGGGGCGGTTATGTTCGATACGGAAAAATTAAAGACCTTTTCTTGGATAAATGTTGGAAACCCCGACCACGAAGATTTTCAAAAATTACAGGACGAATACAAAATCGATGAAGATACTATTACCGATATTTTGGACCCTGATGAACAACCGCGTATCGAGGTCGAGGATGATTACAAGGTTATAATTGTGCGATTCCCAATCGTCAACCGCGAAACAGATACCCAATGGCACACCGAACCTTTGTCTATTATTTATTCGACCAATCGCGTGATTACCGTTTGCCGCAAACGCTGTGACATTTTGGACAAGATAAAAAAAGACGAAAAGACATCCCGCGAAGAATTTATTTTGAACATTATTTACTATATTGCGGAATCTTACCTAAGATGCCTAAAAGAATTGAACAAACGCGTCGTGGAATCCAAGAAAAATTTGCAACAGCAAATAAGAAAGCGCGAATTGTTGGCGTTATTGGACGTGGAAAACAGTTATACACTGTATATGACGGGGTTAAAAGGGAACCTGTCGGTGCTGGATAAATTGGAAAAGGTTCGTGGATTTGCCAAAACCGATGAATGCGTGGAACTGGTCGAAGATTCACGAATTGAACTGTCCCAGGGAATTGAGGTCGTGACCAGTTATACAAAAATGCTGAAATCCATCAAGGAGACATTTGAAAGCGTCATCAACATTGATTCCAACACTTACATTAACCGCCTTACTATGTGGAACATTATTTTAATGTTGCCCACCCTGGTTGTGGGATACTATGGGATGAATGTCGCATTGCCATTCGCAGAACACAGCGATACCGGCATCGTAATATTTGCCATAATTATGGCATTGTTGGTGGGATACGCACTGTTTATTGTGGTGCGCCGCCGCATCGTTTAATTTAATGCCGCAGAAATCCGTTCAAAATTTATATCCGGATTTTCATCCGTAACATCAACATCTGCAAAATTTACGCCCGGCGCGGTGCGCAACCATTCAATTGCCGGCATTGTTATGCGCCAAAAAGAATCCAAACGGCGGCGAACAATTGCGCTATCGGCATCATCGGCACGACCACCGCCTTCACGAATACGCTTTTCAATGCGCGCCAACATTATTTCTTCGGGGACATTCATATAGATAACCCGAATATCAAACCGGTCGGCATAGTTTTTAATCAGCCATCCGGCCTGGGGCAAGGTGCGGGGAAAACCGTCCAAGATTATATCACCAGATGTATTTTTAATTGCATCATCAATGACCCCAAACAATTCGTTATCCGGTACCAATTCGCCACGCGCCATAATTTGCGCAACCGGCGATTCCGGTGGCAGGCTGCGCAAAATTGCACCCGTTTCAATATATCCATAACCATAACGCGCAATCAAGCGGCGGGCATGTGTGCCCTTGCCTACGCCTTGGCCGCCCATCATAAGAATCATTTTTGGTTTCATTTTCATCCTTTTTATCGCCGGAATTATATCATAAAAAAATCCCCGCCACAACGGGGATTTTTTTTTGAAAAACATACAATGTTATTTCTTGCTGTTTTCGATTGCGGCGCCCAGAATGTCACCCAAAACAGAACCACTGTCTGCTTCGTTCGCGTATTCTTTAACCGCCTGTTTTTCCAATGTGACCTGAAGTGCACGGATGGACAATTTGACATTGTTGCCTTCAACGGAAACAACAGATGCCTCGACCGTATCGCCGACTTTGAATCGGGATGTGTCTTGTTCCGCCTTTTCACGCGACAAATCGGTGCGGCGGATTGTTCCGCGGATTTCGTTTGGCAACGCCAAAACCAATTCATCCGGGGTGACTTCGGCAACCGTTCCGGAAACAACCGCGCCTTTTTTAATAGACGCCGCGTTATTGTCCGCACCGGCGGTCAATTGTTTAATACCCAATGTGACGCGTTCTTTTTCCGGATTGATGTCCAAGATTTTCGCGGTCACTTCTTGACCACGGACGAATTTCTTTAATTCTTCTTCGTCCAAACGGTTCCAAGACAAATCAGAGATATGAACCATACCGTCCAATTCCGGGGTCAAAGCCACGAACAAACCGAATTCAGTTGTGTTCTTAATCGGGCCCGTAATAATGTCGCCAACATTGTGGGTTTCGGCAAATTGTTTCCATGGATTTGGTTGCAATTGTTTATAACCCAACGAAATACGGCGTTTTTCTTGGTCGATATCCAAAACAACGACATTGATTTCTTGGCCGGCCGTCAAAACCTTGCTGGGGTGAATATTCTTGTTCGTCCAAGACAGTTCAGACATATGGACCAAACCTTCGATATTATTGCCCAAATCAACAAATGCGCCATAATCGGTGACGGATGAAACCTTGCCAGATACCGTGTCGCCAACATTGAACGCGCGTGACGCGGTTTCCCAAGGGTCTTCTTCCAATTGTTTTGCACCCAATGAAATGCGATGTGTTTCCGGGTCAAATTGAATAACCTTGACCTTAATCTTTTCACCAACGTGAACCAATTCACGCGGATGATTTACACGTTTCCAAGACAAATCGGTCACGTGCAACAAACCGTCAATTCCGCCCAGGTCGATAAACACGCCGTAATCGGTGATATTTTTGACCGTACCTTCCAAAACCGCACCCAGTTCGATGTTCTTTAACGCCTCTTTCTGGGCGGCGGCAATTGTATCAGATTGGATTGCGCGGCGGGAAACAATTGCGTTTGTGCGCAAAGCATCCATTTTCAATACGCGGAATTTATCTTTCAACCCAATCAATGATTTCGCATCGCGAACCGGTTTATGGTCAACCTGACTTGAAGGCATAAATGCGAACACGCCATTGATATCAACGGTATAACCACCGCGAACAACATCAATAATTGTACCTTCGGGATCGACGCCTTCGGCAACGGTCTTTTCCAATTCTTTCCATGCCTTTTCGGCGCGCGCCTTGGCATAGGACAGAACCGCCGTGCCTTCGCGGGATTCGTATCTTTCAACAAAAACGTCGATAATATCGCCAACGGCCGGTACGGACGCACCAAATTCTTTCAGTGGCACGCGACCTTCGGATTTAAGGCCAACATCGACCAACGCGAAATCACCGCGAATATCTTTGACGGTACCCTTGGTCGCATAGCCCTGGAGTGTTTCTTGTTTGCCGTAATTATCATCAAACATTTTGACGAAATCTTCGCCGGCAATTGGATTAAATAAATCTTTGGATAAATCTTTCATTATAAAATTCATACAAAGTTTGCCATCGCAGCCATATTTTTTTAGCAGAAAACCGCGAGGTCTTGCGGGGTTATTCGGACTGATTCCGCGCCCGCCCACGAAATCAGCACCGATTATATAGACTTTTTTATTGAAAATCAAGCATTTTTGTAATACACTGAACCTTATGAAAAGAATCATTATCATTACCGGGGCCAGTTCGGGTATGGGCGCAGAGTTCGCCCGCCAAGTTTATGCACAAAAATCATCAGTCGGCGCGGAAATGTGGTTGATTGCACGCGAAGCGGACAAATTGACCGAATTTGCCGCAACATTGACGGAAAAAAATGTCACCGTGCGCACCTTTGCAATGGATTTGTGTGGTGCGGCGGGTGCGAAACGCGTTCGTGAAATTTTGGACACAGAATTCAAGCGCGGCAAATTTGTCGTGGATTTATTGATAAACAATGCCGGATTTGGAACCTATGGGCCATTTAGCGAAACAGACCCCACGCGCGAAATGTCGATGATAGACCTTAACTGTACCGCCCTTACCGGCATCTGCGGGTTCGTATTGCCGCATATGCAACGCGGTTCCCGCATTATAAATGTTGCAAGTCTTGCAGCGTTTTTACCGTTGGGCAACTTTGCGGTTTATGCCGCGACCAAGGCATACGTGTTGTCATTCAGTGTCGCATTGGCCGCCGAATTAAAGGAACGTGGGATATCGGTATGCGCCCTGTGCCCCGGCAGTGTTAGCACCAATTTCGCAAACGTGGCCAGCAACGGCGTGCGCCGCGAAGTACTACACGGGTGCGACCCATGCCGGGTTGTCGCGCATTGTTTGAAAAAATCGGCACGTGGCGCAAAAATTGCCCTGTGGCGGCCAAAATGGAAAATCACCGCATTTATGTCGCGATTTATCGGCCGGTACGTTGGCGCGCGTTTTACATACCTGTTTAACAAACGCCCACATTGACAATAAAGCCCGCTATGATTCAAAATTTTATTTATAAAACCCCACAAGGCTTTTCCAATATACTAATCAGTGTTGATGACGGCTGTGTTGTGGGATTACGATTTACGGACGATGCGCATACTAATGTACCAACGGCCCCTTTGGCGCCGATATTACGCGAAACAATTAAATGGTTGAATGCATACTTTGGTGGCAATATACCAGAATGGACACCAAATTATATGTTAAAAGGAATGACTCTATTCAGACAGGCAACAATTGATGCAATAAAACAAATACCGTTTGGCAAAACAACATCGTACAAAGAAATCGCACATAAAATCGCCCGGCAAATTGGTGTTTCAAATGTTTCTGCGCGTGCGGTTGGTGGCGCAGTTGGCCGGAACCCGATATGCATTATTATTCCGTGCCACCGCGTTATTGGCGCAACTGGCACAATCACTGGATATAACGGCGGAATACAAAATAAAATTGCACTGTTGGAACACGAACAAACAATTTTGAAGAAAAATCATATCAAAATAAATTGATGTCATAACTTGTACAACATTGACAAAATCGATTTTTGCCCTACATTTTTGACAAAATAGGTGACAATGAAAAAACTGATTATTATATTGGTTTGCGTGTTTGCCTGCGGTGGTGTTATTATTTCAACCCCAACGCAAGTTTAGCACGATTCAATGTTTCTGATGCGACCACGCGTGCCCGTTCTGCACCATCATCAAGAATCTTGTTCAACACTTCCGGATTCTTGAATTTTTCATAATTTGTTTGAATGCGTTCAACCAAATCACAAACGGCATCAGCCACCGCGCGTTTGAAATCGCCATAGCCACGACCAGCAAATCGTTTTTCTATATCCGAAATGCTTTCTCCGGTTGTTGCGGCCAATATGCTTATCAGGTTTGATATGCCGGGTTTATTCTCTTCGTCAAATCGAACAGTGGCATCGCTGTCCGTAACCGCAGACATTATCTTTTTGCGAACAAGTTTCAAATCGTCCATCAAAAAGATTGTTCCGGGGTTTGGTCCATCCGATTTATTCATCTTTTCAGTCGGATTTTGCAGATTAAGAATCTTGTTTCCAACCGGGGCAATATAGACATCCGGTTCATTGAATGTATCGCCATAGCGATTATTGAACCGTTGTGCCAAATCGCGCGTCAATTCGACATGCTGTTGCTGGTCAAGACCAACCGGAACCATATCTGTGTTGTACAGCAAGATATCGGCAGACATCAATGGTGGATACACAAACAGTCCTGTATCGATGCCGTTTTTGCCGGGGACCTGAGATTTCAGTTTAAACTGGGTCATTCGTGACAATTCGCCCATATGCGTCTGGAATGTCATTATAAAGCCCATAATGCCATGCTCCAACACATCGCTTTGCCGGAACACAATTGTTTGTTCTGGGTCAATGCCACACGCCAAATACATGGCGATACAGTTATTAACCGCTTCGTGCAATTCTGCTGGGTCGCGTGGACTGGTAATAGCATGCAGGTCAGCAGCAAAGATATAACTTTTGTATTGGCTCTGACGAGTCACAAAGTTCTTGATTGCCCCCAAATAGTTTCCCAAAGTCAGATTTCCACTGGGGCGCACCCCGGTCAGCATTACTTTTTCATTTTGGTTTTTCATGTTTTATTCCTTTTGTGTTTGTATTGGTCGATTGAACGGGTGCCAGAAATCGCCAAGCACAAGCCCTCCAACCGGACCATATTGTTTTTATTTTTTAAGAGCTGATTTATTTTTAGAAAATATTACAAACACCATCGTTCGCCGCAGCCGAACAATGAGGAATCAAAAGTAGCAAAAATCATACTTTCGTTTTTCATGTCCTTTTTATTATAGAGCATTTTTCCCAAAAGTCAATAACCTTGCCATAATCAACTAACAAAACACTATCTTGAACTGCCATACACAAAAAAACGCTAAAAACATTGAAATTTGATTTTATTGTGTTATATTTAAGGTATGTTAAACAAAAAAGAAAACTTTTTTAAAGCATTTGTGCAGAGCTTAAACGCAAGCCCTGTGTCATTTTGCGTGGTTTCAACCTTTACCACAACCACCGCCTAGGTGCGGTGATATTTCTTATTTCTGGATTCTAAATCCATACAAGTAATTTTAACAGTTTAACAATTAAATAAAAAAGGTTATAAAAATGAATAACAATGAAAATAATATAAACGGAAAACAGAGTTTTTCCGAAAACGACCATCGTCGTATTGGTAAAGAATTGGATTTATTCTCATTCAGCGAATACGTCGGTTCTGGATTGGCTTTATGGCATCCAAACGGTGCAATTATCCGAAATGAAATTGAAGATTTCTGGCGGAAAGAACACCGCAAAGCCGGATACAAATATGTATATTCCCCCGTTGTTGGTTTGAAACAGTTGTGGGAAAAATCTGGTCACTTGGAACATTTTGCCGATTGTATGTATCCACCTATGGACATGTCATTAAAAGACAAAGAGGAACAAGGTGCTTATTATGTAAAACCGATGAGCTGTCCTTTCCATGTCGCAATTTATAATGCATCGGTCCATTCGTACAGAGAATTGCCGATTAAATATTGCGAACTGGGGAATGTTTATCGTTATGAAGCATCCGGTGGTCTGCAGGGGTTATTGCGCGTTCGCTGCATTACGCAAGATGATGCCCATATCATTTGCCGCGAAGATCAATTCATGGAAGAATTGTCCAAGGTATTTGATTTCGGTTTGGCTTTCAATAAAATCTTTGGCTATGATAAGTTCAAGGTTTATTTCTCGGTCCGCGATTTAGAGGGCAAAAAAGAGAAATATATTGATAACGAACCAGTTTGGCAATTTGCGGAACGTTCCATCAAACAGGTATTGGAAGATAAGAAAATACCTTATGACATTGATGTTGGTGGCGCGAAATTCTATGGTCCGGCCATAGATGTCAAAGCGGTTGATGAAAACGGCAAAGAATGGCAATGTATGACGATCCAACTGGATATGAATCTGCCTGAAAAATGGGGAATGTCATATATCGGCGAAGATGGCCAGAAACATGTACCAATCATGCTACATAGGGCAATTTTGGGTTCCATTGAACGCTTTATCGGCGTGTATTTGGAACGCTGTGGTGGTAAATTGCCAGTGTGGTTATCGCCGGTTCAGGTACAGATATTACCTGTATCAGACAGACACCAAAAGGCAGCATTTGAAATTCAACAAAAACTGATGGAAAACGATATTCGCGCAGAAGTAGATAACTCTGGCAATACGATTTCTTATCAAATCAGAAACGCTGTTAAGAAAAAAGTACCTTACATTATCGTGTTAGGTGACAAGGAAATTGAAAACAACAGTATTTCAATTCGTTTACGTGATGGACAACAGATAAACGATATTCCTTTGTCTGATTTTATCGAGCGTATATCTGAGAAAATCAAAAATAAAAGCTTGGATTTATAACAAGAAACAACCGCCCGTTTGGGCGGTTTTATTGTGATGATGTTACAAAGAAAAACAGTAATTGTACGAAACATGTTGACAAATTGCGATACTCTGGTATTCTTTTGTCAAAGAAAACTTTATGTTGAACAAAATAGAAACTTTACATAATCTTGCTAAAAATGGAGTTGTTACACATTCCAGTCGTTTTCATGCAGATGATATTTTGTCGGCTGCTTTGTTAAAGATTGTTGGTGTTATACCTGATGTTTCAGTGATTCAACGCGTTGGTCGGGTTCCACAGGATTTTAATGGTTTGGCTTTTGATATTGGCGGTGGCGAATTTGACCACCATCAACAAAATGCTGGTATTCGTGCAACTGGTGAAAAGTATGCCGCGTTTGGTTTGTTATGGAACGTGGTTGGTGCAGAATATATCACAAACAAATATAAAACAGACATACAAACCGCAAAATCTGCCGCTGAAAAATTTGATACGGATTTTGTAGTTCCAATGGATTTATCCGATAACTTCGGCACCAAGATGTATCCAAATACGCTTTCGTATCTTATTGCGGCACGAAACGATATTAAATTTACGCCAGAACAAAACAATAAAATGTTTGTGAACATAGCAAACGGCTGTTGCGAGTATTTAGAATCCGGAATATATAAATCGTACAAATTTGTAAAAGATAAGATTCAGGCGAATGCCTGTAATCAACGTTTTGCACGTGATTTGCATATTGGCTGCACAAAAAGTATTATAAATGTGTGATTTCAACGTCTGGAATCTGGCCGGCAATATATTCCGCCGCCAAGCGCCTATGGCACATATCCGCGGTCTTTTCAGTGCACAGCAGACATATTCGGTCCAGTTTCTCAATATCGCAATTTTGCAGCGGATTGCGCGCGTTTAACAATTCATGATATTTTTGCTCAAACTCAGCCCACGATATTTTTTTATCTTTATAATTTGCTAAAATTTCAGCACTTGGCGCAAATTCTGGATGATATTCATATCGATTCCCCAGCAGCGTCGCCAAATTATCACCATTATAATACGGGACATAGGTACTGGTTCGCCATTGGCGAATATCCCACACACAACTTATGCGTGCCGCGCCCAACACTTCCAGAAAAACTTCTGGCTTTTTCCCACTAAAACCAATTGTAAATATCTTTGTCATATCAATACAAAAATAGACCATTCAACATCAAATAGCAATTATAAACTCATTGTAACCATACACTATTTATGATATAATTTTTCCGCAAGGAGTCATACTAAATATGAAAATCCCATCAGATAAATTGTTGCACAATGTTGTGATTGATTCGCGGCAGCAATATGCCTTGTATCTTAAAACCAACCAAGGCGTAATAGAACAATATGGGGGCAAAAATACCAATGCTTACACGAATTTTCGTATGGCATCCGTCACGAAACAATTTATATCGTTTTGTGTTTTATCTCTTGTAAAATCTGGACATATACATATAAACACACGGTTATCACAAATATTTGATGACATACCAGACTATATGAAAAATATTACTATCCGTCACCTATTAACGCACACTTCCGGTCTTGTTGATTATGAAGACAGGCCTACAATCAGCCGTAGACAAATAACGGATTCTGAAGTATTTGAATATCTAAAAACATTGAAACGTGGATATTTTAAGCCCGGGACAAAATACAGATACAGCAATGGTGGATACATTATTCTGGGACAAATCATCGAGAAAATATCCGGGAAGAAATTACCAGTTTTCGTTCGCGACGCCATATTATCGCCTGCTGGCATGCGCCATTCTGTTATTTATACCGAAGGCGTTTCTGTGATAAAAAATCGTGCATATGGGCATAAAATAATCGAAAACAATCGATTAATCATTTGCGACCAAGGTCCCAATACAGCCACCCAGGGGGATGGAGGGCTGTATTCTTGCATACATGATTTGAGAAAATATTTATATTTTATTCAGCACAATCGTTTAGCTAAAAAAATGTTTATTCCGAATATATTACCTGATGGCACAAACACTAAATACGGATATGGATTGCAGATATTAAAACATAAAAATTATAAAATTATATACCATTGTGGTGAAACAATAGGCACAAGCACAATCATTGGTTTTATACCACGTCTGGGCATTGAATTTGCATTTATGACATCACTTGATTCCATAGACACCAAAATATTCTTGAAAAATCTTTTGCGTTGTTTATAACTTATGCACACTGTGCATATCGTATATTTATAATAATTCCAAAATTAAACCAATAATCAAAAAGCAAAAACCTAACCTGACCATTCCCAGCCGTATATGGACATATTTTTTATCTTTCTTAATTTCTTCTTCTGTCGGCCCTTTGCTAATTTCTCCACCGTCAAAAACGAAAACCAAACGACCGTGTTTTTTTATTTCTTCTAAAAACGGTGTAATAGCACAGAAGTACATAAGGACGGTTCCCAAAATCTGTAAAATCACGGAAATTATTTTTATATTATCAATAATAAATTCTATCATAACAAACCACCTTTTTATTCCCAGATAACGTTCGACGCATTTCCTCCCCTTACCCAGGCATCGTACAAAAATCACATTTTTCACGCAAGGATTTTTTACCGTAATGGGCGACATTTTTTGCCACAAAATGCGGATTTCTGGAACAGACAATTGTTATTTATAAAATTATTCACAAAGTCCTTGACTTGTGCGGATTTTAGATATAATATATGCCCTGTCATTCGGGCATAGTTCAGTCGGTAGAACAATGGACTGTTAACGAAGTAGCTATTCACGAAACGAATTTAGATGAAAGCCGCAGAAATCTGCGGATTTTTTAATAAAAAATCTCAATTGCCACTGGTATACTTCGCGAGAAAATATAGCATATTGTGTGCTAAGAATTGCTTTTTATTGCTAATAATTCTGAAAAAATCATACATTGTCATACAGAGGTATTTTGCATACGTGTTTGCATGCGCAAAAAACACATCCCTTTTGCTTGGCGAAATCAATGCTTTTTACCGCAAATTGAATAAAGAGACACTTAGACTATTATTCCGTGTTTCTCCGAATAAATAACTGGACTTTCGCCGAAAGATATTGATGAATACAACAACCTTAAAAAGGATTGTCTATGAAGCAGTATAAACATTTTCAGGAAATCGAACCCAGTAATAAAACAGATTTTATTATGCTCTACTTCGCAGCATGCAGATCGTTGCGTGAATTGGAATCAAATGTGCGTTACAGGCAAAATGGTAACCTGACCTGCAAACAAGCTTGGCTCTTTCGCCGTCTGTACCGCAAACTATTCCAAATGGCAGCCTGCCACAAAGTCCTAAGTTCAAAAAGATAACGAAATAAACATCTACTTATAACAAACTGGTATATCGGTTTCTTTATAAGCATGAAGCCGATCTATTGCCCCATCTGTCGTTACATATTCATACGTTCCAACATACTCAAAATACTTTGAACCATCTATACTATCGCCGCGTGCATATTTTTTATCTGTGTACAAAAACCAATAATACCCCCAAGCATTTTCCGCTCTTAAAGTAACACCTTTTTGTGAGATACCGGTTACTTTCCCAGATAATACCGTTCTACACCCTTTTATATATTCATTATTATAACAGAAGCGTACACGTTCTTTACATTCTTTTTCTTCATCAAAAACTTCACCTTTTTTATATTGGACTTCTTCTATATTCCCGTTTTTATCATAAAAATTATGTACCCCTTCTTCCTTTCCGTCTTTGTATTGGCCTTCATGTTTCAATTTACCGTTTTCATAATAATCTTTTGCAATTCCAGTGAATTCTTTTGAACTACCGTTTTCATATTCTAACTCTTGCTTGAGTTTGCCACTTTCATAATAAAAATAAAGCTTCCCTTTTGGACTCTGTTTTCCCATCTTGTATAAAATTTCTTGTTTTACTCTGCCGTTATCATCGTAAAATTTTGCAAAACCATCTAATTTATCGTTTTTATACGGCCCCTCAAATTTTATTTTTCCATTTTCATGATATTCTTTTTGCACTCCATTCAACTTTCCTTTTTCATACAAACGCTCTTCTTTTGTCTTGCCGTTTTTATAATAAACTGTTGTTAAACCATCAATAACTCCATCTTTATACAAAACATCTCTGTCTGGATCACCGTTTTCATCATAATATTTTGATACACCATCTAGTTTTCCGCCTTTAGAGTGTGCTTTTAGTCTTAGAGAACCATTTTTTGTATCATATAATTTTGAAGTTCCTTCTACCAACCCATTTTTAACGGGTATTTTCGCATCTATCAAACCATCATCAGTATAAGATACAATAAGCCCTGACAACATATTGTTGTCAGCGTCTTTGCAAGTAGATATTCCTGTATCATTCTCACAAAAAGCATTTTTATTCAAAATATAATCTGGTTTGTCAACAATACAAGCAGATAAACCAACAGTCAAAAATAAAAAGAATAATTTTTTCACGTTATTGTCCTTTGTGTTATAATGGCTCCTATACAAATATTATACTTTATTTATTTTTAATTCTCTACGCATATCTTCTGCGAAAAGCTCGATTTTATCTGCTATATTGTCAGAAATATTTTTTATTTGTTTTTTTGTGTGTACTTTGGCATAGGTTGCCCATATCTCAGAATCTAATTTATAATATTTATCATAAATGTTTTTGGATGCATAAATCAACATTGGTGACTGTAATTCATTAAAAATGTCTTTACAGTGTTGATTTTCTCCATGATATCGACACCATTTTTCGTGTTCCATTAACACATAACACGCCTTTATATATAATTCTTCACGTTTTTGCATAACATGCAATTTACGTTCTCTGCGAGATTGTAAATACGACTGAACCCCTAATCCAAACAATGTAATTAGTGCACCAATAACAATTCCAATCGCACCGATTAAAGAAGCAATTATTGTATCATTCATTTTTTGTTCCGTTTTGATTTATGAAATACTTGTTTAGCATAACCCAATTCTGTAAATATTTGTACTACAATCTTATTAAACATTTGTTGAATCTCGCCTTTATAATTTTCTCTGTCAAATTTATTCTCGAAACGTAATTTAAGTGGTGGCATTAGATTTTTCATCTCTTGTGACCCGTACATAAATACAGCCGCGCGCGTTTTTTCGTATTTTCCAACAATATGTTCATCATATATCTCTCCGACTCCAGCGAAATTTGTATCCAGCAATCCAAAAAACACGTCAAACACAGCAAAATAGGCTTCGTTGCGTTTTTCTATAGAACGATTTTTCTGCTCACACACGCTCTTACGCCAATCTAAAAACCACGTAAAACCCGTTGTTATCAAGGCACCAACAATAATTCCAAATATTTGTGAAGAAAGGAACTCTGCCCACGTCATTTTTTAATCCTGTTGTTTGTATATAACTTTTCTACACGGAGAATAGTGAAAAATTGAAATTTTTTCAATGATATTTTACTATTCGTGATTTTAATGTACAAATCAAGTATGAAATCATCATTGATTTCAATTGTAATTTTACTTAAAACGACAACTACTCTGCTAGTCCAGATGTCTTTGTGCAACACATTAAAAACGGCATAAAAAAGCAATGCATAGAATACAAAATACAAAAATATACAAGAAAAATCCCACGTTGCGACAACTTCTCGGTTAGTCCGTATGTCTTTTGCATTTTTTATACATTGGCATACTAGAGCACTGAACAAACGATTTATCACAACACCCAAATTATGACAGAAATCCGGCAAAATATTGCATTTTATATTCTGGCCACTAGACCACGTTTTTTCTTATATTTTGGTATTTAATTTTTATATTTTTATGTTTTTTTCATATATTGTCATATTTGCCCGTATAACCAGCAGGCAAAAATCGCAGAAATTTGGACCCTGCAAAATGTTTAAAAAGTCCTTGACTTGTGCGGATTTTAGGTATAATATAAGGTCTGTTATTCGGGCATAGTTCAGTCGGTAGAACAACGGACTGTTAAAATTGACCGGGTTTTGAAAAACATGTTTTGAAATGTTTCTAAAAGTCGCAGGAATCTGCGGTTTTTTTATGTCTAAATTTTGCCATTTCTGATATCATTGTGATATCATCAGCAAGTAATTTTCCTGGCTA
>JAFSOV010000012.1 GCA_017443235.1 Alphaproteobacteria bacterium
AAATCGGGCGAATTTGCCGAACCTTGTTCGTCAAATTATTTGGCCGCCAGGCCACCCCCCCCCCTAGATTTTTGCGGGTTTGCGAAGATTGAAACATTTATGATCCCCCTTTCTCGTTCGGGGATATTATATCATAGTTTGTTGCCCCGCACAAGAAACAAAATAAAAAAGTATGGTGGCGCGCACGCACCACCACACAAAAATATATAACCGATACTTTTCCCCAAAAAAACTATCGCAATACTGTATCTTGTGGTTCTTGTAACCGGACACCACGTTTTTGCAATTCCGCCATCAGGTTCACGACATTCTCGACCCCGGTGCGGAATGCCATTTTTGTGTTTGCTTTCTTTACATCTTTTACATCTGCCATATTCAACACCTTTTTCAAAGTATCTCTCTGGTAAAACCCACTATATACTAATAAAAACTTTTGTCAAGCGTTTTTATCCCCACCGAATCGCATTACATTCCGCATGCCGCCCCGTCACAATCTTCGACAAATTCTTCGACCGCAACATTTGCAACCGGAACCATTTTTCCACCATTCGGGTCGGTATATGTGACCTCTTTCACGACACGCACGCGGCGGTTTTCTGCATTCGGCACACCATCGGGCGTCCAAACCTTCAAATCTTCTTCACCGGCGGACACCGCAACGATTTGACTGGACGGGATACCGCGTTCAATCAACATTTTTTGAACTGCCTCGGCCCGACGACCACCCAGGGCATAGTTATAAGATTTGCTGCCCGAAGTGTCGGTATGACCAACGACCGAAATCTTTACATTCTTGTTGTTCTGGGTCACGGTGGCCAATTTCCGTATTACATCATCATATTCCGGTTTAATCTTGGCCTTGTCAAAATCGAATCGGATTTCAAAGACTTCCTCCATAACGTGTTGTTTTGGTTCCAACGGAATTTGTTGCACTTTGATAATCGTTGTTTCGTCATAGTCGTCCGCCTTGGGCTGGCCCGCAGACAATTTATCCAACCGCGCATTTATCGCCGCCAATTCCGCACGCATCGCCATCATCATATTGATGAATTCTTGGCGTGACACCAAATCATCCGCAACGATGGTGATTTCTTCAACATCTTCACCGGCGCATTCACAGGGCTCCACCGGCGCAGGCACAGGTTGCGCCAACACGGTCGGCGCGCCATTTACCGTGACAGAAACCGGTTGATTATTCGACATAACCATTGGTTGCGCCGTTCCCGATTCGCGATTCGCACACGGGCAATCGGCCTTCAAATTCGTGTTTTCGCTGTCGCGTTTGCTGTTATCATTAAACGTTTTGTCGCCACCATAAATATTCTGGTTGAATACCAACGGTTGTTGACTTTCGACCGGCACCGGGTTAATAAGGTGTTCCGGTACATTAACATTGTTCACGATAATAACACCTTCACGCGTGCGATTTGCACCACGCATTGCCGCCATATTTCCGGTTTCCGGATAATACGCCGGCACAGACACCCTTGGTTGTTCCGCGGCCGACACCACCATTTCACTTGTAGTCGTGGTTGTTTCCGTGGTCATACGTGACGGATTATTCACAATTTTGCCACCACGGCAATCACGCAAAGCGGTCAAGGTACGTTCAAAACGCGCACGACATTCGCGTGCAGTTTTGTCTTGGCCAGTGGCAACCGCAGAAATCCAACAATCATATTTCGCCTGCAATTCCGCCGCCAATTCCGGGTGAGTATCACTGGCGTCGTTTCTAAATTGTTCTATCATATCATTATATGCCATCGACAATTCATACGCCGTATTATCATTTGCAATTTCCCAATTATTCAAAGATTCTGGGAATGGAACCTCGCCCGCGAACGCGGATACGGCCTTGTTTGCGAACAATTCACCAACATCGGGGTGACCACTGGTCCGGGCATTATAAATCGCATAAGAACGATAATTCATTGCCAACTGATTCAAAAATGAATCCTTGTGTGGTGCAGAATAAACATCCAACCGTTCAACATAATCAACCGTTGGTGTTGCAACATACCCATCGGAATACTCCGAATCAACATTCGACGTCGCGCATCCCGCGACCGCAAACGCCGCCGCGCACGCCAACACGCGCGTTATAACCCACACCGATGCCCCAGATTGTATTTTCATAATAAAATCCTTTCTCTTACCTTTTTATGTATTATACGCATTTTGCAATTTTTAGTAAAGTAAAAAACAATCCTTGTTTTTATTTAATTGCAAATTACTTATCTAAAAATTGACTGGCCACCGTTGCCAAACCGCCGATGCCACTTATGCCCGATTGTCCAACAATACTCTGCACCGCACCCATAACGTTGCCCGTGTTGGTTGGTTGGCCCATATTGCTGATAGTACTGGTTATAAAACCACCAAACGTTTCAAGACGTTTCGCGGCCAATTTAGTTCCCGAACAATTTGTCGCCTTTTGCAACAAAGCCACCGCTTGGGATGCCTCGGTCCGGGTATAATCTTTGTTATCAAAATCAATCATATCGAATATTGTCCACATATTCGTCATTTTTTTACGCTTGTTTTTGCCGCACATACTCAACGCACCAGCATCAGAACAATATTCAACAACGGCGGCCTTGGGAAAACGTGCCCAAACCGCGCCACGTGCATCGGCATCCGAAAAAGTATCATAACACACGCCGGACGGGTCAACCGTCACACCCGTACCCGCACGCGTCACAGTGTTTTCATATGATTCATCCGAATCCTTGTCACATTCGCGCATTCCGCGTGTGCCACCCGTCAAAGGATTTGTTGCACCGGCAATTGCCCATTCTTTGACCAAATTGTTCACAAATGTAATTTCGCGTGACGTTGGTTCGCATTCGGCGGTCAACGCCTTTTGTTGTTGATTTAGTGCGATAACATTTCCAACCAAAGTCGCCGCGGTGGGCAACAAACTTGCCCCGACATTTGTCGTTGACGTGGACGCATCACGCTTTGCCACAGAATCCGCCTTTTTCGGTACCAACACGTTCGCCGCACCGCGCGCATCGAACGCACCGCAAAACGCGCATGTCACCGCACAAAAAATGAAAAGTTTTTTCATATATGCACTCTCTCTGGTGAAAATTATATCACAAAAAAGACAAATGAACAAACATAAAAAATTGCTTTTTTAATTATATCGGGCTAACATACAATCATATGAAGAAAGACAAACGCAATTTTATTATTATCAACAAGCATCGGCGTTGGCAACGTCTGTGGCAATTTTTCTTTACCGGATGGGGATTGGTAATGGTTGCGGCGTTGGTTGCGGGCGCGTTGTTCACGCGGCAATTGTTGTGGTCGCCAATATCTGCGATAAATATGACGGACGTTATCAGCAACCAATTCAAAATGTCCGGCGCATCATTCCAAGGCACCGATTCAAATGGTGAACCTTTCAAAATAACCGCCGCAACCGGTCGTCAAGAATACGATAAACCCGACATAATATTTTTAGAACGCGTTTCCGGATATACAACACAAATTCAAAACGGGAAAAAGGTTGTTTATAATTTTTCTGCGAACGCCGGTGAATATAATCGCATAAAAAAAACTATCAAAATGATTGGCAACGTCCGTATAAAATCAAATGACGGCAATGAACTGCAAACAAAAGAATTGGTGGTAAAGATATGAAGCAATCTGTATTAAAAGTTGAACATTTATCAAAATCGTACGGCAACCGTATGGTTCTGCGCGACATATCAATGACCGCGCGCCAGGGCGAATCGGTCGGCCTGTTGGGGCCGAATGGTGCGGGAAAAACAACGGCGTTTTATTGCATCACGGGCCAATTACGCGCAACCGGCGGTCAAATATTCCTTGGGTCCCAAGATATAACGCACCTGCCGTTTTATCAAAGGGCGCGCCTGCACATTGGTTACCTACCCCAGGAAAACAGTGTTTTTCGCGGCCTGACCGTGGAACAGAATATTATGGCGATATTGGAGGTTGTCGAACCCAGTTACAAAAAACGCAAACAAAAATTGGATGCATTGTTGGAAGAATTTTCTATTTCCCACCTGCGGCGCAGTCCGGCAACCGCCCTTTCGGGTGGCGAACGCCGCCGCGTTGAAATTGCGCGTGCATTGGCGAACGACCCAAAATTTATTTTGCTGGACGAACCGTTTGCCGGAATTGACCCAATTGCGGTGAACGAGATTCGTTCTTTGGTGTCGCAATTAAAGAACCGTGGACTGGGCGTGATTATTACCGACCACAACGTGCGTGAAACTTTGGGAATTACCGACCGCAGTTATGTTCTGCACGATGGCAAAATATTGAAACACGGAACCAGTGACGAAATCATCCGCGATGAAATGGTAAAAAAAGTGTATCTGGGTGAAGATTTCACAATGTAAGAAAAAACCGCCATCCGGCGGTTTAATTTTTTATTTAACTTTCATTTGAATCGGAATAATCTTCTTCCTCTTCTTCATCCTCTTCAACCGCGTTCAGGTCGATTTCCTTTGGAATACCCAAAATATCTTCTATCTTTTCCGATGCCGCATCCACATCCATTTTATGCAAAACGGCAAATTCTTGGGCCATACGTTCCAATGCACGCATATACAGCCGCCGCGCCGAAAACGGCATAGTATCCGTTGGATTGCGCCGTTGCAGGTCGCGTACAACCTCGGCCAAACGCATGGGATCACCCGAATTGATATTTTCTTCGTATTGTGCCGCACGCCGCGCCCAAATCATACGTTTGGCACCCGCCTTGCCTTTGGCGGACGCAATGGCTTCGTCCATTTTTTTTGCACTGGTCAACGGGCGCAGACCCGAAATTTCCGCACGTTCCAATGGCACCCGCAATGTCATACGGCTTTTTTCAAAATCAATAACCAACATTTTAATTTTTTGGTCACCAATTACTTGGTCTTCGGTGCGCACCAATTTGCCCACGCCTTGGGTGGGATATACAACATATTGACCGGTCTTGAAATCTAATTTTTTACTTGGCATAGTATTCTCTTTCTTTGCCATTCTCTCTGCCCTTTACGCGGATTATATCACAAAAATATTGAAAAAACAAATTTAATAGGCAAAAAAATCCCCCGCATCCGGGGGATACAAACCTATCGTTTTAACGTTCGCCGTATTGTGCCCGTTCTGCGCACCGCAGAACCACGACTGACATTGGTGCTGGGGCTGGCCACGGCACAAATCCATTCACCATCTTTCAAAATCGCGCTTTCACCCGCGTTGCACTTTGGTTTTTCCAATTTCCACGTGAAACATCCGCCCTTTTGTTCAGATCCGTATGTCGCACTGTCATTACCACCACGGGTATATGCACCATATTCCGGATTCCATACACCACGAACGATGCCGGTACACCATTTCCGGTCGCCAAAGCATTCTATACATTTTCCCGACGCATCGCACAGTTCATTCGGCGCGGCCGTTGCAACATATCCGTTATTTGCGCGATCGCCACCTCCCATCGGTTTCCCGGTTTCCAAATCGACACACCATAATTTTTGACATTCTTGGGCGTCCATACCGTCAACACGGGCGTGATTTGCCAACACATATCCCGGTCCACAATCGCCCGCGAACGCCGGCCCACACATACAAACCATCGCAAAAACTAAGATTTTCTTCATTGTGCCCCCTTACCTGCTTATGTGCATTCTAACACATAACAACCGGTTTTTACAAGCGACTTTTTATTGTCCCAATCCGGCCGGACTGAATCGACCGATATTATTGAACAATTCTTGAATCGCGTTCAGTTCGATTGCCGCCGGAATTTCGGTTTCATCGTCATCAATATCTATATCCGGCAAATCATCATCGTGCAGAATCTGTGTCCGCGTCACGCGCGCCCCGTCAACCCACGCCAACAATACGGTCTTATTATCATACGTCAACGGGAACGGCCCGTGATAGTTTTCATCTTCGCCAAAATAAATCCATACTTGGTCACCATAGATGGTTTTAACCTGGGGCGACCCAATCAGGTCTTCCAATTGCCGGGTTGTTTTAACGGTTGCGACCTTAGTCTCTAAATCATCGGGGAAAACATACCCACGATGTTTTGTTTGAAAAGTACACGCCGTTATCACCACACAGCATAAAATCAAAATTATTTTTTTCATTTTATCCTTCCCCATTTTCCTTTGGTGTGTTTGCACGCATCATCGCAAAGTGTGCGATATATTTCTTTAACTGAGTTTTATATTGATTGTTTTCTTTGGCATATTCAACCAATTTATCAAAATTTGGATTTGCCGCACGCGCCGCACCAAAACGCGTTTCGGTTTTCAAGAAATCTTCCAACGGTGATAAATCATCAACATTTGAATCCATCATCAATGGGTTATGCCCTTCGACAATCAAACGTGGGTCAAACCGGTACAGTGGCCATGCCCCCGTATTTACCATCTGCATTTGATGTTCTGGTCCGTTTTGCAATGCGAACCCATGCGCGATACATGGCGCATACGCCAATATAATTGATGGCCCGTTGAACGAAGCCGCCTCGCGGAATGCGCGCGATGCCTGAACCGGGTTTGCACCGATTGCGATTTGGGCAACATACGCACCCGACATCATCGCAATCATACCCAAATCTTTCTTGGCGTGATTTTTTCCACCAATTGCAAACTTCATACTGGCCCCGAACGGCGTTGCCTTGGACTGTTGCCCACCGGTGTTCGAATAACCTTCGGTATCCAAAACCAAGATGTTCACATTTTCACCACTGTGCAGAACGTGGTCCAAACCGCCGTACCCAATATCATATGCCCAACCGTCACCACCAACAATCCACACAGATTTATTCACTATATCACCCAACATACTTTCCGCCAAACGCGCATCGGGCGAATCGATTTTCTTTAATTTCTTTGCCAAATCGTCTTTGATTTTTCGTTGGGCATCTATATCGGTTTCGTTAAAGATTTCTTCAACATTTTTAATACCCAATTCGAACAACAAACCCTTTAACATTTCGCGGCGACCATTCAATGCCACACGCATTCCCAAACCATATTCCGCATTATCTTCGAACAGCGAATTAGACCATGCCGGCCCGCGACCATTCGCGTCCGTTGTCCACGGCGTTGTCGGCAAATTCGCCCCATAAATCGAAGAACACCCCGTTGCATTTGCCACAACCATATGGTCCCCAAACAAATGTGCCATCATTTTAATATATGGTGTTTCACCACATCCCGCACACGCACCCGGAAATTCGAAATAATGTGGCAACAATTCAATATGCTTTGGTAAATTCAGGTTTAATTTTTCGCGCGGAAAATCCGGCAATTTAACCGTTTCATCAAATCGTTTTTGTTCGTCTGCATCCGCATCGGTCATAGACAACGCACCAACCGGACAATTTTTCACGCACAGCCCACACCCCGTACAATCCGCCGGCGAAATAGCAATTGTGAAATACATATCCGGACCCAATTCTGGGGTTTTCATTGGCACAACAATAATGCCCTGCTTCTTGGCCTTGGAAACCTGCGCCGCGCTCAATGCCTTGATACGAATCGCCGCGTGCGGGCACAGCATTGAACATTTTCCGCACTGGATACATTTTTCCAAATCGCACTTTGCCACACGCGTTGAAATCGCACGTTTTTCGTATCTGGATGTTCCAACCGGATACTGGCCCGCGCCAAATTCGCCCCCAACACGGAATCGCGACACCGGCAAATCGTCACCGCGTCCGGCCGCCATTTCACCCAGGGTTCCGGCAATACTGTTCGGGGCATCCGCGGTCATTGCCGGCACAAAGTCCGGTGCAAAATTCGACACAGACGAAGGCAAATCAAAATGCCGCAAATAATCGGCCGCCCGGTCCACCGCCGCCCAGTTTGCCGCAACAACATCCATACCTTTCTTTTTATATGTTTTTTCAATCGCCGCCTTGGCCGATTTCGCGGCCACACCCGGGTCAATCACACGTGTTAAATTAAAGAAGTTCAACATAATAAACGTATTGATTCGATTGCCCAAACCCAATTCTGCGGCGGCACTGTTCGCGTCCAAGAAATACACGTTTGCCCGCATCCGCATAAGGTGTTCTTGCACCCCCCGCGGCAAATTCGCGAACGCCACATCCGGTGCCTGTGAGGTATTTATCATCACCGTCCCACCGGCACGCAGACCGCGGAATACATCAAACCTTTGTGCAATCATAAAGTTCGAAACACTGATAAAATCCGCAACTTCGACCAAATATTGACTTTTTATTGGTTTATCCGCAAACCGAATATGTGACGCGGTAAGTCCCCCAGATTTTTTCGAATCATACACCGCATAAGATTGCGGATACAGGTTTGAATTTTCCCCAACAATCTTCACAATGTTTTTAACCGCGCCAACGGTACCATCACTGCCGATACCATACAGAATCGCGGTTTTGAAATTCGGGTCTTCGATTGAAAACGCCGGGTCGGTTTTCAACGACAGATTTGTTAAATCATCTTCTATTCCAACCGTAAAATTATGGTGCAATTTTTTGCGCTTCATATTTTCAAAAATCGCGGCCACGTCACGCGGTTTGAATTCTTTGGACCCCAAACCATAACGTCCACCAAACACCGCCGCCCGGTCACCAACCACAGATTTCACATCCATATACAGCGGTTCACCAATCGCACCCGCCTCTTTCGTGCGGTCCAATACGGCGATTTGTTTTACGGTTTTCGGCAAAGCACGCAAAAACGCATCAACCGGGAACGGCCGATACAGGTGAATTTTAATTAAACCAAATCCGGCCGGCAAATGTTCAATTGTTTCTTCAATTGTTTCACATCCCGATCCCATCGCAACGATAATATTTTCGGCTTTTTTGTCACCAAAGTATTCAACCAAACCGTATTTGCGACCGGTCAGCGCCGCAAATTCATCCATACATTCTGCAACAATCGCCGGCACGCGGGCGTACAGTTCATTTGCGGCCTCGCGTCCCTGGAAATATACATCGGGGTTTTGGGCCGTGCCGCGAATCTTTGGATTGTCGGGGTTCATACCCGCCGCGTGATATTTTGCGACCAAATCCTCCGGTATCAATTTACGCAGGACATCATCATCTATGCGATTCAAGCGCGATTCTTCGTGACTTGTCCGGAAACCGTCAAAGAAATGCAAAAACGGCACGCGTGCGCGAATTGTTGCCGCATGCGCAATCGCCGCCATATCATGTGCCTGCTGAACATTGTGCGATGATAACATTGCAAACCCGGTGCCCCGCACTGCCATAACATCACTGTGGTCGCCAAAGATAGACAACGCGTGTGTCGCCAATGCGCGCGCGGCAACATGCATAACAAACGGCGTCTGTTCCCCGGCGATTTTGTACATATTTGGAATCATCAACAACAAACCCTGGGACGCGGTAAATGTCGTTGCCAACGCACCCATTTGCAATGCACCGTGCATCGCACCGGCGGCCCCGCCTTCGGATTCCATCTCTATTATTTGCGGAATTGCCCCCCATATATTTTTCTTGTGCTGAAAAGCCCATTCGTCCGCCAATTCGCCCATAGTGCTGCTGGGGGTGATTGGATAAATCGCCGCAAAATCCACACAACGATACGCGACATCCGCCGCCGCCCAATTACCGTCAACAATTAAATTTGCCATAATCTTAATCCCCTTATAATTTTCATACCGCCCAATCATAGCCTTAAATAAATATAAAGGCAAGGGATTAAAAATCAAAAAAACGGGCGCGAATTCGCGCCCAGATTTTTAATCTTTTTTATCTTCTTCTTTTTTGACCGGTTCCGCCATTTTGGACATTGCGATAACCATTTCCATTGCGCGCTGTAATTGATAATCGCGCGCATCTTTTTCGGCATCGGTCAATTTGCTTTCGTCTTCTTCATCGGTTTTTTCGGTTTTTTCTTTTGATTTGGCTTTCTTTTCGGCGTCTTCGTTCTTTAATGAATTACGGAAAGATGCCTCGGAATATGTGCTCTCGCGTTTTTCTATCACTTCGACTTTGCTTTGCAGAACCTCAACGTCCGGTGTAATTCCGGTGTTTTGAATGGACTTGCCACTGGGCGTATAATAGCGGGCAATTGTTATATGAATTGCCGTTCCGTCGCCAAGTGGTTTTTGTTGTTGCACACTGCCCTTGCCAAAACTTTGTGAGCCCATAATGATTCCACGTTTGTTGTCTTGAATCGCGCCGGCAACAATTTCGGATGCCGATGCAGACCCATGATTGATAAGGACGACCAACGGTTTTCCATCCGTTAAATCGCCGGGTTTGGCAAAACTTCTGTCTATATCGGTTTTGTTTTTTCCGCGCGTTGAAACAATTTCCCCACCGTCCAGAAATGCATCGGACACATCAATTGCCGCGGTCAGGTATCCGCCCGGATTATTGCGAACATCCAAAACGTATCCAACAACTTTCTTTTTCTCCAAAGATTTAATTGCATCGCGTAGGTCTTTTGCGGTTGTCGCACCAAAGTCAGATATACGAATATATCCAACCTTTGGCGCATCCGTTTCCGCATCCGCCAATTGTTTTCCTTCGAATTTGACCGATTTAACCTTGATAATTGCGCGTTTAAGCGTGATTGTCTTTGGTTCATTATCACCGGAAATAATGGTCAGTTTGACTTTCGTTCCGGGTTTGCCCTTCATTTTCTTGACCGCCTGGTTCAACGTCAAATCAAACACGGGTTCATCATCAATATGCGTGATATAATCGCCGGCCTTAATTCCCGCACGGTCCGCCGGGGTATCATCAATTGGCGAAATCACGCGCACCGCCCCACGGTCGGACGTAATTTGAATACCCAATCCACCAAATTCGCCCTGGGATTTATCATTAAAGTCTTTGAAGTCATCTTTGTTCAAATACGAAGAATGCGGATCCAACGCCGACAGCATCCCGTTCATTGCGGCCTCCAACATTTTGCGTTCATCGGCTTCTTCCACAAAGTTTTCGCGCGACACTTCGAACACCAGTGCCAATTTTTTCAATTCGTCATAAATCTGTTCATCAGTCAGGTGCTCAATCGGTTCTTCTTTTTTATTCTTATCGGCCGCCGCCGCAACATTCACCACCACCGGCAAACACATCACACACAAAACCAGAATTTTTTTCAACATACCGCTTTCCTTTTTTTATTATTTATAACGGCAGTCTAGAATAAAAATGTTGCATTCGCAACCTATAAATGGGGGATTATTTTAATTAAAAACCACGCGCGTGTTTATGCAGCACATTAATTTGCTGTTTCAATCGATCCAGCATTTTGGAGCGCTCATTTTTACCCAAATATTGAACATCTGTGACTTCTTCGTTCATTTTTTCCAATACATTGGCCGCATTATGATATTGGGCAATTTGTTTCCAACGCGCATCATCAACAAAATCCGCCGGCAAATCACGCACATCACGATATTTCAAATATTGGGTGCGAACCGCATCCGCCACACCCAAATCACGCGAATAAGATCGTAACATATCATAATGCAGGAAAGATGTCCCGGCATCGGTAAAATCGATAATATTAAACTTTTGCGTTTTATAATCGTACAGGACATTACCATCGAACAGATCGCCATGTACCCAAACAATCCGCGTTTCGTACGAAGTATTTATAATATGCTGATATACCCGGTCTATAAATTTTATTTCATCCCGGACAGATTTAATTTCTTTTTTTGAAAAATATTGTTCAACATCTTCAAGAAAATTTTCCAAGTATTCGACATCCAACCCGTATTCCATTTTATATTCTATTGGATTTGGAATGACGTCTATGGAATGCATATCCGCGTAAAATTGCGCCAAAGAATCCACAACTTTTTCACGTGCATTGTCGTCCAATTTTCGAAACAACAACGGCGTCAATGGCACACCAGAAACGCGTTCTTCCAACACACAAAAACGCCGGGAATCAATGGATTTAATATGTGGTACACCATATGCATCGTTGCCAATTTCGTGCAGTTTTTGAATTGTATCGGCCGCACGTTGCTGACGCGCCAACCATTCGCGTTTTTGCGACATACTGCGTCCCGGCAAAGGTTCTTTGGAAACGAATTCGCCGCCCGCAATTTTAACCAAACTTTCACGTCCGTGTTTAATCATACTTTATTATATAATACAAAAATCATATTTTGTCAAACAAAAATCAGTTTTCTTTGAACAAACGTGCCGGGTCAATGGCTTTGTCGCCACGACGCACCTCAAGGTACATTTCCGGCTTATTCGGGTTCATACGCCCAACGGGTTCACCGCCCAAAACTTCTTGGCCAACAACAACATCTATGTCGCCCAGGTTGGTCATAACGGTATTATAACCGTTTTTATGCGATATAATTATTACACGGCCAAATCCCTTGAAACTGTCGGCAAATTTGACAACGCCATCTGCGGGCGCAGTCACCAATGCATCGGCATTTGTCCGTATGCGCCACCCATCGGATTTTAACCCCAACGCAGTTTTTTCGCCGAATCGCACCACAACGCGACCGCGTACAGGCTGGTTCAACTTACGAATTGAAAAACGTGCATCCGATGACATTTGCGAACTCCCTACGCCGGCGGACAATTCAGATATGCTTTTTGCGCGCGCCGACAATTCGCGCAATTTTTTTTGGGTTGCCATTTGCTCGCTGCGCAGTTTTTCATTTTGCGCCGACCGCCGCCGCAACAGTTTATCCAACAAATCTTTTTCATCACTATATTTTTTTGCGGTCCGGTCCAATTTTTCTTTTTCAATCGCGCGCGCATCACGAATTTTATCTAACTCTGCGATTTTTTGACCGGCATCGATAATCTGTTCATCAAACCCGTCCGCCATTCCGGCCAAGACCGCATTGGTCAATACAAATTCATGCATATTTTCTGCATCAAAACTGGGGTTCGCCGCAATAAACACCATACCCGCCGCCGCATCCGCCACACGCGCACGGTTCGCATCTAATTCCGCAGACAACACGGCCCGCCGCGCATCCAATTCCGCAATCTTTTTGGCAATGTCGGCACGCAATTCTTCCAACGAAGACACTTTGCCCGCCGCGGTCACCAATTGCTTTTTTGTTTTGGCGACATCACGGTCAGACGTTTTAACCTGTTGTTCCAATTGCTTGTTCTTCTGTTCGGTCTGTTTAATTTGCGTTTGAATTTTATCCAATTCACTTGGTGCGGCACAAACCGAATTTGCCCCCCCAACCAAAATCGTCAAAGCCAAAACAAATCGTAACATTATTTTACAATCACCCGCAGAAAAGTTTTCTTGCCCCGTTGAACCATAAATTCCGCCTTGGGTGAAACGGTCGCATGCCAATCTGTAATTTTTTTACCATCAATTTGGATTCCGCCCTGTTCCACCATTCGCCGCGCATCAGATTTAGACGTAAACATTCCCGCCGCAACCAAGAAATCAACAATTCCCAACGGTGCCGTCATTTTAATTTCGACGCTTGGCATATTTGCATCGTTTCCGCCGCCGCCAAACAACGCCGCCGCCGCGCGTTCGGCCGCAACGGCTGCATCGGCACCGTGGGCAATGGTTGTTGCCGCGTTTGCCAAAATCCGCTTTGCATCGTTCAATTCCGCACCACGCAGTCTTGACAACTTTTCAATTTCATCCATTGGAATTTCCGTAAATATTTTCAAGAATTTTTCCACCAATTCATCGGGCGTATTGCGGAAATATTGCCAATAATCATACGGGGACAATTTGTCTTCGTTTACCCATACGGCGTTGCCGGCGGATTTTCCAATCTTGTTTCCCGCCGCATCTGTAATTAAAGAAGTTGAAAGCACAAATGCCTCTTTACCCAATTTTTTACGGATAAGTTCGATACCCATAACCGCATTGCCCCATTGGTCGGCGCCACACAGTTGCAATATACAGCCATATTTTTGAAACAACGTCAAGAAATCCACCGCCTGGAACGTCATATAGTTAAATTCAAGAAATGTCATACCGTTTTCCAAACGACGTTTAACACTTTCCATCGACAGCATACGTGGCACGGTAAAATCGGTTCCATATTGCGCCAAGAAATCAATATGCCCGTAATTTTTCATCCAATCGTAATTATCAACAATAATGGCATCATTTGCGCCATCGCCGAATTTCAAAAATTTAGAATAAGATTTTTTTAACCCCGCAATATTTGTGGCAAGTGTTTCTTCGGTCATCATTGGCCGGCCCGTATCGCGACCCGACGGGTCACCAATGCGCCCGGTCGCCCCACCAACCAACATCAACGGCCTGTGCCCAAACTTCTGCAACCACCGCATCATCATAACCGGGACCAAATGCCCCACATGCAACGAATCCGCCGTTGGGTCCGACCCCAGATATGCGGTAACGTGCCCGTTATTCAACGCATCGGTCAACGCATCCATATTTGAACATTGATTGATAAAACCACGCACACTCAATTCATGCAACAAATCATTTTTCATTAAAATCGCCCTTTTTATATCAATGTGATTCTACCAGAATCCGCACGATATTCAATGAAAAAGTATTAAAAACGGGTGCGAACAATCGCACCCGTTCACTAACCACCCGTCACCGCCCACTATCACCCACAAAATTTTTCAAATTTTGCAGGGCCCGATGCGGTGCCGCGGCATGCTATTTCAACATTTTTGCGACTTCATCGGCCAGGTTATCATTGCGTTTTTCAATTCCTTCACCCAGCACAAAATACGCAAATCCCGCCAGTTTCCCGCCGGCCTCAGCCAAAACCTGCTTCACGCTCTTGGACGGGTCCATAACGAACGGCTGTTCTTCCAATACCGATTCCGCATAATATTTCTGCAAACGACCGTTCACCATCTTTTCAACAATGTTTTCCGGTTTGCCCGCCGTCGCACCGGATTCGATGAACACTTTTTTCTCGCGTTCAACCGCCGCCGGATCAACATCTGCAATGGTCATAAATTCCGGTTTATTTGCGGCAATGTGCATCGCAATTTTTGGTCCGATTTCATTGATTTTTTCGCCGTCACCATCAATTGCAACCGCAACACCGATTTGGCCCATACCCGGAACCAATGCATTGTGAATATAACTGAAAATATGCCCGCCCGAAACCTTTGCGATACGGCGCAGATTCATATTTTCACCAATTGTCGCGATTGTGGATGCGATGTCTTCTTTGACCGCGGCCAATGTCGCATCAAAATCGCCCGACAATTCCAAGGCTTTGTTTGCAACATCTGCAACCAATTTTTGGAATTTATCGTTTTTCGCAACAAAGTCTGTTTCCGCGTTCAATTCGACAACGCAACCCATATTGTCGCACTTTACAACGGTCACCAAGCCCGATGCCGCAACGCGTCCAGCCTTGGATGCCGCCTTGACAATACCCTTTTGGCGCAACCAATCGGCCGCCGCCGCGATATCGCCGTTATTTTCCATCAATGCCTTTTTGCAATCCATCATACCTGCGGATGTTTTTTCGCGCAGTTCTTGAATCAATTTTGCTGTGACTTCTGCCATAATTTCCCCCTTTTCTAAAAATTTGTTGTGTGGGCGCGCGTTTGCGCCCACATATTTATATTTACGATTATTTATCGGCCTTTTCTGCCTTGTCCGCCAATTTTTCACGACGTTCGGCACGTGACGCCGAAGCCTTGGATTTTTGTTTGGCTTCTTTATCTTTGATTTCATCTTCCAATGCGTCGTGTTCGTCCACCATATTCGATTCGACCTTTTTACCGGCCGCACCGCCCAGGCGTTTTTCAATACCGGACAAAATCGCATCTACGAACAAATCGCAATACAGTTGTGTCGCGCGCGCCGCATCATCATTACCCGGAACCGGATAATCAACCATTTCCGGATTCGCGTTTGTGTCACAAATTGCAATTGTTGGAATGTCCAGGTTTTTCGCCTCGCGTACCGCGTTCATTTCGCGCGGAACGTCGATAACAATCATAACCTGGGGAATGCCGTGCATATCCAAAATACCGCCGAAAATATCGCGCAGTTTTGCAACTTCTTTGGTCATAACACCAACTTCCTTCTTGGTCAGTCCCAATTTGTCGGCGTTTTCAATATCGGCCTCCATTTTCTTCAAACGGCGAATAGATTGTGAAACGGTTGTCCAATTAGTCAACATACCACCCAACCAACGATTATTCACATAGAATTGACCGGTGCGTTCGGCCGCATCTTTGACGATGTCTTTGGCCTGGTGCTTGGTTGCGACGAACAAAACCTTGCCACCGGCGGCGGCAATCGCCTCTAACGCGACCAATGCGCGATGCAGCAGCGGTGCAGTTTTATTCAAATTGATAATATGAATTTTATCTTTGACGCCATAAACATAGGGTGTCATCAACGGGTTCCAACGACGGGTGTGGTGTCCAAAATGAACGCCGGCCTCCATCAATTGTTGCATAGTAAAAGTTGGCAATGCCATAGTAAATCCTTTTATTTCTGTTGTTATCCTCGCCATCTGGGGACGCATAAAACCGGTCGCCCGGACAGAAATTCCCACGATGGTTGTGTTCTTCGCACCATTCGGCACGTGCCCGCATAATATGACAAAAAATTGCAAAAATCAAGTATTTTTTACAAAAACATCCACCCGTCACACACCGGTGCACCAAGGTCTGATCGTTATATTATTCGTTTGTCCCAACGTGATATATTTGCCCGCCCACATTGACATTCATTGAAGCCGTGCCGCCGTCACCCGATTCCAATGGCGCATAGCATTGTTTGCCATTGAACAAAAAGGCCAGGGCCGGCGTGGTCGGTTTTGCATCAAATATTGGAAATTCCAACCCGGTGGATGTTTTTAACCTGGTAAATCCTGCATCACAATCTTGATAACAAACATCGTTATATATGTGTTCATTTTCACCCAATGAGACTTCACATGAAACTTTGCCATCCCAATATTCTTCAAATCCGGTAATATATTGTGTATGGCACGGCGGGCAAGATCTGGCAAGTCCAGTGTTGCTGAATATGTTGTTCATTATATTGTTGTGTGAAGTCGATGCATAACTCAAACCACTAAATAAATCCGCTGGAACATATCCCGAAAGATTTGTACAATTAGAAAAAGTGGCATAGAAAGAGTAGGAATTAGATGCTAAAGTTCCCGACAAATTGCCAAACAAATGATTTGGTATTGAACCTGTTAATCCACTACAACCAGAAAATGTAGAATAGAACATACCATATGCTGGTGCGCCAGATATACCACTAAATAGGTTTTCGGGTATTGAACCTGTTAATCCACTACAACCACTAAATGTAAAATAGAACATACTATGTGCTGGTGCGCCAGATATACCACTAAATAGGTTTTCGGGTATTGAACCTGTTAATCCACTACAACCAGAAAATGTGTCAGAGAACATATATGTCGCTGGCGCACCGGATATACCGGCAAATAAATTCTCAGGTATTGAACCGGTCAATCCACTACAACCAGAAAATGTGCCAGAGAACATACCTGTCGCTGGCGCACCGGATATATCGGCAAATAAATTCTCAGGTATTGAACCGGTCAATCCACTACAACCCCTAAATGTACTGTTAAACATATAAGTATTCGGGACGGTATAACCACTAAATAAATCCTCAGGTATAGACAAAAGATTGGAACAATTATAAAAAGCCCCCGCAAATCTTACCGCTTTGGTCTGTCCCGTACCCAAGTGCGGGAATAACGCACTCAATTTTCCCCCGGGCAATACGCGTTTTACCCAATTGTTAAAGCGAATTGCATCATAGCCTTCGTATATCATATTACTGCATACAGTTTTATCTCTATATGATGTTGCAACACCCCCAAAACGAACCGTGTATTCACCAGTTTTCGAATACTTGTGCGGCATTCGCTTTTCGTATACCGTACCCGTATTGATAACCGTGCACAACGTACGTGCGGCATATCCACTATAAGAACCACTTGTTCCTCCACAACTTGCGTAGCCTCCAGAACAACTTAGTTTATACGTCATTCCATCACCCCAATCAACATAAAACGTTCCGCGTGCCCCCATATCAAATGATACAGTATCATCTGCGTCTAACCTGATTGTTTGTATTTCAAACTTTGATTCAACATATTGGGCAACAAAGGTTTTGCTTTCATTGTAATTCCATACAAACGTTCCGCCTGTGGTCTTGATTTCGTTATTTGTTGTATTACTGACCAACCATCCACTTAAAATATATCCGTCTTTATAACATCCTGTCGATAGCGCAGGTGTAAAATCTTTGCCAGATGTTGCGGTAACGCCTGCCGGTGGGGTGCCGGTCCCATCACCACAATCGTATGTGACGGTATAATCCTGGGTCCAATTGGCATAAATTGTTTTTGATGCATCGGTTATTTTTGCCATTTTTAATATCGCATCTGTTGTTAAGAAATTACCATCGTTATCAATAACTTGTGTTCCCGCACCATTGGTGGCCGTCCAATAACCATCAAAATCATAATCTGTCTTGGTTGGGTTGGTGGTTAACGCAGAAATCGGTATTGTTGCACCCGAATCGGCATACCAACCCATACCATATTTTACATATACTGTTGTCGGTGATGCGCCAGTGGTTGCCGATTGGTCATCCAACACAACCGGTGTCACAAATGGTTCGGTACAGGAAACTTTGCCGTTCCAATAACTTTCAAACCCAGTAATATATTGAACGGTTGTTCCCGAACAAGTTGTGTCTAATCCGCTGTTTTGAAATGTGCCCGTCATCATATTGCTTGAATACGTTGTAATTTTATCAAACATTCCCGCCGGAATATATCCGGTCAGCCCCGAACAATTATAAAATGTTTGATAGAACATATATGTCGCGGTCCCGGTCACACCGGAAAACAGGTTGTCCGGTATTGTTCCAACCAGATTTGTACAGCCATAAAACGTTCTATAAAAACGAGGTTGTTGTGCAGATGTCGTTCCGCGTGACGGAAATATCGCACCAAGCGATCCAGATATGCCCGCAACCAATGTCGGTGTCACATTAAATCGTATGGCCGCCGCATTGGCATTTGTTCCATTTACATATGCGTTGCCCGTCGCGACCTCACCACCGAATCGAATCGTTTTGGACTCGGTATCACCCGTATATGTACATGTATATGTTGCGCCGGTCGTGTTGGAACGGGTTATCGTCATTCCCGAAACATCACTGGCACTGGAAGACAATGTTCCACCCGCACCACAATCTACGTAAAATGTTCCCTTGGCGGACATATAAAATTGAAATTTGCCATCATCCCCAATTTCCGTTGTTATTATGGTGAATTTTGCTAATTCACACTGGGTGCCGTCGCCCAAAACGTCTATTTCGTTTTCGGCACATGCCGCGTGCGCGATTGTTGGAAACAAATATATAAAACACAATACCGTTGCAACAATGATACTTTTCAATAATTTTGACATTCGGCGTCCCCCCATCTGTTACGGTCGGCGCACGCATCAAATGAAAAAAATCCATTGCGGCGGTGCATCGACCGACCCAATGGCGTTTTCCCCAAATAAAAAACCGTTGGAATTAAATTGTTATAATCTGCTTGATAAAAATCTGGTTAGATTATATCAAAAAAGGGAATTCGTGGCAAGGGGAAAATGCGGCACATTTTTGGGCATCATCCGTGGTATAAAATTCCAAACAAAAAACTTGTGTTTTAATATTTATATTCTAATATATAAATGCATCAGGAACGGAGAATTTATCTATGTTGCAGAAAACAGGCATTTGGACGTCCCGCATAATACGAATTTTGGGGGTTATTGTCGCCGCGGCGGTATTTTTTGGACTTGGATTTTATTGGATTTCATCACGCAATGCACAAATTACGCGGTTGGATGTGTCGGTAAATGTGCCAATTGCGGCGCACTTTACGGACGATAAATCAACGGTTCTGTTAAATGACACGCCGGACACAAACAACAATCGCGACATTGCGCCGGCGGAACCCTTGCGTATTTCATATGATTATATATCCGGACCGGGCGCGCCCGCATTTAATACGAATATGTCGCGAACCGAATTGGCACAGAACATCAAGATTTCACCGGCGATTCGTGGGAAATGGTCTTTTGTGAACCCGTACGAAATTGCCTTTACGCCCGATGCCGATTGGCCGGCCGAAACCAAATTCAATGTAAAAATCGGCGAAAAATTATTTTCCCGCGATGTGCGACCAAACACCCGGCACATATCTTTCAAGACGGCGCCAATTGCCGCAAAAATTGACCTGTTTAACATATATCCGGCCCCAGATGGCGAACGCGCGGTTATTGGTGTTGCGGTAATATCTTTTGATTACCCAATACAAACCCGTGACTTTGCGGACAAGGTTTCAATGCGACTTGGCGGACAACGATTAAACTTTGACGTCAAAATAGACCGATATATGCGCACCGCAATTATTCGCACCGACCCGATCGAGATAACCGATAAATCACGTACGTTGCGTTTCAAATTAAACAGAATATACGATGCGGACGGTCGGTCACGCACAAAAAAAATCACCGCGCACGCGACAATCGATTCCGCGGATAACTTTTTCAAAATCTCAAATTTATCAACCATTACCGCCGATGATAAATTGGGCAACCCGCAACAAATGATTTTAATTGATATGACCGCGCCCGCGGCGGATAACACCAATTGGGATAAATATATTGATGCATACCTGTTGCCGCGCAATACCGATGGCGATGAAGACACCGACGAATCCCATACCTGGGCAAATGATGAAATCACGGCGGATGTTCTTAAAAAGGCCGAAAAAATAAAATTGACACGGACGAACTTTGTGAACCCGGCGGGAACATACCAATATGCATTTTCTTATGACGTATCCGACACAGTGCCAAGATATTTATACGTGACAATAAAGCCCGATATACATTCCGCCAACGGATTCACAACGCACAATGATATAAATCGCGTAATGCCGGTCGCATATCCCGAACGCAGTGTCAAAATTATGGGTGGTGGCGCATTGTTGTCTTTGGCAGGCGATAAAAAATTGGCAATTGTTGCACGTGGTGGCGTTGATGCGGCATATGTGAATTTGTACAAGATTGAATCGAATGCCATCAACCACCTGATTACGCAAACGTACAACCTGTTTTCTGATTTGGAGTTTCGTGCGCCATGGATTTTCGATGCATATGATATGGCAAGTGTGTTTCAAAAGAAAATTCCATTCACCGATACGAATAAAAATCGCGTAAATTATGCGGGGCTGAATCTGGGCGAATATTTGGACCGAACATATAACGATAAAACCGGTATATTCATAATCAAAACCGGTGCAACACAAAATGCCGCTGAATACAGCGATGCGCGGTTGATATTGCTGACCAACCTGGGGATTATTCGCAAGATAAATCTTGACCGATCATCTGTGGTGTTTGTATCAAACCTGTCGGATGGCGGGCCCGCGGCGGAAATTGATGTGACGGTGTTGGGACGCAACGGTTATCCAATATGGGCGGGCCTCACCGATGCCGATGGGCGTGCCGATATTCCAAAATTTTCAAGTGACGAATACCGGAATGCCAAAGAACCCGTTGCAATTGTTGCCCGGCGCGATGCGGATGTTTCATTTATTCCGTACTATGCCGATATGACACAATCTGCCGAGTATTCTAAATTTGATGTCGGTGGTACGTACGCAACAATGGACACACCATTAAAGTCTTTTATATTTTCCGATCGTGGTATTTACCGTCCGGGTGAAACACTAACCATCGGTGCAATTGTTGAAAACAAGACTTTTACGCCGATGGCCGAAATTCCGGTCAAATTAGAAATTACTGATTCACGTGGCCGCACAATTTTGGATAAAAAGGTTTCTTTGACCGGTGACGGTATGATTGATATAACGCATAAATTGGCAACCGATGCGCCACTTGGTCGGTACGAAGTTGCGATTTATACACTGAACGGACGCGGACACGTCCAAGATACAATTGGCACCGGTAATTTTAATGTCCAAGAATTTGTTCCCGACACAATGAAAATTATCGCCGCAATCAATAATCCATCGAACGATGGTTGGATTTCGCCGGATAATTTGACGGCAAATGTGTCACTGAATAATCTGTATGGCACACCTGCGACCGACCGGCGCATTTCTGCACATGCGATATTGCGTCCCGTTGATTTCACATTTGACGATTATCGTGATTATAAATTCACATCGAACTTTAATTCCAAGACGGGAATGGCCGGTGGCGCGGCACGTGCGGGCCAAACGTTCACCGTTGACCCGATGGACACGCGTACAGACGAAAACGGTAATGCCACGATTGATGTAAAATTTGACCGCGAAATTCCAATTGGCACATATATGTTAAATTTAACCATAAATGGATTTGAGGCCGGCGATGGCAAAAGCATCCAGACAATTTTGAATTCGCGTGTATCAAACCTGAACAAATTGATTGGTTATAAATCTGAATCAGATTTGAATTATATTCATCGCAATGCCGCATCAACAATTAAACTGATTGTGTTGGATGCGTCCGGTCACGCAATTGATGCAGACGATATAACGATGAAACTGATAAAACGTGAAAACCTGACCAGTTTATTAAAAGACTATGACAATCATTATAAATATCAAACAACTTCGCACGATGTTATTATTGCACAGTCCCAGGTTTCTGTATCTAAAAACGGTTCAGAAATGAAATTGAACACAACAAATGGCGGAACATATTACGTTCAATTATTGGATTCAAACGAAAATGTTTTGGCAAACATAGAATACTTTGTCGCCGCAGATGAAAATACAGAAATGCATGAAGATTCACGCGCAGAATTACAAATAAAATTGGACGCGTCCGCATATAAACCGGGCGACACGATAAACATTGGTATTATTGCACCGTATGCCGGTACGGGACTTATTACCATTGAACGCGATCGTGTTTATGCCCACAAATGGTTCCGCGCCAACACAACCGCATCAACCCAAAAAATCACGTTGCCCGCGGATTTTGAAGGCACCGGATATGTGAATGTTTCCTTTGTCCGTGACATCAACAGTCGTGATATTTTCACCACCCCCTATACATACGCGGTCGCCCCGTTTTCAACCAGTATTGATAAGCATAAAATCAACGTAAAATTGGAAACGCCGAAAACCGTTCGCGACAACAAATTGCCAATAGAAATTACAACCGACATCGATGCGCGCGTAATGCTGTTTGCCGTCAACACCGGGATTTTACAGGTTGCAAATTATTCTATTCCAAATCCATTACGGCACTTTTTCCAAAAGGCCGCACTTCAGGTTGAAACATATCAAATACTGTCATTGCTGTTGCCTGAATACAACGTCCTGCGCGAAGTGGCAAAAATCGGGGGCAGTGATTTCAACGGCGATTTTGGTGGAATTGACGCGCCACTTACCAATCCATTTGGTCGCAAAACTTTACCACCGGTGGCATTTTATTCTGGAATAATCAATACGACCGCAAATACCCCAAAGACAATAACATTTGACATTCCTGAATATTTCAATGGGGGCGTCAATGTTTATGCCGTTGCCGCCGCACCCGGTCGCGTGGGTTCGGCCGACACAGACGTCCGCGTGCAATCGCCGGTAATTATATCTGTATCTGCACCTTTGGTTGTCGCGCCAAACGATAAATTCACCGTGAACACAATAATATCAAACCTTGCCGCGGAATCCGGAAATGCCGCAATGGCACGAAATGATGCGACATCTGGTGGCAAACTGATGCCGGTTGAAAAATCATCGGGCGTATTAAATTTGCCGGAAAACACAGAAAAATTATGGACGTTTAATGTGACCGCGATGGATACACCCGGAATCGGCACATTGGATGTATCAACAACATTGTTTGACGATAAAAATCATCCAATTGCGGCACGGCGCACCACACATGAAATGTCTATTCGCCCGGCAACAATGTTCCGCACAGATATAAAAACCGGCATTTTGGATTCTGGCAAAACAACACTAAAAATTGCCGACAATAATATGTATGACGCGGAATATTCAAATGTACTGTACATATCAAAATCTTTGTCGATTTTGGCGCGACCAATGTTTATGTACCTAAAAAATTATGAATTTGATTGCACCGAACAATTGGTATCACGCGCATTGCCGTACGCGATATCACCCGAAGACAAATTGTTGGGAACAACGCATGCCGATTCCGCCGCAATTGTGGCCAAGGCAATTCAAACATTGTCAAATCGTCAAAACGCCGATGGATCTTTTGGAATGTGGGCGGACGCCGGCACATCATCGGATAATGAAATCGACCCGACAACGGCATATTTAACCGCATACACAATGAACTTTTTAACCATTGCGCGGCGCGGCGGGTTCAATGTTCCGCAATCTATGTTTGCGCGTGGTATTGATTTTCTGCGTTCGTATGCGGGTATGCGCGCCACATCAATGGCGGATGCCCATGCCAAGGCATTCACCATATATACTTTAAGTATGAATGATTATGTCACAACCAGTTATATTGATTTATTGGAAGAATATATGTCTGAAAACCTTAAGAATTGGCCGGACACGGTCATTGGCGCATACATTGCGGCATCATATAAAATGTTAAAGCAAACAGACAAAGCGTTTAATTTGGTATCAAAATATAAATCGGGTGACGACGTTCACGATGGGCAATTTGGCGGTGCGGTTGCGGCCGATGCAATGTACACATTCATTGCGCGTAATTATTTTGATATGGTTCCTGAACGTGCGGCCAAAAATATTCAAAACTATATAAATCGTGGCGATTATGATTCATTTACCGCGGCGGCAATATTTATGGGAACCGCAAACATACCCGGCCAGGATGCATTAGATGGCGACAAAATATCGGTTTTTGCCGGCGACAAAAAATTGGACCAGTTATCAAATAACGGAACCATAATTGTCGATATTCCACGTAGTACCGATAAATTACGTATAAATTGTGAAGTATGCAAATCTAAAAACATCGCATTTTATACAATGGTCACCATGGGATTTCCGCGGGTCACACGACCTGAATCAAATGGCATTGATATTTCGCGCGAATATTACACCCCAGATGGTGAAAAAGTTCACACCGCGGAAATCGGTGACATTTTGGATGTAAAAATCACGGCCCGTACACGTGGCGGTACAAACCACATTGAAAACGCGGTTATTACCGATTTATTACCGGGCGGATTTATCCCAATCTCGGATTCTGTGCATGGCGATATGACCCACAACGAAATTCGTGAAGACCGCGTATTGATATATGCACCACTTTCGCGCACCCCGACAACATTTACATATCGTGTTCAATTGTCTGTGGCGGGTGAATTTACGGTTCCATCGGTTGTGGCAATGGATATGTATAATTCGGGAATTCGTGCAATAACGGACGCCGAAAAGTTCACTGTTTCAAATGCCAAAGATTAAAAAATTTTTGAAAAACATCGGGATTATTTTCGGCGCGATTTTCGTCACTTGGTTGGTTATACGGGTGTTTTTTACTGCGCCACTGTTGCAAGATATATCTTTTTCGCGTGCATATTACGACCGAAATGGCAATCTGTTGCGATTGACACTTTCTGCGGACGACAAATATCGAATTTACACACCACTATCTGAAATCAGTCCGCATATAGTGGGCGCGGTCGTACTTTACGAAGACAAACATTTTTACCATCATCCCGGCATCAACCCGGTATCTATGCTGCGCGCGGTGCGCCAGTATATTTCGGGCACGCCGCATCCCGTTGGCGCATCAACAATTACCATGCAATTGGCGCGCATAAAATACGATTTGAACAGTAAAACTTTCGGCGGAAAAATGATGCAGATTGCGGCGGCAATTTATATTGACCTGTTCCATTCCAAAGATGAGATTATAGAGGCGTATTTGAACCTGGCCCCGTATGGTGGAAACATCGAAGGCGTGGCGGCCGCATCCACAATATATTTTGGACGCCCCGCGCGCGATATAACCAAAATAGAATCCATCACTTTGGCGACCATTCCACAAAACCCGACCAAGCGCGGGTTGAACACCGAACGCGGAATTAAAAACATCGAAAATATGCGCGCGAACTTGGTCGAACGATGGATTGCCGAATACCCGAATGACACAGAATTGCGAACTTTCGCGGCGATGCCGTTGGCGGTGAAAAATGTATCGGACCTGCCGTTTCTTGCGCCGCACTTCACAGATTTTATGAACAAAACGAAAACCAACAAATCGATAATTCAAACGACCATCGATTTGAAATTGCAACAGAAATTGGAACGCGTGTTAAGTGCGGAAATAAATGCGCGCCGCAATATCGGCATAACGAACGCGGCGGCAATTTTAATAAACTATAAAACAATGGAAACATTGACATATATCGGTTCGGCCGATTATTTCAATCGCGAAATATACGGCGAAAACGATGGCGTGCGCGCACGGCGCAGTCCGGGTTCAACATTAAAGCCATTGATTTATGCTTCTGCGGCGGATATGGGTTTGATACACGGTATGAGTTTATTGCGCGATGCGCGTATAAATTTTGGTGTCTATGCGCCCGAAAATGCGGACAGCGAATTTTACGGACCGGTCCTGGCGCGTGATGCATTGACCCATTCGCGCAATATTCCGGCAATAAACCTGGTGCGTGAAATCGGTGTCAAAAATTTCCATAAATTATTAAATGATGCGGGGGTTGCATGCCTTAAATCACCCGAACATTATGGAATATCAATCGCCCTGGGCGGGGCCGAGGTTTCAATGTTTGAATTGGCGCATATTTATGCGACAATGGCGAACCTTGGTACCAATCGCCGGGTGCGCACACAAATGGATGCGCCAGACCCGGTTATCAACCACATTTTATCGCCCGAGGCATTTTTCCTTACACTTGATATGTTGTCGCATCAATCGGTGCCAACCAATAAAATTCCATTTACGAAAACCAAAAATCAAACAATTCGACACTATTGGAAAACCGGGACATCTTCGTCATATCGCGATGCGTGGACGGCGGGGATATTTGGTGATTTTGTCTTGGTGGTGTGGGTGGGCAATTTTGACGGCACACCAAACAACGCGTTCAGTGGCGCCCGCGCCGCCGCGCCGATATATTTTGCGTTGGCCGGTGCCACCGCCGAATATTATGCCGGTATGGGCCGGCCGGTTCAAAATAATAACTTTCTGCGTGACGATATGAACATTATTGAATTAGAAATGTGCGAAATCGGTGGCGATATTGCCGGCGAATATTGCCCACAAAAGACCCATTCTTATTTTATTCCGGGCAAATCACCCATTACGCGCAACCGCGTTCACCGCCAAATTGCCATCGATAATAAAACCGGCCTGCGTGCATGTGCGCCCGACCCCAAAACCACGCATATGGAAATTTATGAATTTTGGGATGCAGAATATTTGGATATGTTTCGCCGCGCGGGTATAAAACGCAAAACCCCACCGGCATTTGTTCCCGGGTGCGATATAAACGATATTCCCGATGACGCAACCGCCCCAATAATTGTATCGCCGATACCCGACACAAAAATTGTTATAACGTCCAAACACGATTTTGAACCAATTGGATTTATGGGATTGGCCACAGATGCGAATGGCAAAATATTCTGGTTCTTGGACGACAAAACATTGGGTTCAACCAAAAGTGGTGAAACATTGGAATACAACGTTCCAATGGGCGACCACACATTGCGCGCGACCGACACGACCGGCACCACCACTACGATAAGTTTCAGTGTTGTAAAATAATATTACCTTAAACCGAATTTAGTTATGTAATTAAATGAAATGCCGATGATAAAATTACTGCCGTAATGTTCGGCGTCACGCGCCTTGGCGCGGCGATATTGAACATATGGTCCCAATGTAAAATCACCCCACAGGTTTGTATCCATACGCGCCACAACACTTAAATCACGCTCCAAATCTGTACCAACATATGTGGAATAATCAAGGTATTCACGATAGTACCCATTTGTCGATAATTTTACCCCATCGCGAACATCGTATTCCAAACGCCACCCGGCCTCGGCCGCTAACTTACTAACCTGGTCATGGCCGTATGTAAAATCGTATTCATACACGCCCGCGATATACAATTCTTTGATAATCGGCGAATCAAACACCGAAAAACCCGCCATACCGCGCAACACCTTTAACCGATTGTCCGAATCGTTTGCCGGAACGAATTCTGTTTCATATGCGGCCCGCGCCATTGGTCCCAATTTGAAAGAATCAAAATCCCAACACGCATAGTTCAAATTACTGGTCAGCAAAATTTTATCAGCACTTTCGTTGACCAATGTTTCGCCATCATACGGCTTTATCTTTGTCCGGCCATATTCCATAAACAAAGAATTATCCCAATTGAAACGGTTGTGTTTGTATTCCAACGCCGTGTCAAAAACACCTTTGATAAATTCTTGGTCATCGGCGCTTAGTGCCGAAATCGGCGAGCCCTGGTATTCACCGGAATGCCGAACCGTGGTTTTCGACAAATCCAACCCGATTCGGCGAATATTCAAAATCAATTCTTTGCCCGCCAAATCGACATCGTCCGCCACCGCCATAAACGGCGCAAACGCCGCACACATAAATACAGAAATTTTTTTCATATTTGCCCCCATATTAAATTATTTTGAAATATATAAAACGCCGTCCCGGTCCGCATACCGCCAACCCGCATCACGCAACGCAATGGTCAACGCTCCACGTCGCGCCGCAGGCACCCGGAAAGTCATTTGATTTCCATCTATGGTTTTTGTGTTCAAATCGATTCCGGCATCCGCCGCAACACGCCGCACACGCGACCAATCCGCCAATTTACTGTTTAACGATACAACGACCCACGATTCGTTCCCGGCATCATCACCATCGCCCAACCAATTTTGAACCCCGTGCGACACCATCCAATTTCGCGCCGCGTTACGGTCAACCGTCATCGTTATATTCGCAGAATATGTTGTATCAGATTGTTGTTCACCACTTATTCCCGAACTTTCAATCAGTGTTGTTAAAACCGCGGATTTTTCGCCCTTGACCGCGGTGCGCAACGCGGTCGAATCGGCATACGGCGATAATGCCTCGACAATAACCTGGCGCCGGGCTTCATCCATTGCCATATTCTTGGCCGTTGCGGCGGTATCACTGGTCACATTGACATGCGCGGTCGCGGTCAATGGCGCACCAAACGCGCCACCGGCCACCAACATAACCGCACCAAATACCAAGAATCTTATTATCGTCCCCATACGTCAATCACCGATTTAGAATTTTGCCTGGACCCCGATACGGATGCCCATAGATTTATAAACCGATTCGATTTCATTGTCAACTTTGCACACCCAACCCGGACATTCATTTTTAATTTTTACAATATTCTGAGCGGTTGGATCACTTTCAAGCATCTTCGCTTCAACCTGCGCGGCGGTCAAACTTGGGTCATATGTCGCATAATAATCAATCCAATCCTGCAACAATTCATTATAAATGCCGTTATAATACCCACTGTTCAGGTATGTTTTTGCCTCGCCCCCCGACATAGTATAATAATCAAACGTGAAACCAACGGTCAATGCAACGGTATCGGTCAATGCCGTCATATAGTTTGCCCCCAACCCGATATGCCACGCATCGGCAAAACCGCCCTTGTCTTCTACGCTTTTTGGATGTTGCCAATCAGACCGATACGGTTGGTCACCGGTCGCAGTATACAGTGGCAAACCAAGTTCAAACCGTGCATTCACCAAATTATAGCGGTCAATTTCGTAATCCATATCCAACGCCAAATATGGTCCCATCCACGTTGTTTCATACGAATGGCTAACCCCCGGCAATTTGAACATATATGTTCCACCGGTGTTCACACCATCGGCCCCGGTTCCAATGACCCAGAAACCATTTTCATCAACATCCGGATTCCAAAGGACCTGTTGCGTATTATTACTGTAATGTATCAACACAATTGGATCACATTGAATTTCATCACCACCGGCCGACGTCCCCGAACAATACCCGGTATCAACCGTCAAACCATAATCTTGTTTTGTTTCCAATTTTGTCCGCAAATAACGGAACCCAATTGATGGAGTAAAATGCGCGCCACCCAATTTCATAAAGTCCGTCAATCCAAAGCCAACATTGAACCCCATCATATCGCCACTGGTGCTGTTGCCGATGGAAAGTGAATGACCAATCTGCTGACCAATATAGGTATCTTCATCAGGATCATATACCTGATTATGGTTCGTGTCATTCCACCATTCGGTGACCAAGTATCCACCATTTGTAATATCATCGTCAATCATGGGCGAATCGCCAAATTGCATACCATACCGGAACCCGGCATCAATCTGCATTTTTGTGTTGCCACCAAAACGATAGCCCGCCGTGATATCCAACACGTTCCAACGCAGGTTGTCATAGTGCAACTTACTGCCGGCCTCTTTCATTTCAAAGTTCCAATTTGCAAATTCGTGCGACAACCCGCCGCCCAGCCAAAATCCATCACCCTTTTGAATATTTGTGCCACCTGCGCCCGATGTTTTGGTTGTTTGCGTCCGCGTCTGTTGTTCCGTCCCAACCACACGGGTATAACCATTATACGGCTGCCCGATATACGCATTATCATTTGGCGTAACGGTCCGCGTACGGGTGTATGTGGTATCTTGACTGTAATTAGTGGTCCGGGCACGATTCGCATAACTGGCCGCGGAATAATTTCTTTGCGGCGAATTATAATTTCCGGTGTAATAGGTTCCCGCCGCGGCCGCAATTCCCGGCATCAACGCAAACAAAGAACAATTCAAAACAAACGAACAAAATCTTTTTCCCATCTTTCACTCCATACTATTATCGAACCTATTTTATCACAAAAATATTGAAAAAAAAACAGGATTATGTAAAATGCCTTCGGTTTTTTATCAAACCATGTGCGGATATGGCGGAATTGGTAGACGCTCAGCACTAAGGATGCTGTGGAGAAATCCGTGGGGGTTCAAGTCCCCCTATCCGCACCAAGAATTATCACATTTGGCGCATTTTCTGCTTGCCCGAAAAATCAAAATTTTGCTAACCTGTATGCGAAAGGGATGAAGAATCTTAGACTGCTTTTTGGTGTATGCCTTGGCGTGCTTGCCCTGCGTGGCGCGCATGGGATTGATTACGATGATATTGCACGTGCCGCATCGCGCACGACCGCAACAAATGTGTCGGCGACAACACCAACGCGGGGTGCAAACACAATAACCCAATCACAAAAATCATCCACCGCGACCACGACACGTTCGGGCGCGACAAATGCGCGCACGGCGACCGCGAACACCACGGCCGAACCACGCAACGCGACAAAAAATGTTGCCGCACGCACCACGACCACCACCGTTGCACCACGCGCAGCCACCGCCACACGTTCGGCCGGCACAACGGTAACGGCACGCACCACCGCGCGCCAGGCAACCGCGGCACGCACCGCGACAAAATCACGCAACGCAACACCCATTGCGCGGTCTGGGGCGCGCACATCATCCGCGCGCGCGGCGCGCACGGTGTCACGTGCGGCCACGAATGAATCGCCGGTATTAAACACGAACTATACCCGTTGTCGCGAGATTTATTATGAATGTATGGATGAATTCTGCGCGAACAAGGACGCAAATCTGCGCCGATGCGCATGTTCATCCCGCGCAACCGAATTTGAAAACACGAAAAAAAATCTTTCGAAATTCGAAGACAAAATGTTGGAATTTAACCAACGATTATTACTGGTGAATTTAGATGCCGAAGATGTCGATGCCATAAACCAATCGACCGCGGGCGAAGACGCGTTCTATGCGACCAAAGACAAAACAAAGTCTAAACAGGCATTGGACGACATCGCGAAAAAATTGAACACAACATTTGGCGATGACGGTTCTGGGACATCACTTGCGCCGATATCATTGTCGCTGAACATAGATTCTGCATTTGACACGGTCGATTCGTTTATGGGTTCGGACACAACGACCAAATCCGGCACGGCACTGTACAACGCAGCAATTCCAATTTGCCGCGAAACCGCGATGGAGGTTTGCACCGAAGACGAATTATCTTTGGCAATCGGCGGATATTTAATGTTGATGGAACAAGATTGCAATACAGTTCAAAAGGCATACCAAGCCCAGGCCGACGCCGCCCGCACCAAGGTTTTCGAATCGGGCGCGCTGCTTGATATGTCGCGCCTGGACGCGTACCAGACCCGCAATTCGGACGACATTTTGACATGCAAACGCAAAATGATGGAAATGTTGACCAACACCACCGTTTGCGGGGCGAATATGGAAAAGTGCCTGGATATGACGGGCAAATATATCGACCCAACGACCGGCACGGCGTTTTTGACCGAAAACCTTGCGGATTTGGGGTCGCTGATTACCCGGCCGGACGCGAACCAATCTTGGACGTCTGCGAACGGCGCGGGCAAATTCATAACATATTTGAAGAATAAAAAGCAATTCTTGGCGCCGGCGATGGAAAATTGCCAAGACATTGCCGACACGGTTTGGGACGCGTTTATCGAAGACGCATTGGCGCAAATCAAATTGGCCCAAGATGCCAAATTGGAAGAAATACGCCAGGCATGCACCACATTAACGACCGAATGTTTAACATCGGCAAACGATTCGATTGGGGAATTTGATGCGCGCGCATTGTCTGTATTTGGTGTTGCGGCGAATCGCACGGTCAACGCAATGTGCGCCGATGTCCGCAATTCTTGCACGGCGTTGATGGGCGCGACCGGCGACACGTCTTGGGAATCTGGCGTATCGGCAATTGCCACCGCCACCACGTACGACAGTATTATAACCAGTTGCACCCAGGTTGGCCGCAATTGCATCATACAATCTTGCCGTTCGATTTCCGGGAACTTTGATTTGTGCGATGACCCGATTTTCTCGCCGAATCGGCATGCGATATTGGAACGCACGGCATGTTGGCCGGCGGTATTATCCTGTGTCGCGGCGGCCGGGAATGACGCAGTATTGGCGATTATGGAATCTTTGGGCAAAGAACCGAATGGCGATTTCTATTCTGATTTATACGGCGCCAGTGCGACACCAATTCACGATATATGCGCCAACAATTATTGCACAACCGATGCAGAATGCGCGACATGCCGCATTGCCGAACGCATCTGGGGCAATTGCGAGGCCGAACCCACCGAAACCATTGGCGGCACCGGCAACGGCCACAATCGTATATGGATGCCCCGTGTTAAAAACGACACATTGTTATCGTGGTTTGCGATAAACACCGGCACCGCCGCATCCAATGGCACATCCAGTGACAGCCGCAGTTGCGTCAACACCCGTTGCACATCGGACGAATATTATCCGGGTTACCTGGGCCCAGACCCAGACAATCAAATCTGTGTTCCCGAAGGCGACCAAAGCGACGACATTACCGACGACGGCCTGTATTGCCCCGCCCCGCATCACCAAATGACCGTTGCATCCGGCATAACAAATTGCTGCTTTGACGGGGGCGATTATTGGCACCATACCTTTATTTCACCCGCCTGTTGTGAAACCGGCAATGTTAGGGATAGCATCTGTATGCCGGAAAATGAAACAAAATACAAAAAAACAGTCCAACGTGGCGATGATGGCCCAATCATCGTATGTATCGGTGATAACGAGGTTACCGGTTCAAACACCCCATTAAAAGTCAACTGTTCTGGAACATTTATACAAATTGACCCAAACAACAAATACACCGAATACCCTAAGAGTGGAACGGGCATCGGTGGCACATATTATAGACCACGAATGGGTTATTACACCGCCCCCGGTACCGGTCAAACCGTGCACCAGGTCCCCGACACATGGAATGATGGCGCAAATAATGCATGGTACATTAGATACGGCGATGATTAAACACAGGGCGTGGTTCCTAACCACTTGACAAAACGGAATTTTTCACTATAATCATAAGTGAACAGAACAAAGGGGGACAACCCATGAAATTTAAACATAAATATAATATCGGCAAAGCATTGTCTTTGGCGGGTCTAATGATGCTGGCCAACGCATGTCAAAAAGAACACGATGTGGTTATTAATTGGAATTGGAAAGATAACCTTGGATATGCCCCACCAAAAGAAATGATCGAAAATGAAATTAACAAAAAGAACGTTAACAGCCTGTTTATAAATTTAACATCCCCAAATTCTACAGGTTATACACCGTGGGATTTTCGCAGTGCACGCGACACATTGCAAACGCGTCTTGATATCGCTCCAGGGCGTATTCGTGGCATGGGGATTATTTATGTAAACCCCGATAATGGTGCACAACTGCCAGACCCTGCAGACTATGACATTTGTGGTATGTCATTAGAGGACAGCCTGTGGTACACCGCAAACGGCTGGAAAATTCAACGGTGGCAACCACGATATAACAAATAAATATACAAATATTAAAAAGGCGCGATGGCCGCCTTTTTATATTGCAATAATAAATTTAATTTGCTAATTCTATAACCATGAGAATGTTTTTGTTTCTTGCTTTATTGTTGGTTCCTGCGCGACTTTATGCGGCAACTCCTTGTATTGGATTGAATAATAACACTTGTAAGGCTACAGGCGGATGTTACTGGGAAAACACATGTAAACAATGTGGCAGAGGAAACTACTGCCCAGAGGACGAAGAGCTGGAAAAGCCATGTCCAACCGATTTTCCCAACTCTGATCTAGGTGCAACAGTCGTAGAGGAATGTTTTCAAAGCCCGATAACCTGCAAAAAAACCGATGATTCTAATGACAACCAATGTCGCCACTATAACACCACCACCGACCCGTACAGATGTGGTGATAACCACGATATTTCCGCACATATGGAAGAAGACACACAGTGTTATTATAACACCAGATACTGTGACAAATTCGGTACACCAAATGGGTGCAACGGTGGCGCCGTTACCGGCCAGGCCCTGTGGGCGACAGAAGATGAAGAATGGTACATTAACGGAAATATATATTATTGTCAATGCGAACAAGGAAACGTGGAATATCCAACCGCTTCCTGTACTGCAACCGTCGTAAAAAGACCAACATCGGGCAACCCGACATCTGCAAACGCATCCATCACATATGGTAACGTATCATCATATTACTGTACACAATGTCCACAGGGTTATTATGTCCACATTGAAAATGGTTTTTTGCCGACAACAAATTGTACCGGTGGCAATACCGTGTGTGTATGTGATATCGCTAACCCAGGTCATTACAGCACCGGCTGCGGACCATTTAGTAACAACATAACAAACCATGCCTTTTGTCCATATCAAGACTGTCCATTTGGACAAACAAGCCCAGAGGGCGCAACCGCGATAACAGATTGTAATTATGCATCGCAAACACAATTCTGTGATGCCAAGGGCTGTTTTACTTTGGGCAACGATGCCACAAATTGGCGTGCATTATATTAACCCACCAATTTTATATCGTTTAATGTTTTCTTGATTATTTCTAATTGGTCGTCGGTAAATCGCCCAAGGACCCAATCGGCGGCGTCTATTGGCAACCCAAGATTCCGCGGGTGGTCGATTCCGATTCGAATTCGCGTATATTCGCGCCCGACATTTGCATCAATTGATTTTATACCGTTGTGACCGGCACTGCCGCCGCCGACCTTGGTGCGCATATCGCCCAATTTCAAATCCATATCGTCATGAATCACAAATAAATTTTCAATTGGAATCTTGTAAAAATCCATTATCGCGCGCACTGCGCGGCCACTGTCGTTCATAAATGTCTGCGGCATCGCAAATATCACGCGCCGCCCGTCAACATTTGTGGCAAATGTTTTCGCAAACAATTCCCCGCGCCAATGCGCGTCCAACCCCGCCAAATGTTTAATCGCCATAAATCCAACATTATGACGTGTGCGTTCGTATTCAGTCCCGGGATTCCCCAGGCCAACAATTAAAATCGGTTTATTTTCTTGCATATGTTTATCTCTTTTTTTATTATATTATCATACAAAGGAGCAAAAGATGAAGTTAAAAACATCAATTATTTTATGTGCCGCCGCAATGGCCACAACCGCACCCGCCGTTGCGAACCCGGTTTGGGATTTGTATGCGGGGGCAACCATTGGCGCCGGCGCAGAAACTGTATTTGCCGATGATAAAAATGAAACCAATGCCGCACAATCTTTTGGTGCGATGTTTGGTGTTGACCTGCCTGCGTTCCGGATTGAGGCCGAATATAATTACCTTAGCGAGACAGATTTGCATGCACACCTGGGGATGTTAAATGCGTATTTCAAAATGCCGTCCACGGTTATTAAACCGTACCTGGGGCTGGGTGTGGGGTTGATGTTTGGGGGCGAAAACGAAAAGGCCCATGTCGATTTCGATACAACCGCCGCATACCAAGGTATGTTGGGTGTGACCTTTGACCCAACCGCATTGCCGTTCAAATTTGATATCGAAGGCCGCGCAATCTATATGCCGGATGTGTACAAGGTCGCCGATATTCAACCGGACATTTTGCATTACGAAGCGCGTATCAAAATCCGTTATATATTCTAATTAAACGGGGCGGCAACGCCCCAAAATGTTTAATGGGGGCAAAATGCTGACACTGATTGACGGGAATTCAATTCTTTTTCGCGCGTACTATGGCGTGCACAGTCGCCTGACCCGAACCGACGGAACCCCGACCGGTGCGGTATATGCGTTTTTGAATATGATGTTGCCCGTGTTCGCGGCGGCAAAACCCGAAGATGTGTTTGTTTGTGTGTTTGACGCGTCACGAAAAACTTTCCGCCAAGATATTTATCCCGAATACAAGGCCAATCGTGACGAAACACCCGCCGATTTAATTTCTCAATCAATTATGGTCAGGCGCGGCCTGGCCGACATGGGCGTGCCGGTTCTGTGCATTCCCGGGGTCGAAGCCGACGATGTTATCGCAACATTGGCCACGCGCGAATGTAAAATCGCAGACAAAACGCGAATTATGACCGGCGACAAAGACCTTATGCAATTGGTGTCGAACTGTATATTTCTGTACGACGGTATGAAACAGAAAACAATCGGCCGCGATGAAGTCATTGAAAAATTTGGCGTGCCGCCCGAACATGTCGTTGATGTCCAATCGTTGATGGGCGATTCGTCCGACAATGTTCCGGGCGTCCGTGGCATCGGCCCCAAAAAGGCCGCCGAATTGATAAATGAATTCGGGTCACTGGATAACCTGTACGCGCATATTGATGACATAAAAAATGAACGCACGCGCAATATGTTATTGCTGTCGCGGGAATTGGCGTATATATCGCGCGATTTGGTGACGTTAAAGCGCGATGTTGATTTGTCGGGATTAAAACTTTTGCCATTTCGGTTTAATCGCGCGGCGGCATTAAACTTTGTACGCACCGAATTGGAAAGCAATTCTTTGGTCGAAAAAATCTTACGCACTTTCCCGGACACGCCCGCCGCACCGGCGCAACCCGCGTTTAATTTTCCGGGTTCCGCGTGCCCGGTTGATACGCCGCCGGCGGATGCGCCCCGCCCCGCCCCAAAAATGACGTTTGAAAAAATAACCAATATCGGCGAATTAGAAAAATTCTTGGCAACGGTCCAAGACGTCATTGCATTGGACACCGAAACAACGGGATTAAATCAAATGACCGACAAAATGGTTGGTATGTCTTTGTCGGTGGACAGTGTGCGCGGCGTTTATATCCCGTTGCGCCATCGCACCACGGGCGGTGATTTATTTGGCGGAACCGAATTGGCCCCGAACCAGATTTCTGTGACAGATTTGTATAAAAAAATTTGGCCGATACTGACCAACAAAAAAATTACCAAGGTTGGTCACAACATCAAATTCGACCTGCACATTATGGCGAACGAAGGTTGGGATATTGAACAAATCGCGCCTATTGACGATACAATGCTGATTTCATACGCGTTGCACGGAACGCTGCATTCGCACGGCATGGACGAATTGGCGGTAAAGTACCTGAATCACCAAAACATTACTTTCGCGTCGCTGTTTCCGCCGAAAACCCGCGATGCAGACATGCACTTTGACGCGTTGCCAATCGATTCCGCATACCCGTATGCCGCCGAAGACGCCACCGTCACAATGGCACTGTATAAACATATGCGGCCGGAATTGGATGCAAACGAAAAATTGGCGCGGCTTTATGAAAACTGTGACCGACCACTGATTATGGTGTTGACCGTGATGGAACGCGACGGCGTCTTGGTTGACCGAACAAAGTTAAATAAACTGTCGGGTGTGTTCCATGAACAATTGACCAAAATCAGTAACGAGATTTTCGAAATGGCCGGGCACGAATTTAATGTGGCCAGTCCCAAACAGTTGGCAACCGTGCTGTTTGATGAAATGCGTATGCCGGAAAACAAACGCCGTTCAACGGACGCAGACGCATTAAACGATTTAATGGAACACCACCCAATTATTGAAAAGATTTTGAATTGGCGTTCAATTGCGAAACTGGCCGGGACATATGCGGATGCATTGCCGCATCAAATTGGTGCGGACGGTCGAATTCACACAACATACCTGCAAACCAGTACGAATACAGGCCGCCTGTCTTCGCGTGACCCAAACCTGCAAAACATTCCGGTCAAAACTGAATTGGGCGAAGAAATCCGCAAATGCTTTGTTGCGCCCGCGGGACGTGTCCTGATTGCGGCGGATTATTCACAAATTCAACTGCGATTGTTGGCCGATGTGGCGGACATCAAAACATTCAAAGACACATTTAACGCGGGTGCGGACATTCACGAACAAACCGCGCGCAAAATTTTCAACATTCCCGAATCGACCATTGTTCCACGTGACCTGCGCCGCGCAGCCAAGACGGTGAACTTTTCAATTATATACGGCATATCGTCGTTCGGTTTGGCGGCCCAATTAAATGTCCCGCGCACCCGGGCCCAGGAGATAATCAATTCATATATGGCCGGATTACCCGAAATAAAAGATTACATTGATGGCATCAAAAAATTCGCAACCGAACACGCGTGTGTTTATACCCCGTGGGGGCGCCGCATAGAATTGCCCGAGGCAAAGAATCCCCGCATGCGTGCATACGCAATGCGTGCCGCAATCAATGCACCGATTCAGGGATTTGAAGCCGACCTTATGCGATTCGCAATGATAAAAACATTTAATGAAATCGTTATGCCGAATCGCGACAAAATAAAACTGATTATGCAGGTTCACGACGAAATGGTATTTGAATGCGATGAAAAATTGGCGAAAAAATTCGCCGAACAAATCAAATCCATTATGGAAAACGTGACCCAAATATCTGTGCCCCTGCGCGCGGACTATGTAATTGCACCATTCTGGGGTAAATAGAAATCAACTTTTACATTTGAATAAATGAACCCGGCCTGTCCGCCATTTGTTCGACGGCTTTATCCAGAGTCGCACGATATTCTAAAAACTTCTTTTTGTTTTCCGCGTCCAGATTATTTATCGCCGGCAATTTAACGGTCATAGGATTCACGTGTTTGCCGTCCTTGATAATTTCATAGTGCAAATGCGGACCGGTGGCCAACCCCGTCGAACCCGCATAGCCGATAATTTGACCCTGCTTTACGACCGTACCAACCTTTACATTTTTTGCAAATTTGGACATATGGGCATACAGCGTTTCAAACGAACCATTATGACGAATTTTTACAAAGTTCCCATGTCCGCGGTTAAATCCACGCGCAACCACACGCCCCGCCCCGGCGGCCGGAATCGGCGTCCCGGTTGGCGCGCGGAAATCGACACCTTTGTGTGCGCGGGTGAATCCCAAAACGGGATGTTTGCGCCGGGTTGAAAAACTGCTGGTCACTTTGGCGTTATTGATTGGTGTACGCTTCAAAGATTTAATGGCGCCATTTCCATTCGGGTCGTAATAACCAACTGTCTTGTCCGATTTCCGGAAACGATACATTTTAACATTTCCGCGCAACGCATCAAAAGAAACAACAACAACCGAACCATTATCAACCTTTTCCCCGTCGCGATAGTTTTCTTCATAAACCACCGAAAATTTTTGACCGGCGCGCACGTCACGTTCAAAGTCCATTTCAAACGCCAACAAATCATAAACCTCGGCCAAGATTCCGGCGGGAATGTCCGCGCGCATCCCGGCCAGGTAAAAACTGTCGCCGTCCAAAATTTCGCCCTGGCGATAAACCAGGCGCGTATCGCGTTCAATATCAATTGCATTGCATTGCCATTTGCCACCATCGTCACAGGTTAATTCCACACGGCGCCACGGTCCCGGAATAACGGTAATTTTTGATACAGTGGATTTTTCCCCATCACGCACAAATTCGATTTTATCGCGGTCCGCCCGCAGGCCGTTTATACCCGCGTCGGTTTTCAAAACATTTGCGATGGCATTTATGTCGTTGTGACCTATGCCCTGCTCTGATAGCAATTTCGACAAAGTATCACCGGCGGTGACGCTAACGATAATGGGTTCATTTGGCGCAGCTGCATCCGGGCCGTTATTATCCATACGCCGACCAAACACCAATAAAATCACAACCGCGGCAACGGCCAAAATACCGGCCAAACACAAAACCGCACGAATAAACCAATGTGAAGTAAGAATATTTTTTGCTTTTTCCATAGGGCACATTATAATGGTTTTATGACAATAAATCAAGCCTTTGAAATTTTAAAAGATGCCGGGGGCATTCGCGCCGCCCGAATTATCACGGATAATACTAAATATTTTTCGCGCATCCGTGTGTGGCGTATGGCGTGCGCATTGCGCCGCGGCGTGCCGGTTGCCAAAATAATCCACCAGAAATGGTTTTACGGCATACCGTTTTATACAAATAAATACACATTGGACCCGCGCCCAGACACCGAAACATTGGTTGCCGCGGTTATTGCGGATAACCCGGCCGCCCCAAAAATTCTGGACCTGGGGACCGGGACGGGATGCATAATAATATCTTTGGTCAAGAATATTCATGGCGCACACGGGGTTGGAATCGACATTTCACGCGGTGCGATTCGGGTCGCCCGCCAAAACATAAAAAATTTCGATTTATCAGACAAAATTAAAATTACCCGCGCATCTTTTGACACGCCACACGCGGTGCATGAAAAATTTGATATTATCGTTTCAAACCCACCGTATATCGCGCGTGATGACGCACGTGTTGACGCGGGCGCACGGCACGACCCGCGGGTCGCATTATATGCAGACCGGGACGGCGCCGCGGCATACGAAAGTATTGCCAGATATGCAAAAAATTGGATTGCGCCAGGCGGCAAAATCTATCTTGAAATTGGCGACGGCATGGAAAAGACCGTCCGCAAGATTTTTGAAAACGCAGGTTGGAAATTCATCCGCGCCGAATGCGACCTTGGCAACATAGTCCGGGTTTTGGTGTTTAAAATTTAAATTTTATATTGGCACTATATATCAAAATATGATATAATACACACAGCCCCAATGATGGGGTCGTGGGCTGTCACAAGCCTTACACGTTCGGTGCGAAAGCATCGTTAGATTTATGCGATGGTGTTTTCCGCACCGTTGTATCCCTGACTTATGGTCGGGGAGTCGTTGGTTATACAACAGGGGCAACCCAAAGACCGCGAAATCATTCAACGTGTATGATTGTGAACTCCCCGGCCACATTGCAAATCTTGGTGGCCAATTTTGATATTGCATAAGGAAACATAACAATGACAAACAAGAAATTACTACCCTTCCTGATAGTTATGACTTTCATTAAACCTGCTATATCGGACGAATACACCGAATTGATTGCTTACCGTGACGCATTAAAAGAACAAATAGCCGCGGTTGAATCAGAAACAATCAGATGTGAAAAATCATTAAAAGGTTGGAAAACCGCCACAATTATCGGCGGTGTTGGCGCAGTGGCAAGCGGCATAGGGATTATAGCACAAAAAAATCAAATTGACAAAAATCAAAAGGCACTAAACCAAACCGGTACCGTATTTAATGAAGCCAACGACGCAATGGATTTTATAAAAAAGGTTAAAGAATGAAAAAGTTTTTAATGTATTTAATTATCTGGACTTTTGCACTTCCATGCGATGCTGTTCAAATAAAACAAATCGGCGGTTCTAATGATGGCATGGACTATTTACGCAACGAAATTATAAAACTTGAAAACAACTTAGCCAACAAAACGGAAAAATTAAATGAATGTGCAGAAAAGAATAAAAATTTCCAAATTGCCGGAATTGCAACTGTTGGTCTGGCGGGTGTGGGTGTTGCGACAAACATATCATTGTATTCCAAAATGAAAGACCAGGTAAAACAAGGCGAACAAATGGATACCTATATTAAAAATGCTGAGGCAGATTGGGCTAAATTCGAACAGGGGTTCAACGAGTGGTCAAAAAATCTTGATGAACAATGTTTTTCTAATTACTATAACACTCAATTAACCCACAGGGAACGAACACGTTTCGAAGATTTATACATACACAGATACAACATAGAAAAATATATCGGTGATGATATATCCGAATCAGATAAAACATTATTTATAAAAATGGCGCAAGGTATGCGCAAATGCCAAAAACAAAAGGAATAAAAAATGAAAACATCGTACAAATTTTTAATATGGTTTGTATATTTATGCCTGCTGGATATTCCATTCGTATTGACCAAGTATTTTTTAGATAACGATATGCTGAATAAATGGTATTTCTTTCTTACCGGAATAATGTTTATGTTCATGGGGTGGATGGGGTATGCGTTGGCATCAAAATTATCAAACACAAAAAAACGTAAATAGGAAAACGTGTCACTATTTGAAAAACGGGTGATTTTGTTTCAACCAACCAATCATAGAATCTTCCCCGTGGCCGTGGACAATGTATGTATCGTCAGGCAAATGCAGACTTTTCAATTTTGCAATGGATTCTTGTAATTGCATCGCATCGCCACCCGGCAAATCTGTGCGCCCCACCCCATCACGGAAAATGGTATCGCCGGTCAGTAAAATTTTATATTCCGGAAAGTAAAACATTACACCACCCAAAGAATGACCCGGCGACGCGATAATTTCCATTTCTATATCATTCAAAATTTTTGTTTTTCCCGCGTGCAAGTCGTGTGGCGCCACAAAGTCGTCCGGTATGCGTGGTAATTCCCAAAAATCCAGAATTTGGTTTCCCCACAAAACCAACGGCACATCCGCCGCGTTCATAAACCATGGAATATTATAATGCACCGCTAAGCCGGGCGCCGCCGAAATATGGTCGCTGTGTCCGTGCGTTGCATACACCGCACGCAGTTTTAATCCACGTGAACCCAATAATTTTATCCAATCTTCCGCGCGCCCCCACGCATCAAAAATTGCACAATCACCCCCCGATGTCACCAAAACAGAATTGGTAAACCGTGGTTCCATTTGCAAGATTTCAAATTTATTTTTTTGCAACCTTGGCCTTTTTGACCGTCGTTTTTTTCGTCGTTTTTTTACCGACAATTTCCAAGATTTCTTCACCGGTTAATGTTTCGCGTTTCAACAATTCTTCGGCCAATTTTTTGACGGTCGCCTTGTTCTTTGTTAAAATTTTGACCGCGTCACGGTACGCATCCGCCAACCAAGATTTAATTTCGCCATCCACCATTTCGGCGGTCTTTTCGGACGCATTTTCCAACGGCACACGTGCGCCAAAGGTTTGTGCCTGGTTGATTGCGACCAAACCGATTTTATTTGACAAACCGGCGGTGGTAATTGAACGCCGGGCCAGGCGCGTTGCCATCGCAATATCCGATTCGGCACCCGTTGTGATTTTATCCGCACCAAAGAATACTTCCTCGGCCGCGCGCCCCGCCATCGCAACGGCCAAATCCGCGCGCACTTCGGCAATAGACATCGATACTTTGTCATCAATCGGCAAATGTTGCACCATGCCCAATGCCCGACCACGTGGGATAATCGTTGCCTTGTGAATTGGGTCGGTGACATCGGCGTAATGCACACTAACGAACGCATGTCCGGCCTCGTGATACGCGGTCAATTTGATATCTTCGGGACGCATCTTGCGAATTTTGCGCGGGCCCATTATCAATTTATCGCGCGCTTCTTCTATATCATCGGGCGCGACCATTTTATGACCGGTGCGCACCGCGTGCAATGCGGCTTCGTTCAACAAGTTTTCCAAATCCGCACCCGAACAACCCGTTGTTCCGCGTGCCAAATCGCCCAGGTTCACATCTTCGTGCATTTTAATTTTTTTCGCATGCAATTCCAAGATTGCTTTGCGCCCCGCCATATCGGGCAAATCAATATGCACCTGGCGGTCGAAACGACCGGGACGTAATAATGCCGGGTCCAACATATCGGGCCGATTCGTTGCACCGATTACGATAATTCCGGTTTCATTTGAAAACCCGTCCATTTCAATCAACAATTGATTCAAGGTTTGTTCGCGGTCTTGGTCATTAAAAGAATTTTGGCTGCGCCGTTGACCGATTGCATCAATTTCATCAATAAACAGCAAACACGGTGCATTGCGTTTTGCCATTTCAAAAATCTCTTTAATTTTGGCTACGCCCAAACCCACGATAATTCCGGAAAAATCACTGCCGGATGCGGCAAAGAACGGCACGTTTGCCTCGCCTGCAATCGCACGCGCCAACAGTGTTTTACCCGTTCCCGGTTCGCCCGCCAATAATACGCCACGCGGCACGCGCGCGCCCACGGCGGCAAACTTTGATTTATCGCGCAGGAAATCCACAACCTCGGCCAATTCTTGTTTTTCCGAATCGATTCCGGCAACATCTTTGAAAGTGGTCTTGGGCTTTCCGGTCACAATTTTTGTTGGGTTCTGCCCCATCAGTGTCCGCGACAATCCCCCCGCGCCACCGCGCAAACCGCGGAAAATCCACCATATAAAGAACAATCCCATCAAAATCGGCACCCATGTCCCCAGGTAATCAACCCAACCCTTGGACACGTCAATGGAAACAACCGTTCCCCCACTGGACAATTTTTCCAACAATTCCGGATTGTATGTAATAACCGCGTTGTATTTTGTGCCGTCATTTAATTGGCCGGTCGCCACATTGTCGCGAATCTTCATAGTTTTTATTTCGCCCGCCCGACGCAACACATCGGAAAAAGTCATTTCCACCGGTTCATTTGACACAACATCAACGACCGGATTCATCCCGCCACGCGACACAAACGCGCCACCAACCAACCCGGCAAACAAAATCGCAAACAGAATTAAAAACAAAGTGGAATTATTGCGTTTCTTATTTTTTAATATATTTTTTTCCATGATATTTTTTCCTGATTCTAAAACTTGTTTTTTGACCTTCGCGGACAATCAAAATTCGACCACGCAACCGGCGCACCGTGCAATGTCCAATTGTAAATTTGCAATCGGCACGCAGGTTATCTAGTGCGCAAATCAAAGATTTCAAGCGTGGTTGATACCTGTCCCCCCCGACCATTTGAATAATGGTCCCAAAAAACTTTAGCCTAATATCGGGGCTTTGGTCAAATAGAAAAGATTCACCGAACATTGCGCGGCCGTTTAACATAACGCGACCAACCAATTTTGATACATAATCTTCCAGACTTTCGCGCACGCGCCCCATATTTTGAATTGCCAATAAAACGCGTTCGTCCGTAATTCCCAATGCGTCCCCAACCAAGTGCCGATTCTGGCGAATTTTAACACGGGTATAATGCGGGTCATCGTTCATTTCATCGGCAAAATATTTAATACCGCGCGTATCACAGTATTCTTGCAATTCGCGCCGAAACACGCCCAACAAAGGCCGCAAAATTTTGATACCGTTCATTTCGCCAACCCCACGCATCGCGGCCAAACCATAAACCCCGCTGCCCCGCCCCAGGTTCATCCAAAATGTTTCAATCTGGTCATCCGCCTGGTGCGCGGTCAAAAGAATCTTGATTTTATTTTTATGGCAAAAATCCGTCATAAATTTATATCGTGCAATGCGCGCCGCATCTTCCAATCCGGTTTCCGGTTTTTCGCCACCCCAAGAAAACACGTGACATTCCACGCCCAATTTTTTACATAAATCTTGGACATATTGGGCCTCGGTCGCGGCGGCATCACGCAAATTATGATTCACGTGCAAACATACCACGTCCGCACCAATTTCCACCAACCAATGCAGCAAAGCGACCGAATCGACACCGCCACTGACCCCGACGGCCATTTTTTGGCCGGCATATTCACCAATAAAATCTAAAAAATTTTTGTTCATAACCTTGGTATTCTATGCTATAATTCCGGAAAATAAAGGAAAAAGTATGCAAAAATTAAATTCTTTGGCGGTTTATTGTGGTCACAGTTTTGGCACAGACCCGCAATTTGAACGCGACGCGGCGCGTGTTGGTGAATTGTTGGCACGGAATAAAATTCGTATGATTTTTGGCGGAGGTAATGTCGGCCTTATGGGAACAACGGCAACGGCGGCAATAAATAATGGTGGTGTGGTATTGGGCGTGACAACCCACAATGTGGTTGCCAAACAAGAACCCGCCCACCCCGAAATTTCGGTCGAAATTGTTGACGGTGTGAACGAACGCAAACAACGTATGTACGAATTGTCCGACGGTTTCATCATTTTGCCGGGCGGCATTGGCACGCTGAACGAATTTACAGATATTTTAACTATGCAACAGATTGGGGAATCAAAAAAACCGATATTCTTTATGAACACGGCAAAATTTTGGAACGCATTTTCACAAATGTTTTTGGTTATGCAGGACAATGGTTTTATCGAAAGCGTTGACGATTACCACGTCCATGTTGCCAACACGCCGGATGAATTATTCAAACAGATTTTGAATTACAAAGATTAAATTTATTCTGGAATTTCAATAATTTTATCGCGCGCGGCACCCCCGCGCACGATTTTTATTTGTGATTTTGGCACGTTAAAATATTCCGCCAACAATTTTATAACTGCCTCATTCGCCGCACCATCAACCGGCGCGGCGGTTATATGCACACGCAATGTGCCATCCGCGTCCGCGGCAATCTTGTTTTGTTTGGCGCGCGGAATTACACGCAGGTTTATTCGCCGCATAACATACTCCGCATAATTTCTAAACACGCCGGCGTTTTGTCCCCGGCAATCAGGTGCAGATGAAAATGAAACACGCTTTGATTAAACAACGGCGCGGCCAAACCCGCGTTTGCAAAAACATTAAATTCCGCCTTGATGCCTAATTTATCGGCGGTTTTGACAAAGCAATCCCAAAAACCGGCCTGCTCGGCGGGCGATGCGCGCCGTGCAAAGTCCAAAATATTTTCATATTCCCCGCGCGGAACGACCAACACGTGCGTTTTGCACATTGGGTTCACATCATAGAAAGACATTGCATATTCATTTTCTACGACTTTTTTGGACGGAATTTCGCCCCGAATAATTTTTGCAAACACGTTATCTTTGTCATACATAAAAATCCCCTTTGGTTTACGGGGATTTTATCAAAAACATAAAAACATTCAATCGAAAATATTACATTCTTGGATGCCCCGGAATATTATTCTGCAACGGCGACATTCCACGCGTTGCAATCGCGCGCTGTAATTCAGTAATGATATTTTGTGCATTACCGTCCACATTCGCCATCGGCAAACGCAAAACGGTTTGTCCACTGGCCTCGCTAAAATGTTCTTCAACCCCGCGCACCCCCAATTGTTTCAACATCACCTTTGCGTGTTCAATATTGTAAACATTTGGATCACGCAAAAAGAAATAATAATGCGAAGGCTTGGTATCCCCATCGTATTGGGCCATTGCAGTCTTTATCACCATGTGTTTCAAATCTTCTAATGCACCCTTTCTATCAATTTCCGCGGCTCCACGCTCAAAGTCGGCACCGATATTATACCGCGCGGTTCTTAATATACGATTATTCACGTTACGAAGTCTTGTTTCATCGCCCGCCATTTCTTGTATTGTTGTATCTATCGCAGAATTTTGCCCCATTTGAAAGACAAAACTATCAACATCTTCATCCATCGTCATTGAATAACCACCGGATTCTTTATGATATTCGATTTTATTTTGTGCCAAAAAATTCTTTATACTTTGCTCATTATTTTTACCGCGTGGCACAATTGTGCAACGCCCCAAATCGTGATGGTGGCGACCGACACTAATGTCTTCTGCATAAATCATAATCTGGTCACGAATTTCTGGATAAGAGTACTGCATATAATTCCCCCCTAATTTGACTTCTGTATATTATATCATATTTTTTTATACTTGTCCAACACTGCGCACTTGAAATCGCCATTTTTATGACTATATTTTTGGCAACGGCATAGTATATGTATATAAAAGGAGTTATTATGTTCAAACCATTAAATAACTATGTTTTAATCCAAAGAATCGAAGAAGAAAACAAAACCGCCGGCGGAATTATTATTCCTGATACGGCACGTGAAAAACCATCACGCGGTCGCGTTGTTGCGGTCGGTGACGGCGCATTTGAAAACGGCGCGCGTGTCCCAATGACCGTAAAGGTCGGCAATACCGTTCTGTTTGCAAAATGGGCCGCATCGGCAAACGATGTCAAGATTGATGGAAATGAATATGTTCTTATCAAAGAATCTGATATTTTGGGTATCATCGAATAAAAGGATAACATTATGGCAAAAGATATAATTTTTGATACAGATAAACTGGCGGCCGGTGTTGATAAACTGGCCAACGCGGTAAAAATCACTATGGGCCCCAAGGGTCGCACGGTTGTAATTGATAAATCATATGGCGCGCCGGTCGCAACCAAAGACGGTGTCACGGTGGCCAAGGCGGTGTCACTGAAAGACCCAACGGAAAATATTGGTGCCCGTATGATTCAAGAGGTTGCCAAAAAGGCCGGCGATGATGCCGGTGACGGCACAACAACCGCAACCGTTTTGGCGCAAAAGATTTTCCGCGAAGGTCGCCGCGTTATTGCCGCGGGTATGAACCCAATGGATGTTAAACGCGGAATTGACATTGCAACGTCTGCGGTGGTTGCCGATATTGAATCGCATGCGCGTCCGGTGAAAAATGCTTCTGAAATTGCCCAGGTCGCAACGATTTCTGCAAATGGCGATAGCGACATCGGTAAAAAAATTGCAGACGCAATGGAAAAGGTTGGCAAAGAAGGTGTCATCACCGTTGAAGAAGCCAAAGGTTTGGAAACCGAAATCGATATCGTTGAAGGTATGCAATTCGACCAAGGTTTTATGTCACCATACTTTGTCAGCAACAGCGAAAAAATGTTGGCGGAATTGGATGGTGCGGCGGTGTTGGTGTCCGAAAAGAAAATTTCGGGACTTCAGGCGTTATTGCCAATTTTGGAACCCATTGCCCAGCAAGGTCGCCCATTGTTGATTATCGCCGAAGATGTAGAATCCGAAGCTTTGGCTACATTGGTTTTGAACCGTCTGCGTGGCGGATTAAAGGTATGCGCGGTCAAGGCCCCGGGCTTTGGCGATCGCCGCAAGGCTATGTTGGCAGATATCGCAATTGTGACGGGCGCAACCGTTATTTCCGACGATATGGGTATGACATTTGATAATATCACACCGGCGGTTTTGGGTTCGGCCAAACGTGTTGTGGTTGATAAATCCACTACATTGATTGTGGGTGGTGCCGGCGACAAAGCCGCAATTGCGGCACGTGCCGAAGAAATTCGCAAACAAATCAAAGATTCAACCAGTGACTATGACCGTGAAAAATTGGCGGAACGTTTGGCCAAATTGGTCGGCGGTGTCGCGGTTATCCATGTAGGTGGTATGACCGAGGTCGAAGTCAAAGAAAAGAAAGACCGCGTAGATGATGCCTTGGCGGCAACGCGTGCCGCGGTGGCCGATGGCATTGTTGCCGGTGGTGGCGTGGCATTGGTTCGTGCGGTTGCCGCATTGGCCAAGGTCAAAGGTGAAAATACAGACCAAAATGTTGGTATCGATATTGTTCGCCGCGCGATTGTCGCACCATGCGCCCAGATTGCGGAAAATGCGGGTGTATCAGGTGAAATTGTCGTGGGCAAAGTTTCGGACGCCAAAGATTACAATTTTGGATACAATGCCCAGACAGACGAATATGTCGATATGATGAAGGCGGGAATTATTGATCCGGCCAAAGTCGTCAAAACCGCGATTATGGCGGCGGCATCGACCGCGGGCGTGTTGCTAACAACCGGTGCGGTTATGTCGGAAATTCCCGAAGAAAAATCGAATGCCCCGCAAATGCCGGGCGGTATGCCGGGAATGATGTAAGACGGTATTCAGTAAAAAACGCCCCATTTGGGGCGTTTTTTTTAATTGAATTCTATATCTAAATTTTCAAAGTCAGTATGACCCGCACCGGGAATTTCAACAATTTGGTCGGTTGGCCAAAATTTGCGTGATAATTCCGGTGGCACCACGCGGTCACGCGCCCCAACGTAATGAATTGCCGGCACATTGGGCAATTTTTCCAAATCCAAAGATTTGGTTAGTGGGTCATCGCCAAAATACCGGGTCCACGCCGTATGATTCGGAACGCCCGCGATGGTTATCCATTTTTGAACTTTGATTTCTGGATGTCGATTTATGATTAATCCCGCCAGCAATCCGCCACCAGAATACCCAACCAAAACCACCGGACGGCGTCCGGCAATTTCTTTGATTGCATTTGCGGTCGCATCAACAACCGCCGGCGAAAACCGCCCGTCGGTCCAATCAGATTCGCTGCATGCGGGTGACATTATAAACTGGCACGGGCGCGCAATATATGCAACATTTGGCGCCATATCGCGTGCCGCCAAATTGCGCACCAATGTTCCCCGTGGTGTCGGGTCGGTGGTCGGTTCGCCGTATGCGGTAAATGCGTGGCCGTCGCCTTCGATATAGATATGAACCGGGGCGTTTTCATTGGTTATTTTTCCGTATGTCGCAATTTCATATTCAGCCGCCGGGATATCACGCCGAACAAAGTCATCCGGTGGTGTCCACGAACCTGCACACGCCGTCAACAATAAAGATAAAATTAAAAATCGCATATTGGTATAATACACCAAATTCTAAATTAAAAAAACGATAAAAATATTTGACAAACTATTTTTTTAGGCTATATTTGTGTTAAACAACCAAAAGGCTAAAATATGTTTGATAAATTAAAAATGAAATTTGCCGCAAAACGTATGCAACGCGAATCGGATTATGCGTGGATTGCCAAGAACGTTATCGCGCGTGAAAACCCATTTATGACCGTGATTTCATGGCCTTTCCGTATGATTGGTCGTGCGTTCCGTTGGATTTTTGATTGCATAACGGCAATTTTATCATGGATTTGGGATTTGTTGGTATGGGTATTGCGCACCATTTGGGCATGGTTGTGCGGCATCAATTTGATTGGTCTTATCAACCTGGCGTTACTGATTGCGATAATTGTTCTGTGTTCTTTGTTGATTATCAGCATTATGAACAACCGTAAATCTATTTTCTTTAATAATGCAACCGCAAATAATTTGAACCGTGTTCCGGTCGAAGCGGTCAATACCACCGCCAAAGACAATTCCGCAACAGACAACAAAAATATTCCGTTGCCAATTCGCCGTGATGCGCGTGGCAATATGCAAAAACCAATAAACGTTGTTCCGGCAAAACCATGCGACAATCCCGCACTGCGTCCCCAAGGTGATGGCCGCATCTATGGCGATGTTATCATCGAATCGCGTGGCGAAAGAATTATGTTGCGTAACGGTACGCGCATTCGCGGGAATTTATACCTGCAACGTATGCACAAATATGTTTTGCCATGTAATGTTGTTATCGAAGGAAACGTGTTCTTGCGCGATGTAAATTTGTTGCAATTCTGTGGACCGTTTACCGTCACCGGAAATATTTACGTCAGCCCGCGTTCGTCATTTGGACCAATTCCATATAACGCACGTGTCGGTGGCCAGATAATTTTATAAATCTATAAAATGTATCAAAAAAAACGAATCGCCATACACTTGGCGATTTGTTTTTACATTTATAACTATTTATGATATAATAGATGCATAAAACAAAAGGAAGGAAATATGAAAACACTTGAAAAAATTTTATCTGTATTGGCAAAGAATTTGGGTTATACGGTTGTATTGGTTTTGGCAATCATACTGTTTGCGATGTTCTCGGACGGGTTAATCAGTGGTATTATCACCGCGATATCCGCACTGTTGGGATACGCATGCATTATGGCACTGTATAACGAATTCAAAAAAGAACCCACCAAAAAAACAACCAAAAAGAAATAAACAAAAATCCGCCAATGGCGGATTTTTTACAAGGTTCTTTTTCTTATTATTTCACCGTCAATTCTTTGCCGTGGGTATCGACATAGACGGTTCCGCCCTCGCCCACGGTGTCGGCCAAAATCAAATCTGCAATCTTATCTTCAACCGCAGATGTAATAAGGCGTTTCAACGGTCGTGCACCGAATACCGGGTCGTATCCGTTTTCACCCAACCATTTAATGGCTGAATCCGTCACGTTCAATTCAATGCGCCGCGCCGCAAGGCGATTGCGCAGGTTCCGCAATTGAATTTCCACGATGCCGGCCATAACGTCTTTGCCCAATTGGTTAAAGAACACAATTTCATCAATACGATTTATAAATTCTGGACGGAATTGTTTTTTGACGGCATTCATATCCGGCAAATTGCTGGTCATAATTATAATCGTGTTCGTAAAGTTCACAACGTGACCCTGGCCATCGGTCAAACGGCCATCGTCCAATATCTGCAAGAACACATTGAACACGTCCGGATGCGCCTTTTCAATTTCGTCGAATAACAAAACCTGGTACGGGCGACGGCGCACTGATTCAGTCAATACACCACCCGCATCATATCCAACGTACCCCGGGGGCGCACCAATCAAACGCGCAACCGAATGTGGTTCCATATATTCACTCATATCGATTCGGGTCATTGCCGTATCGTCATTAAACAGGTATTCCGCCAACGCTTTCGCGACCTCGGTTTTACCGACACCGGTCGGCCCCAAGAACATAAAACTGCCCGATGGACGACGTGGGTCCGCCAGGCCCGCCCGCGAACGGCGAATCGCACGCGCAACCACCGATAAAGCCGCATCTTGACCAACAACACGTTTGCGCAATTCGTCTTCGATGTTCAACAATTTCGATTGTTCTGCGGCATTTAATTTGTCGGCCGGGACCCCCGTCCATTTACTGACCACCGCCGCAATATGTTCGGGCAACACGGTTTTATATTCGCGTGATTCAGAATTCATCTTTTTAATTTTTTCTTCTAAATCTGGAATCTTGCCATATTGCAACGCAGACGCCTTTTCATAATCGCCGGCGCGCATCGCCGCGGCAACTTCGGCCTTGGCGGAATCTAACGCCGCCATTGCATCGGACAGTCCACGCATTTTTTCCTGTTCTGCGCGCCAATCGGCGGTCATTTTCTTGGATTTTTCATCCAATTCCGCAATGATTTTTTCCAATTCGCCCAATCGTTTCTTGGAATCTTCATCTTTTTCTTTCTTTAATGCCTGTTGTTCTATTTTCAATTGCATTAAATGACGATCAACTTCGTCCAAAGCCTCGGGTTTCGAGGCAACTTCAATACGGACACGGGCGGCGGCTTCGTCCACCAAATCAATTGCTTTGTCCGGCAAGAATCGGTCGGTTATGTACCGGTTCGAAAGCCGCACCGCCGCAACCAAAGCACTGTCCGCGATACGCACACCGTGGTGACCTTCATATTTTTCTTTTAATCCGCGCAAAATTGAAATTGTGTCATCAACGGTCGGTTCGTCAATATAGACCGGTTGGAAACGACGCGCCAACGCCGGATCTTTTTCAATATATTGCCGATATTCATCCAACGTTGTCGCACCCAAACAATGCAATTCCCCACGCGCCAACATCGGCTTAATAAGGTTTCCGGCATCCATACTGCCCTCGCCTTTGCCGGCGCCGACCAAAGTATGCAATTCATCAATAAACAAAATAATTTCACCGTTGGAATCTTTGACGGCTTTCAGTACGGCTTTGAATCTGTCTTCAAATTGACCACGGAACATTGCGCCCGCCATCAATGCCCCCATATCCAACGACAGCAATTTTTTATTCTGCAAATTTTCCGGTATATCACGTGAAACGATACGTTCGGCCAAACCTTCGACAATCGCAGTTTTACCCACCCCCGGGTTTCCAATCAAAACCGGGTTATTCTTGGTACGGCGGGACAGAACCTGGATAGTGCGGCGAATTTCTTCATCACGCCCAATGACCGGGTCCAATTTTCCATCGGCCGCCAATTTGGTAAAATCGGTAGTATATTTTTCAATGGCCTTGGCCGGTGTTTCTTGCATTTCTTCTGGATTCATAATGGCACCTCTTTTTTATCAAACATATATATAGTGCGCTTTTTTGAAATTCAAGGATATGGGAACAAATGCCCCCACCAAAGAAATATACAAAAAAACAAAACAATACTTGACTTTTCGGGATTTTTGTTATAAATTATGCCGCAGTGATTAAAGGATATGATATGCCACGTGTATGTAAAGTAACAGGTAAAAAAACAGAAGTCGGTATGAACGTTTCCCATTCGGAACGCCATACTAAGCGCACGTTCCTGCCGAATCTGCATGTATTAAAGTTTCACAGTGATATTTTGGGTCGCGATTTTTCATTGCGCCTGTCGGCCGCGGGTCTGCGTACGTTGACCAAACATGGCGGACTGGACGCATATGTTATGTCGAAACCCGTTTCACGTTTGACACCGGAAATGGCGGCGATAAAGAAAGCCATTGAAAAGAAAAATGGCAAGGCTGAAAAGCCTACAAAGAAACCGACGCACAAGGCGAATCGCAGTGCACGTTTGGTAAAAAAAGTTGAAGCCAAGAAGGCAAGATAAAAGCCCGTCATCCCGACGCAGGTCGGGATCTTTTCGGGATTAGTAACATGGCCCTGTGGTGGAATTGGTAGACGCGCTTGACTCAAAATCAAGTTCCGCAAGGAGTGTCGGTTCAAGTCCGACCAGGGCCACCACGAAATTTTGTTAGCCCGCACCAAAAGTGCGGGCTTAAAAAATTTCAGTGTCCCACCGTAGCATTATTCGGAATGCAACCGAATATTTCCGTATTTATCGGCGAAGGCGGACCTATCAACTTTAAACACCTGTTGGGTGTTTTTTATTTTTGTCCCGCCGTCGGACCGTCATCCCGACGAAAGTCGGGATCTAGTCAGTCTCGTTGCGAATCAAAAAGATCCCGCTTTCAGCGGGATGACGAAAACCGGGCGCGAACGCGCGTCCATCCCCATCGCGGTATGACCACGCCACGGTCGTGCCGAACCGTCCACTATTACCGTCCGACAACGAACCCGTCACCGTAATCCGCAACAGATTGACCGCCGATATAGCATTGCAAATCTTCAAAACCTTTTTTCAATTGATTCTTTTTAACAACGTGCGCCGTCACAACGCCTCCAACGGTTCCCAATACAACACCTGCAATACTGTCGGACGCAAGGC
>JAFSOV010000013.1 GCA_017443235.1 Alphaproteobacteria bacterium
GGCGAACAAGAGCAATCGTTTATCGGGCGAAATAGAGCAGAGCAAACAAGAATTGGAACGCCAACAGGAAAGATTGTCACGCATTGAAGGCCAAATATCGAAAAAAGAACAAGAAGCAAAAGCCGAAAAAGAACGCGCCGAGCGCGAGAAAGCCAAGGCAGAAAATTCACCAGACGGCGAAGCGGTCAAGGTAGAAATTGACCATAATGATTACAAAGATCGTGAACCGGACGGCAAAATTGGTGAAGCGTGTGATGATGGGCGTGGCACATGGGTTGTTGGTATCGACGACACAAACAAAGTTTGTTTAGATGCGAACGGGAACGGTTTGCAACCTTGCCATTGCGAGGCCAAGAAAGATAATGCGGACAAAACCGACCCCGCAAAAAAACAAGGGGACACGGGTCCAAAAGAGAAGAAAGAAACAAGCCTGCAAAAATGTCTGCGTGAACGGTCCGGTGACCCAGAGGGGACCGCGTGTTGCTATCTGTCCAAATCTGTGGCGGAATATGTAGATGGCAAATGCGAATGCAAAGGCGATAAAGAATTTTCTATTGACAGTAACGGGCATGGCAAGTGCACATCTGTTAAAAATATTGATAGAGAGGCCACCATTAGCGGTTACTGTTTGAATGAAAAAGGTGAAGCGATTGTTGGAAAGGTTTGTTGGTGTGATATTTATATGCCGAATTATTGTGCACAAAACGGAAAAATAAAAAAGGCGGGCATATGTTCTGGAACGGCGCACCAAGAGGTCGCGTGTACAGAGTTTTGTGAAAGTAAAAAATCCGATTTGATAAAAATTTGTGATGATTTGCAATAACTGTGTTAAAGAATAACCCCGCAGCCGCGGGGATTTTTTTACGCCCAGAATAGGGCGGGTGGCCAACCATAAAAATCTGCTTTACATTGTTAAGGGCTGAAATTCTCCTCTGGCCAGAGGAGTCCGGCACAGCGTGCCGGGAGGTGTCGCAATAATAGTGGTGTTTTTTTGGTGATCCACGGAGGGGTGGCTCGCTGTAGCAAAGCGAAAGCGGGACGGTGTTTTAGTTCCCCTCCATTGGAGGGGTGGCGCCGAACGGCGACGGGGTGGGGGTAAAAAAGATACGAATATATTAGCCCCCACCTCCCGGCCTGCTAGGCCGTACTCCTCCGGGGGAGGAGAACTTTACTCTCTGGAATTATTTCTTGATTGCCCAAAAAAGAGCGAGAAGCCAGCCAATGCCGGTCCAACCAAATACCCACGATGCAACGCGGATGCGCATCGCGTCGATTTTGCCTTTCTTGTTCTGGGCGGCAAGGTACGCCGGCGCCATAATTATCGCCACCAACAACATCGTTGCCGCCACGTATTTGATAATTAAAATTGTTTCCGCATCGATTTGCATTGCAAATTATTTCCCATATATTGCATTATTACCCAATTCTTCTTCAATTCGCAACAATTGATTGTATTTTGCCATACGGTCGGTGCGCGACATTGAACCGGTCTTGATTTGACCCGCGTTTGTGGCAACCGCCAAATCTGCAATCGTTGTGTCTTCGGTTTCGCCACTGCGGTGCGATATTACAACGCCATAATTTGCATCCGCCGCCATACGAATCGCGCGCAATGTTTCGGTAAGTGAACCAATTTGATTTACTTTGATAAGAATCGCGTTCGCAACGCCCGCATCAATTCCGCGGCGCAGGCGCACCGGGTTTGTCACAAACAAATCATCGCCGACCAATTGGATTTTGTTGCCGATTTTTTCGGTCAATTTTTTCCACCCGTCCCAGTCTTCTTCGGCCAATGCGTCTTCGATAGAAATTATTGGGTACCGCGAAATCAAATCCGCATAGAATTCAATCATATCGTTGGACGATAATTTTTTGCCTTCGAAATTATATATGCCGTCCGCGTAAAATTCACTGGATGCGACGTCCAGACCGATTGAGATGTCTTCGCCCGGTCGGTAACCCGCGTCACGAATCGCCGCGATGATTGCATCCAACGCCGCCGCGCAAGAATCAAAGTTCGGTGCGAATCCGCCTTCGTCACCCACGTTTGTCGAATGACCGCCGGATTTAAGAATTTTTTTCAAATGATGAAATACTTCGGCGCCCATTTGAATTGCCGCCGATTCGGTTTTTGCGCCGTTTGGAATAATCATAAATTCTTGGGCATCCAGACCGTTGTCCGCGTGCGCACCGCCGTTGATAATGTTCATCATCGGGCGGGGCAAAACGTGCGGATTTGGGTTGCCATAAATTTCCGCCAGGTATTTATACAGCGGAACATTTTTTGCCGCCGCGACCGCGCGCGCCGCCGCCAGTGACACCGCCAAAATCGCATTCGCACCAAATTTGTCTTTGTTTGGTGTGCCGTCCATGGCCAACATTTTTTCGTCCAGTTCGGTTTGCCGCGATGCGTCCATACCAATCAGTGCCGGCGCAATAGTTTCATTCACATTACGGACCGCCTTGGATACACCTTTGCCCATAAATGCGGTGCCACCATCACGCAGTTCAAGTGCCTCAAACGAACCGGTACTGGCCCCCGATGGGACGGCCGCACGACCAAGCGCGCCACCCGATAAAGTGACGTCACATTCCACCGTTGGGTTGCCACGCGAATCCATAATTTGGCGTGCATGAATTTTTTTGATTTCAAACATATTTTTCTCCTTGCTTTACTTATGTTCTTTTTTTCTTGTTCAATTTGTGTTATAATATAACAACGAAACCAGAGAAAAAGAATAAAAAAATATGATAAAAAAACTGGCCCCCTTGATATACTGCTTGACGCCGCTGTGCGCCGTGGCAGAAACGATTGTAGAGACCGGCGTAAGCGGCGATATAACCCCGATTTCCGGTGACCTGAATGTCACAACCGATTCGTACCGATTCGTGTACGGGAATGGTATTGGTGTGACCGGTGGAATCAATACGAATGGCGGATTCTATATCGGCCAAGATGCAGGCGCAAATCCCAATGTTGGTGCGGTTTATGCAGAATCTACAATTGATACAAATTATGCGGTGACGGTGGGTAATGCGATTTCAATTGGTGGGCCGTTGTGGGTTTATGATGGGTATAATTTGACACTTGGTGGCGCGTCGGGCGCGGTGAATATAATAATCGGGTCGGTTCAGGCCGAGGGCGGTTTGACAATTTCAAACGCGGGTACTTTGTCCTTTGCGGAATTTGTTGCGTCGGGTACCGGTGCGGCGACAATAAACGGAAGTTCGTTGACCATTACAACCGGTGATTTTCAGGCTTTGGATGCCAAGAATGTCACGGTGAATGTGGGGACGGGGGCGTTTAGTGTCGAAAATGGTGCGATTGAAAATAAATCTTCGGGCGATATGACAATTACCGCCGGCGCGATTGCCGCCCAAACAATCACTAACGAGGCAACCGGTGACGGTGCAACGGGTGATTTGACGATAAATGCCGCGTCTTTGACGCTAAGCGGTGGTGATGCAACGAATAATGCATCATTTGTGAACAAGGGGAATTTTACGGGCGTTATATCCGGCGCGACAACATTGGCGCACGGGTTTGATTTGGGAACGATGGGCGCAACGAACACGTTTAATTTGACAACTGGAACGTTGTCTTTGGGCGACCGAATCGGTGCGTTTTATACAAATAATTTGAATTCTTTTGTATTAAATGTGACGGCGGGCGGTATAGATGCCGGAACAAATGCGATTCGGAATGGAACAACAAATGATAATGCCGGTATGACGTTGACGGCGCAAAGTGTTGCCGCGGCGGGTATCGAGAATTTGGCCACATTAAACATAACATCAAATGGTGCCGTGACGATGACGGGCGATGTTGTGAATTCGGGTGCGTTGGATGTTTCGGGAACCGTGTTCACATTGGCGAATATAAACAATTCAGGCGCGGCGACATTGTCCGGAACCGGTGCGTTCAATGCCGGCGCAATCGAAAATTTGACCGGGGCAACGTCTTTATCTGTTTCGGGTTCGACCGTGACGGCAACCGGATTGATAACAAACGATGCCGGCACGATGAGTGTCGAATCGGGCGGGCAACTGGCTGCGTTGGGTTTGGATATTAATGCCGGAACAATGAATGTTTTGGGAACGGTGTTGAATATTGGCGCGTCCGGGATTGATGTTGCGGCCGGTGGCGCGTTGAATACGACGGGCAACATTGTTTCGGCCGGTGAAATATCGGTTGCAAATGACTTGACGGCCGGTGCGGGTGCGGCAACGGCGGGCAATATGGCGGTATCCACCGGTGTGGTTGATATTCAGGTCACCAATAATGAAAAATTAAATGTGGGTAATAATATTTCTGCGACCGGTTCGGGCGTGGGAATGAACATAGATGCGCACACGATAGAGGTTGGCGGAAATGTTTCTGCAACAAATTCGGGTAAGATTGCATTTGGTGTGGCTGGTGGAACGAATTATGCGTTAACGGTTGAAAATAATCTTGCGGTAACGAATGGCGGTGAAATCTATTTGTACACCGATAATGCATTTGTATCTGGGACGATAACGGAAAATGGTGGTTTGATATTTACCGATGATGTGAATATTACCGCGGGTTCATTATCTGTTGCGGACGGTTTGTGGTTTGATGGCGCAACGCATACGAACGGTTTTGTAATCGATTCTGGAAATGTGTTCACATTGAATACCGATATGGCGACCATAAACGGTGGCGGAAATGTTGCATCCGGCAAGACTTTGAACATCTTGCGTGTTGGGAATCAAATGCCGTTGACGATGGCGGGGAATTTCACAAATTCGGGAACTGTGAATATCGGTTCGGCGGAACGTGCATACGGTGCGGTGACACTTGGCACACTGACCAACAATGGTGACTTTAATGTTTGGGCATCGCAAATTTCAAATGGCACAATTACAAATAATGCCGATGCAGATTTGAATTTGGCGTCCGCGGGTAATGTGACGTTGTTCGGTTTGACTAATGCCGGCGCGGCCGATATTTCGGGTGCGGCGGTGTCACTGGGTGCGGTCGTGGCAAGTTCAGGTAATGCGGAATCCGGTGGTTTGCGCGTTGTTGGCACGTCTTCGGTTGCGGCGAATTCTTTGAATATCACGGGCGGTGCGGGCGCGATGGATATAAATGCGCCGGCCATAAGTATTACCGGTGCGGTGAATACGAATGGTGGCGTGTTGCATCAGGGCGCAGGTTCAACCAGTTCACTGAATTTGTTGGCGGACGAATTTACATTTAATGCGACATCGTGGACATTGGATTCGTTTGTTGCAGACGGCGGAATTGGTACGTACACTGTAACCGGCGCGGCAAACTTTGGTACGGGTATATTTGTTGCGGACGGTGCGTTGGTGAATTTCAATCGCAATGTTATTGATGCACCGACATTTATTGCCGCGGGTGATTTGGTTCAAAATGGTTCGTCTTTGACCCAGGATGGCACCGTAAATATGGTGTCGAATAATTTCACATTGAATGCGAATACGGTTGATGTTGGTGGCGATATAAATGTGAATAATTTTACAATATCTAACCTTGATGCGGCGGATGGTGTGAATATCACTGTGGGTGGAAATGTGTCCGGTGGGTTGGATATTATCGGTTTGAATTATATGACGGTTGGTGGTGATTATACTTTTGACGGCAACAGTCGCCTGTTGGCAATTGCAAATTCATCGTCAACGCACGATTATTGGACCGATGTGGATTTCAGTGGCGAAACCCCGGTGATAAACCCGTTGACGGGTGGTGAAACCGCATTGATAACCGTGGGTGGTTCGTTGATAAGTGAAACATCGGGCGTGAATATGACATCAAGCCCCACGACATTGGCGGACGGCCAGTTTGGTATTGTCCTGCGCCAGGCGGTAACGGAATCCAGTGCTTTGTGGTTGGCGACCGCGGACGATATCCAAGGAACATTTTCTAAATTAAGTGTTGGGTTCTGTAATGCCAATGGAACAAGTTGCGTGAATTATTTGGATGCGTTCAGTGGATTTAACGGCACGGATGAAAATCTGCCGGTCTATTTAGTGCAACAGGGCAATGATTTATATGTCGTGTTCGATATGCGTTTTGGTGATCCACTGGGGTTATATAAATTGCAACCGGTGGTCGCGGCCACACCGGGGCATACTTTGGGTGAATGGCAATCGGCCGGCGCATTGGATGATTTGATTGAGGCGATGTTGAACAACAATGGTTTCACATACGAAACGGCGGTGTTGCCGGTTGTCCAGGTTTTATTTGACGGAACCCCATTAGACCGTGTTGATACGGAATTGTATGCGCGCATGTACGATTACACGCAAAGTGGCAATGGTAGAATTATTCGTATGTTCAGCCGTCTGTTCCAATTGCGTGAAGCGAACCAGATTGCGGACAGTTTGGCCATGAACACCCATGCGAATTTCTTGGATATGTCCGATCGGTTTATTGACGAAGCCATTTGGAATCGTAATCGCCGTTTGAACAAGTTGTGGATTGATGGCGGTTATACAATGTTTAGAAATGACTTTGAAGATATCCGCGGTGATGGTGAAAGATTCAATTTGGCGTTGGGTTATGATTGGCAGGCGAACAATACGTTGATATTGGGCTGGATGCTGCACGGGTCATACACAGATGCGAACGTTGTTGATGACATAGATTTGTCCTATGGTAATTCTGGGCCGGTTGCGGGGCGCATGGAATCGGATATGACAAACCTTAGTGTCGGTGGTGGTTTATATTTCTTGAAAACGTTAAGCAACAAGGCGCGTTTTTATGGTGATGCGATGTTTGATGTCAATATGATTGATGTTGAACGCAATCAAACGTGGGTTGATACGATAAAGGGTGATGCGACATCGTTTGGTATTGCGGCCGAATTTGGATTGATACATGATTGGTTGAATCAGTATATTATTGGTAATTTGTACGCGCGCGCGGGTTATAACTTTGGTTTCGATATGACCGAAAAGGTTGGCGACACGGATTATATGAATTTGGAATTTGATGGGTACCCAATTTTGACGCCGGGTTATTCTTTGACCGCCCAGAAACGCGTCTATCCGTCCGCGTGGTTTGAATTCCGTCCGTATTTGACGGTTGGGGTGGAATATGATTTGTTGGGAACGCCGGATACGATGAAGTATAAATTCGCGTTGGCGAACAAATGGACCGATTATAATATTGATGTTGATCCATTGTGGGCAAATGGCGGCGCGGGCGTGGAATTCTTGTCCGTGAATGGTTTGCATATTGGTGTGGGTTATCGGTACCAATATAATGCCAATGTCCAGATGCACAAAATCCATGCATCTATGAAATATAGGTTTTAGTCCCCACTTCGTTAAAACTTCGTGGGGCAGGGACAGCGAAAACCGGCGGAAATTCCGCCGGTTTTTTGTGGGGTCCCTTCAAACCCACCCACAAAATTTTTCAAATTTTGCGGGGCCCGGAATGTGAAGGGGACTAAAATGGAATGTCGTCGCCGATTTCGGAAATGGACACTTCTTCGGCCGGTGCGGGCGTTGCCGGTGCAGATGATGCGGCGCCCATCGCATCCATAGATTTCGCGCCGGACAATATTACCATCGTGCCGCCGAATTGATTTAATACAACCTCGGTCGTGTATGTGTCGATGCCCTGTTGATTTTGCCATTTGCGTGTGCGCAAGGCGCCTTCGATATAAAGTTTGGTTCCCTTTTGCAACATACGTTCGGCAACCTCAACCAAATTTGGATTAAATATAACAATGCGGTGCCATTCGGTTTGTTCTTTCTGTTCGCCGGTCGCACGGTCGCGCCACCGGTCAGATGTTGCCAGTGAAAAACTGACCACCTTTTGGCCGCTTTGCATTGTGCGTGTTTGCGGGTCTTGGCCCACGTTTCCAACCAATATTACTTTATTTATGCTTCCTGCCATTTTTCACTTCCTTTGTTTCAATGTATTTTCATTGAAGCAATTATTATAATAAAAAGCAAGGAAAATGTCTTGGATGCGGGAATACTTGACATTTTGCATAAAATGCATTATAATAAGGGCTGTGAAAGAGGGTGGCACGTTCTGTGCCGTCAAAAAATTCCAAATATTATAAAAGGAAAATTTATGCATATAAATGAAATCAAGGCTAAGTCGCCGCAACAATTGTTGAAAATGGCCGAAGATATGGGCATTGAAAATCCTTCGCAATTAAATGTGCAACAATTGCGATTCGCCGTTATGCGCGGGTTCGCGGCCGATAAAAAAATAACACTGATTGGGGATGGTGTTTTGGAACGTATGCAGGACGGTTTTGGGTTCCTGCGCGCACCGGAAAGTAATTATCTGGCCGGGCCGGACGATTTGTATGTGTCGCCAAACCTTATTAAAAAATATGGATTGAAAACCGGCGATTATATCGAAGGCCAAATCCAGGCACCGCAAAATGAATCTGAACGCTATTTCGCGTTGGAAACAATTGAACGCGCAAATGGCGATGTGCCGGAAAAGTTGCGCCATCGTGTGTCTTTTGACGATATGACACCGCTGTACCCCGATGAACAATTAAAGATGGAGGTCGAAGGTGATACGGACAAAGGCCGCAATTTATCGGCACGTGTAATCGACCTGATATCGCCGACGGGGCGCGGGCAACGTTCATTGATTGTTGCGCCGCCGCGTACCGGTAAAACGGTTATGCTGCAAAATATCGCGCATTCGATTGCTACGAATTATCCAGAGGTTAAACTTATCGTGTTGCTGATTGACGAACGTCCCGAGGAAGTGACCGATATGCAACGCAGTGTTAAGGGTGAAGTTATTTCTTCCACGTTTGATGAACCCGCCACACGCCATATCCAGGTTGCAGAAATGGTTATCGAAAAGGCCAAACGTTTGGTCGAGGCCGGGCAAGATGTTGTAATCCTTTTGGATTCTATTACCCGTTTGGGGCGCGCATACAACACTGTTGTACCATCCAGTGGCAAGGTTTTGACCGGTGGTGTTGACGCGTATGCATTGCAACGGCCGAAACGGTTCTTTGGTGCCGCGCGTAATATCGAAGGTGGCGGCAGTTTGACCATCATCGCGACCGCGTTGGTTGATACGGGTTCCAAAATGGACGAAGTTATTTTCGAAGAATTCAAGGGAACCGGGAACAGTGAAATCATACTGGACCGCAAATTGTCCGATAAACGCGTATATCCGGCGATTGATATTACAAAGTCCGGCACGCGCAAAGAAGATTTGTTGGTCGGTAAAGACACGCTGTCCAAAATGTACGTGTTGCGGCGCATTATTAACCCAATGGGAACGTTGGAGGCAATGGAATTCTTGTTGGATAAATTGCGGGTGACCAAGACGAATACGGATTTCTTTAATTCGATGAATCAATAAAACAAGCGCACCAAATGGTGCGTTTTTTGTTGGGGGCAAATATGAAACAATATTTAATTCTTGCCGCCGCGGTGATTGTCGCGGGGGCCTGTTTTTTTGGAATGCGTATCGGACGTATGCGGTGCGCAATTGATTCCATGCGTGCGCAATCAAATGAAATTACAAATATCATTGATATCAAAAGGAATACAGATGAAAAAGTTTTTAATACCGGGCTGCGTGATATTCGCCACATCCTGCACGCAAAATATACCATCGCAGAATAGGGCGATGTGCAATATGTCCTGCGATATAATTCGGGGGCGCGCAAACGATTGGAACGTAATAAGTGATGATTTGGCGCGGAATATTTATCGGCATAATTTAATGTGCGAAAGTTTAGAAAAATAATTATTCACTGTAATATTCAATCAATGCCTCGGCCGCGGTCTTGATGCGTTCCAAAGATTGTTCGTATGCGGCGCAATCGCGCGAAATTTGGGAACGGTACGCATCGCGCAGGTTGGACGACATATATGCGCATGCGCGCAGGTGTTGGACACAATATTGGTGTCCGGTCAAAAATGCATTTTGGCCACGCATACGTTCTTCGGGTTCCGACCAATCGATATTCAATGCATTGTCAAGGTTCACCCAAGAATTTTCGCCGGCATAGTTGCCAACCAATTCCATCCAATATTCGTTCATCTCGTCCTGGGTCCATGTGCCGCCACCCCTAAGGTTGATAATTTGAACGATTAAATCACTGATTTGTGGTTGGTATGTGGCGTCAATCTGGGACAATTTCGCACTGCAAAAGCACCGATTATATGCCGTATTTTTGCGCGCGCAATATCCATTCATACACGTTGTATAATCGGCCAGACAACGTGTGGACGATACCGGTTCGTTCGTAATGACGGTCGTTGTTTCGGCGGTGCGCGATGTGTCACTGCGCGCGCCACGTGGGGACACGGCGCGTGCCGTTGTCGATGTTGTTGTGGCGGCGCGTGCCGATGTGTTGGCGGTGCGTTGAACCACGCGCCGGGTTGTTTGTTGGGACGCTGTATTTGTCGTGGCGCGCGCGGTGTTATTCGTATTGGTGGATTTTTGCGTGCGCGGAACAACGCGGCGCGGTTCAGCCATAGGTTTGGTCCGGACCACCACATCAATTGGATTGTTTGTCATATTTACCGTGGTGCCGGGGTTCATTGCCGTGCGCATTTTGTTGTTCAAATACGGGTACATATACGCATAGGATTGTTGGTCAACATACTTTGACACACGACCCGGCACAGGCGTACGCATTGCATTAGTCGCGGCGTCGGCGGCATATGCCGTGAACATAAATGCGAATAAATATAAAATAATCCTTCCCATATTCTATATTCTAGTAGAAATTCGATATTCAACGCAATAAAAAAAGAACCGTATGTTTATGCGGAGTTAAAATATATTATTATATACGCATATTAAATATAACCTGGAACAAATTGCCGCGTGGTTTTGTGTGGCCCTGGTGCGGTAAAAAGTATTCGTTTTCAAATATAGGTAATTATATAGATACGCGACTCGCTATATTTTAACATCAAAAAATATTTGTGATAAAAATAACAATTTTCATATCTTATAATTCTTTGTTTTTAGTGTGTTTTTATGTTTTAAGTTTGTTGTCTATAACATAAAAAATTTGAAAAGCAATAAAATTCGTTCGTGGTAAAAATGAATTTTTTTTTGATACTTCCCATTATTATTTATGCATTTATATCAACTTAGCATAAGTTGGCAAATATTACAAAATGTTTTTTGTTAAAAAATGCTGATTTTTATAGGGTTAGAACAAATTTTGAACGAAACACCCCATATCAATTTATCATAATTCAATACTGACTACAAAATCTTTTTTATAAAAATGTGGTTATGCTGGCAAAGGAATGAAAAAATGCCAGTTTTCGTAAGAAAATGGTGTTTTTTAATGAGTTTGGCGGCATATTATCGCACAGGTTTTATAATCCAACATACATTGAACATAAACCGCCATTAAATGGCACATAGGTCAAGATTCCGTTAATATAACTGATTAAACGTCCTTTGAATTTTCGTGTCACACTTCCGATTGAATTTGACACAACTATTTCATCACCAATTTGAACCGCTGTTCCCATTTTAAATCCTTTCGGTTTATAAAACGATTTTTCTTTTGCTTCCGTAGTGTGGAAACCATTTTTTTGTTCCTGGATTACCGTGACACGATATTTCGTCAAATTTGATACGTGTTCCGTTGACCTGTGTCATTAACAAATCTAAACGTTCGTATTCAGTCAATTCACGCGTGTCCATTCTAAAACTGAACATATCAGCATAACGTTTAAAATGTCCACGTGTCACGAACACGTGAATACCTAAAATCATACGTTTTAACTGTGAAAACATACCCTCAATCCTGTTCGTTGTGATACTGCCGATTCCATAAATACCTTTACTGTGATTCACGCAGTTATGCTGACGACCATTTATTCCGCCTTTATAAAGTGGACTTTCGTCAGTATATACTGTCGCGTCTTTACCGATATGATGTTCAATAACTGGTTCCATGTATTTATACTGTTTACCTTCGTATTGACGTAAAATAACCTTTCCGCCACGTTCTAACATACCCAATACCGACATTTTATCGTTCAAATACTTGTTTGAATTATTGACACGTCTGTCTGGACGTTTGTTTTTTTCAGCACCACCGATATAAACTTCGTCCATTTCAACAATACCGTTTAAAACAGCATTATCTGAATTTACGATATTGAATATACGTTGAGCCATAAACCACGCTGTTGATTGAGTGACACCGATATTACGCGCCAACTGTAAAGACGAAATACCGCGTTTATGGTTGATAACGAAATAAATCGCCATTAACCATTTTGAATATGGAATACGTGATTTACCCATAAATGAATTATTACGAACTGAAAATTTCTTTTTACAAGCACGACACAGAAAACAACCCTTTTCAGCACCTTTGGTTAAACGACAGATTGTTTTTTGACCGTCTTTATTACTGCAGAATGGACATTCAACACCGTTAGGCCAACGATGATGAACGAACCATTCGCGACATTTATCTTCTGTGTTGTATTCTTGCATTAACTTATGAATACTTTGAAACGCCATAGTATAAATCCTTTTGTTTTTACACTATAACGGTCCGCTATTTTTTATTGGAAGACAACGATTTTTTAGGATTTTTTAGATTTATGCCGTTTTTCGACTGTTCTTGAAGTTTCAATTCGGCTTGTTCTTGTCGTTTTTTTAATTTTTCTTTCTTTTTTTCTTCTTGGTTGTAAATATACCACGTATAGTATTCATCGGTTTTGATTGCAAATTTCCTAGCAGCCGCCAATTTTTGACGTTTTGTTCGCATTCTTTCAATTTCGTCGTATTTATTTGTTATTATCTGGTATAATCTACCTTTTCTGGACAATTTACCATTTTTATCTGGTTCACCTATTAGATTTTTTAAATCTTCACATATTTCCTTTGAAATAGCCAAAGCATCTTCATTAGATTCTTCCGTTATATTGTCCTCTTCCTTTGACAAACCGTTTACATACCACCAAAACAATATAACACTGTTTTCCAATACATCAAAAGGCCATTTTTCTTTACGTTTTATAAGCAATTTTTCTTGCTGTAATTTTCTATATTTATTACGGGTTTTTTGTATCATTTCACGTGATTTCCACCCTTTGGCTTTTTTCTTGGCTTTATCCAATTCAGCAGATGAAATATGTCCCATATCACCCATTCTTTTAAAGATAATGTCCAATTTTTCTTCAATTGGCAAATATTGTGTATTCCATATAAAACAAAATCTATCTGCATACCTTTGAATATGATTTCCTGATACCGAAGTAAAGTTTGCACGCAGATACTTTTTAAAATGGTTGAACAGATTTTCAACGTGGTTTGTCGTGACTACCAAACCGTTTTTCAATGTTTTTACATATCTAACAGAATATCGTTTTATTTTACCTGTTTTCTTGCTCTTTGCTTTGGAATGTTCAACAAATTCACGCTTCCGTTCATGCAGTATTTTCTTTGTATAAATACGAATGGCATCTGTCATACATATTACGTCTGGTGAATCTGTAATATATATATCTATGAACTCCTTAACATCTTTACCACGAACCTTGTGATTTTCTTCTGTGATTATTTTTTTCAGAACAACCCTTCCTTTTTTTGTTTCATCGTCACCAGAACGTTCATAGATGCCAAAAACTGGTATTTTATCGCCAATAACTCTATCAGGAAAAACTGTGTGTTTATTCCTGTGTTTAAACTGTTCTTTACCACCTACATAGGTTTCGTCCATTTCAACAATACCGTCCAATTTAATATCTTGATACAATAATCTATCTATTTTTTCACATATATCTCTTGCCGAAAGTGGTGTAATTTTCAATTCGGTTGCTAATATATTGGCAGATGTAGATTTTGGATATAAAGCAACGAAATAAATAGCCTGCAACCATTTTCTATATGTCAATTTTGTTTTGCTAAACAACCAATTTGTTAGGACACAGAATTCTTTACCGCAGTTTTTACAGGTAAAATAGCCAAATTCTTTATTTCCTGTTATGTGTGATAACGCGCTTTTATCGTTTTTATGACCGCAATATTTACAATCTATACCTTTGTTCCATATATATTGAACAAGATAATCTTCCAATTTTTGTTCTGTATCATATTGTTTAAAAAAATCATCAAAACTTGCAATTGCCATATAATTTCCTTTTTTCACATCATAGCAGTAAATACCTTTGAAATACAACACAAAAAAATTAAAAAATCGCGGATTTCCGCAGATAAAAATCAAGAAAAAACTGTTGTCTAAAACGATTTTTTAGCGGAATGTCCGGGCATAGATAACAAAACCAAAGGGGTAAATTATGAGACTTTTAACAAACGGTATAATTATGGTTATGATTGTTGGCGACAGACCAGAAACAGTTCCGGTTCCATTATACGAAGATCAAGTTGACGAAGAAATGGACTGGGAAAAACAAAACCCAAAAATCACGTCATTAGCACAAATCAAAGCAAAATGGCCGTATTTATTTGACAGGGACAATTTAGCACATATTCCCAATTTGAAATTCGTTGAAACCAACCATCACGATTATGAAATGGCGAATATAGTCTATTCAGACGGCAGGTCAAAACATAGACCACATTTTTTGGACTATACCAAAGAATTGAATCAACCAGTATTTGATGAAGACGACTCTGACGATGAAACCGAATTCAAACAAATATTAGACCAAATTAAAGGTCAATAATCCGCCGATTGGCGGATTTCTTTTAGGTAGTTATAGATTGTGCATTTATGAACACCCAATGTTTTGGCTATTTTTGTTTTACTGATTCCACGTTTTATCATTAGTTCTAATCTGTGTCTGTGTTTTTCCAATTTTAATTCACGTGATTTAGCCCCAAATGGTCGTCCTAACTTTTTACCGTTGGCTTTTAATCTTGCTAAACTTTCACGAACACGCGCCTGTAATAATGATTTTGATAATTCGGCCGATAAACCAAACGCGAACGCCAGAACCTTTGATTGAACATCTGTTCCCAATCTAAAATTTTCTTTCAAAGTCCAAATTTGACACTCTTTTTCAAGACATGTCTGTAATATACCCATTAACTCCATTAAACTACGTGCTAAACGCGAAATTTCAGTTGTAATCAATATGTCCCCAGATTCTAACTTTGGAATCAATTTACCCAGTTTTCTTTCTGATAATCGTTTCCCACTTGAAATTGTTTCTTCCACCCATACATCAACGGTTAAATTGTTTTCTTTGGCATATTGTTCAATGACAAAGTGTTGATTTTCTTCGGTTTGGTGGGTTGTTGATACCCGACAATACGCATAAATCATAAAAAATCCTTTTGGTTAGTTCACTGGTATTTATTGATGTTTAATAAAAGCATTCGAACCCACACCCAGCGCAGGTTTGACAATGTTTATACCCGTTGAAATTAAACCAAGGTTTAATTTGCGACGGGCGTTTTGGTTGAATAATAATCGGGAAACACTTATTTTTTGCAGATTCCCGCAAATAAAAAATTCCTAAAAAACTGTTGATTTTTAAGTTTGGTTTTATTACTATCATCATTGCCACGATAGGCAAATAAGAAAAGTTTAAAAAAAGGCTAAATATGAACAAA